>JBEKKW010000014.1:0-41339 GCA_050010495.1 Acidimicrobiales bacterium
CGTACTCGGCCTGGCTTTTCATACTGGCCATTCTCGCACCTTCCGCGTGGGCCCCGGATGGAGCCGGACGGGCCGCGCCAACGCGCCCGCAATCGGGCGCGAGGGCGCGGTGATCGTCAGCGACGGGCGGTCTTCTTGACCGCCCCCTTGGCCGTCGACTTCACGGCCCTCGTCGCCCCGACCTTCTTGGCCGCTACCCGGGCCGCCGGGGCCCGCGAGGTGCCCGACTTCGCGGCCGCCGAGCAGACCGTCTCGGTGATGAGGCGCGCGACGACGTAGGGGTCGACGTTGGCGTTGGGCCGGCGGTCCTCGATGTAGCCCTTCTTGTCGCGCGCGACGTGGGCCGGTATGCGCACCGAGGCCCCGCGGTCCGAGATGCCGTAGCTGAACTTGGAGTAGTGCTGGGTCTCGTGCGCGCCCGTGAGACGGTCCTCGAGGCCAGCGCCGTAATGGGTGATGTGCTCCTTCACACGGGTGCCGAGCGACTCGCAGGCCGCGATGATCGCCGCCCAGCCGCCGGCCGCGCGCATCTGCTTGGTCGAGAAGTTGGTGTGGGCGCCGGCGCCGTTCCAGTCGCCCGGGACCGGCTTGGCGTCGAAGCTGACGTCGACGTCGAACTCCTCGGCGATGCGCTTTAGGAGCCAACGGGCGGTCCACAGCTGGTCGCCGATGGCGAGGGGATCGAGGATCCCGACCTGGAACTCCCACTGGCCCATCATCACCTCGGCGTTGGTCCCCTCGATGCCGAGGCCGGCGCGCATGCAGGCGAGCGTGTGGGCCTCGACGATGTCGCGCCCGGGCATCTTCGCTCCGCCCACGCCGCAGTAGTAGGGGCCTTGGGGAGCGGGGAAGCCCTCCTCGGGCCAACCGTAGGGCCGGCCGTTCTGGAAGAAGGTGTACTCCTGCTCGATGCCGAACCTCGGCTCGAAGCTGGCGTACTTCTTGGCGACCTCGGCCGTCGCGGCTCGCTCGTTGGTCGCGTGCGGCGTGAAGTCCGCGTTCTGCACTTCGCACATCACGAGCACGTCCTTGGGTCCGCGCAGCGGGTTCGCGCACGTGAAGACCGGGTGCAAGACGCAGTCCGACAGCTTGCCGGTCGCCTGGTTGGTGCTGGAGCCGTCGAAGCCCCACACCGGCGGCTTCTGTCCGTCGGCGACGATCTTGGTCTTGCTACGCAACTCTCGGGTCGGCTCCGTTCCGTCAATCCAGATGTACTCAGCCTGATACGACACGATTGCTCCTTAGACATGTCATCGCGCTCTTCGCGATCACTACCAGTCTGGCGGACGAGGTCGCGAAATTCGCCCCCTTCTGTTAACCGCGTGTGAATCATTCCCCGGGGAGTTAGGACCATGCGCCGGTAGGCTCACCACGTGCCCGTCATTCGACTCGCCCTCGCCCAGATGAACGCGGTGGTGGGCGGCTTCGCCCAGAACGTCGAGACGCTGGGCCGTTTCCGCTTCCAGGCCGGCGGGGTCGGGGCCGACCTGGTGGTGTCGCCCGAGCTGTCGTTGATCGGGTACCCGCCCGAGGACCTGTTGTTGAAGGAGGGCTTCATCGAGTCGTCCCGGGTGGCGCTGCTCGAGCTGGCCATGGCCACGGGGCTGCCGCCGCTGCTCGTCGGCACGGTCGCCAGCGAGGGCCCCGACGTGGTGCTGGCGCCCTCGAGCGACGGGCGCGACGTCGTGCACCCCTCGATGGACGAGCCCAAACGGGGCCACATCGCCAACGTCCTGGTGGCCCTGGGCGAAGACGAGGTACGGGCGACGGCCACCAAGCGGCTGCTGCCCAACTACGACGTCTTCGACGAGCAGCGCTACTTCCACCCCGGCGTCGGCCCCCAGACGATCATCAACGTGGCCGGCGTCGCCGTCGGCCTCTTGATCTGCGAGGACGTCTGGACCGAGCACGGACCGGCGGCCGAGCTGGCCGCCCAGGGCGCCACGCTGTTGGTGGTGGCCAACGCGTCGCCCTTCGCGCGGGGCCGTCGAGACGAGCGCGAGGCGATGCTGCGCGAGCGGGCCCTCGAGACGAACTGCCCGATCGCCTACGTGAACCTCGTGGGGGGCCAGGACGAGCTGGTCTTCGACGGCCAGAGCCTGGTCGTGGACGCGTCGGGAACGGTGATCGCGCGCGCCGGCGCCTTCAGTGAGGAGTTGCTGGTGTGCGAGATCGAGGCGCGCGCCTCGCTGGCCGGCACGGTGGTGCCCACGCCGCTCGCGGACGGCGACCCCCGGCCGACCTCGCTGCACACCAACCACATCGCCGAGGCCCCGAGCGAGATCGCCGAGATCTACCAGGCGCTGGTGATGGGCACGCGCGACTACGTGCGCAAGAACGGCTTCCGCTCGGCGGTGCTCGGGCTCTCGGGCGGCGTCGACTCGTCCCTGGTGGCCACGATCGCCGTGGACGCCCTGGGCGCCCAGGCGGTGCGGGGCCTGGCGCTGCCGAGCCGCTACTCCTCCGACCACTCGGTGAGTGACGCCCAGGACGTGGCCCGGCGCCTCGACATCGAACTGGTGATGATGCCCATCGAGGGGGCCCACCACGCCTTCGCCGAGATCATCGCCGAGGCGCTCGGCGAGGGTCCGAGCGGGCTCACCGACGAGAACCTCCAGGCGCGGGTGCGCTCGGTGCTGTGGATGGCCGTGTCCAACGCGACCGGCGCGATCGTCTTCACCACCGGCAATAAGTCCGAGATGGCGACGGGCTATTCGACGCTCTACGGCGACTCGGCCGGCGGCTTCGCCGTCATCAAGGACGTCTCCAAGACGCTCGTCTACGAGCTCTGTCGTTACCGCAACGAGGTCGCCGCCGAGCACGGCGACCCCGAGCCGATCCCGGTGAGCGTGCTCGAGAAGTCGCCGTCGGCCGAGCTGCGTCCCGACCAGTTCGACGACCAGTCCCTGCCGCCCTACAGCGTGCTCGACCCCCTGCTCGAGCTCTACGTCGAAGGTGACGCCACGGCCGAGGAGCTCATCGCGCGCGGCCACGACCCCGCGCTGGTACTGCGCATCACCCGACTGGTCGACCAGAGCGAGTACAAACGGCGCCAGATGCCGCCGGGCGTGCGCATCTCGCGCAAGGCCTTCGGCCGCGACCGGCGCATGCCGATCTCCAACGCCTACCGCCCGGAGTAACCGTGGCGAGCCCGCGCGAGACACTCGAACACCTGCTCGCGTGCTGTGACGCGATGTACCGGGGACTGGGTGAGTGCGCGCCGCGACTGAGCAACGACGGCTACGTCGTGGCGGTCTACGAGATGGGCCGCTCCTTCGGCTCGCTGGCCCTGGCGATGCGCGAGTTTCTCGGCGCGGACGACGTCAAGCCCCTGGCGGTGATCCTCGAGGTCCTCGATCGCGCCTGGCGCGCCGACGAGAGCGGGGCCATGACCCTCTACGCGGTGGCGCACGTCCTGGGGCCGCGCCTACTGGTATCCCTGCGCGACGCGCGCGAGGCGGTCGCCGAGGAGCCCGCGGTGGCGGCCCTGGTGGAGCGGGCCTCGGGGGTCTGCCTCGACCAGGTCCTCAAGGTGGCGGCCGTGGCGAAGGACCAGCCCGAGATCGACGACCCCGAGTGGCAGCACGAGGCGAAGGGCCTGGTGGCGACGGTCGAATCGAGTGGCAACGCCGAAAGTTTCGGCATTTCCCACTAGGTTGCCTATCTCCGTATAACTACTAGTACCGGACTTTCCGGGTCGGATTCGAAGGGGAATTATGGCAAAAGATCGTGTCGATCGTGATGACGAGGACCTCGTACGCCTCTATCTGTCCGATATTGGTCAGTACACCCTTTTGACCAAGGACGATGAGGTCCGCCTGGCCCAGACCATCGAGGAGGGCCGCGAGGCCAAGGCCGAGCTCGACGCGGCCGAGACCGACAAGAAGATCAAGCTCACGCCCAGCAAGAAGCTGGCCCTGAAGCGCGCGGTGCACCGCGGCGACACCGCCGAACGGGACTTCGTCCAGTCCAACCTGCGCCTGGTCGTCTCGATCGCCAAGAAGTACCAGGCCTCGGGCCTGCCCCTGCTCGACCTGATCCAGGAGGGCAACCTCGGGCTGATGCACGCCGTCGAGAAGTTCGACTGGCGCAAGGGCTTCAAGTTCTCGACCTACGCGACCTGGTGGATCCGCCAGGCCATCACCCGGGGCATCGCCAACACCGGTCGGACCATCCGCCTGCCGGTGCACGCCGGCGACACGCTCGCGAGGGTCCAGAAGGCCCAGTCGCGCCTAGAACTCAAGTTCGGCCGCCCGCCGACGATCAAGGAGCTCTGCGACGAGTGCGAGATGCCCGAGGACAAGCTCATCGAGGCCCTGCGGTTCCGCTCCGAGCCCATCTCGCTCTCCGAGCCCCTGCGCGAGGACGGCGACGCCGAACTGGGCGACGTCGTCGAGGACCGCTCGGCCGAGTCGCCCTTCGACGTCGCGGCCGTGAAGATGATGCCGGCGGCGATCGAGAAGCTGCTCCAGCCCCTCGACGAGCGCGAGCAGAAGATCCTGCGCATGCGCTTCGGTCTCGACGGTGCGGGCGAGATCCGCACGCTCGAGGACGTGGGCGCCGAGATGAACCTGACCCGCGAGCGCATCCGTCAGATCGAGGCCCGCGCCATGAGCAAGCTGCGCCACCCCTCGTCCGACACCGGCGCCCGCGACCTGCTGACGCTCTAGCGTCGGCGCATCTGGGTGCGCCCGAGCAGGGCGGCGACCCCTATTATTACGGCGCTGATGACGTACGGCGTGTGGGACTTGGAACGGTCGTGCGCGCGCACCGGGTGCGAGAAGCCGAGGATGGGCCACTCGTTCTCGTGCGCGACCTTGGTCAGCGCCCGATCGGGGTTGACCGCGTAGGCGTTGCCCACGGCGTGCAGCATCGGGATGTCGGTCTCGGAGTCGGAGTAGGCGAAGGATTCGCCCAGGTCGATGCCGCGCTGCTCGGCCAGCTCGCGCATGGCCACGGCCTTGTTCTCGCCCTGGGCGAAGAAATCCAACTCGCCGGTGAACTTGCCCTCCTCGTCGATCCGGGCCCGCGACGCGATGGCGCCGGTGATGCCGAGCAGTTCGGCGAACGGTTCGACGATCTCCGAGGGGGCCATGCTCACCAGCCAGACCTCGTCGCCCTGGGCTAGGTGGTGGTCGATGAGCTCGAGGGCCTCGGAGTAGATGAGCGGCTCGATGATGTCGTTGATGGTCTCGGCGACGAGCGTGCGCACCTCCTGGCGGTCCCAGCCCTTGGTCACGCGCAGCACCGATTCGCGGATCTTGGTGAGCTTGTCGTCGTCGGCGCCGAAGCGCATGAACAGGATCTGGCTGAACACGCCCCACACCAGGGTGCGACGATGCAGCAGTCCCCGGGCGTGGAACTCCGGGCCAAGGGCGACCAATGAGGACTTCGCGATGACCGTCTTATCGAGATCGAAGAAGGCTGCGCGCACCCCTTCATGCTAGGTCCGCGTCCTCGCGGGACCTTGGGGCGGGCTAGCGGATGAATGCGGCGGCGCACTCCTGGGTCGCGTCGCCGCGCGCGATCAGGATCACGTGGTCGTGCTCGAGAAAGTGCATCGTCGGCGAGGGGATCATGGGCTGTTCGTTACGCACGACGGCCACCACGCGCACCGAATCGGCGAGGCGCAGTTCGTCGAGCGAGAGGTTTTTGGCGACGGCCGGCGCGTCGGCGGCCAGCGTCACTTCGACCAGGCGCATGCGACCGTCGGCCAAGTCCATCAGGTTGATGATCGACCCGACCTCGACGGCTTCGTCCACGAGCGAGGTGATGAGCGAGGGCGTCGAGACCGCGACGTCGACGCCCCAGCTGGTGTTGAAGAGCCATTCGTTGCGTGAGTTGTTGATGCGCGCGATCACCCGGGGCACGCCGAACTCCTGCTTGGCCAGCCAGCTGATCACGAGGTTGTCCTCGTCGTCGCCGGTGGCGGCGATGATGACGTCGGCCTCGCGGGTGTCGGCCGCCGCGAGGCAGGCGTACTCGCAGGCGTCGGCCGCCATGACCCGCACCCCCGGCAGCAGCGAACGGATGCGCTCGGCGGTGTTGACGTTCTGCTCCATCAACGTGACCTCGTGGTTGCGGTCGACGAGGTCAAGCGCGATGGCCGTCCCGACCGACCCGCCACCACCGATGATGACCCTCACGGGGTCCTCATGCCCAGCTTCTCGGCCAGCTCGACGAGGCCCTGGGGCGTGACGAGCAGTTCGAGGATGTCGCCCTCCTGGGCGAACAGTTCGTCGAGGTTGACCCGCCCGACCCCGCCGCGCACCAGACCGACGACGCGGATGTGCTCGCTGGTGTTGAGCTGGCTGATGGGGTGCCCGGCCAGCGAGTCGGGCGCGATCCGTTCCACCAGGTGCAGCGTGGCCGAACCGTCGGTCCACTCGACCTCGATGTCCGTGGGCGTGATCCAGCGTTTGACCTGCTGGGTCGTCCACAGTGACGTGGCCACGGTCGGGATGCCCAGCTTCATGTAGATGTGGGCCCGTTGGGGGTCGTAGATCCGCGCGACCACGTTCTTGATCGCGTAGTTGTCGCGCGCGATGCGCGCGCACAGGATGTTGGTGTTGTCGCCGCTGGTGACCGCGGCCAGTGCGTCGGCCTGGTTGGCGTCGGCCTCTTGGAGGATGTCGCGGTCGAAGCCCGACCCGACGAGGGCCTTGCCGTTGAAGCGGGTGAGCCGGCGCAGGGCGTCGCGATTCTTGTCGATCACCACGACCGAGTGGCCCTCGTCGGAGAGTTGCATCGCGAGCTCGGAACCCACGCGGCCGCAACCGACGACGACGATGTGCATGACGCCATCTGACCACATATTTCACCAAAGCCGCAATTCAAAAGGTCTTTGAGTAGTCAATCGCTTAGTGTTGACCCGTGCCAGAAGCTGACGATCAGGTTTCGCGCGTCAAGCCGCTGCTCACCTCTCACGCGAACGTCTCGACGGTCTATCCCGAGACATTGGGCTATCGGATGAAGCGGCTGTTGCTCGGCCGTCCCTACGTCACCGAGCAGTTGAGCGGCGAGCGGCTGAACCGGATCCTGGCGCTCGGCGTGCTCGCGCCCGACTGCATCTCCTCCTCGGCGTACGGCACCGAGGAGATCCTGACCCAGATGACGCCCTACATCGGCCTCGCGGCCTTCGCGCTCGTCGTGCCGATCATGTTCGTCATCATCGGCGTGCTCTTCTTCGTCACGACCTCGTACCTCGACGTCATCAAGTACTACACGACGGCCGGCGGGTCGTACGTGGTCGCCCGCGACAACTTCGGGCCGAGGATCGCCCAGATCGCGGCCGTGGCGCTGTTGATCGACTACATCGTCACCGTCGCGGTGCAGGTCTCGGCCGGCACGGCCGCCCTGATCACGGTGCTGCCCGGCCTGGGCCGCTACGACGTGCTGATCGCGGTCGCCGTGGTCGTGATACTGATCTACGGCAACCTAAGGGGCCTGCGCGAGGCCGGCAGTTACTTCGCCCTGCCGACCTACTTCTACGTCGTGATGCTCGGCGGGACCATCCTGGTGGGCTACTACAAGCGAATCGAGGGGACGCTGCACCGCATCACGATCCCCGCGCACCACCTCCTGGTCGACGGGCGGCTCGGGCACAAGGGCAGCGGCATCCTGATGGGTCTCGCCTTCTTGACGTTGCTGCGCGCCTACGCCAACGGCGGTTCCTCGCTGACGGGTCTCGAGGCGATCTCCAACGGCGTGGCGAGCTTTCGCCGGCCCGAGTCGCGCAACGCGCGCAAGACCCTCGTGACCATGTCGTGCATCCTCGGCTTCTTGTTGCTCGGCGTGACGCTGCTGGCCTCGTGGACCCACGCCCTGCCCTACGAGAGCGGTTACCCCACCGTGCTCGGCCAGGAGGTCGGCGCCGTCTTTGGCCCCAGCGGCTTCGGGCACGCGATGAAGTACATCGTCCTGCTGGCCACCATCCTGGTGCTCTACACCGGGGGCAACACCTCCTTCAACGGTTTCCCCTTCCTCGCCAACTACGTCGCGACCGACAAGTACCTGCCGCGTCAGCTGACCAAGCGGGGCCACCGCCTGGCCTTCTCCAACGGCATCATCGTGCTGGGCGCCGTGTCGTTGACGCTGATCATCATCTTCAAGGCCAGGGTCGACGCCCTCGTCGCGCTCTACGCCATCGGGGTCTTCACCGGTTTCACGATGGCCGGCGCGGGCATGGTCGCGCGCCACCTGCGCGAGCGCACCGGCAAGTGGCGCTTCGGCGTGGTCGTCAACGCGACGTCGGCCGTCGTGACCTTCCTGGTGGTGATCATCTTCATCCTGGCCAAGTTCAGCGAGGGCGCGTGGATCATCGTGGTCGTCGGGCCGCTCATGTACTTCGCGCTGATTCGTTTCAACAAGCAGTACGAGCGCGAGGAGCGGGCCTTCGCCGCCACCAGCGGCGTGGGGTCGATGAACATCCGCATGAACCGGATCGTCGTCTTCGTCGACAGCTACTCCCTGCCGGTGGAGCGGGCCCTGCAGTACTGCAACACGCTCAACCCCTATTCGATCCGCGCGGTGCACTTCGACATCGACCCGCTGGTGACCCGGCACCTCGAGGACGCCTGGGGCGCCGCCAACACCGCGTCGGCCGGCATCAATCTCGAGGTCGTCGAATGCGAGGACCGCCGCGTCGACCGCGCGGCGCTCGAGCTGGTCGCGGACATCGTGCGCGACGACGACGTCTTCTGCATGGTGATCCTGCCGCGGCGGGGCTTCTCCTCGCGCCTGCAGCGCCTGCTGCACGACCGCACCGCCGACACCATGGCCAGCGCCGTCATGCACGTGCCGCGCACCGCGGCGACGATCATCCCGTACCGTTCGGGCCGCACGCGCCTGGCCGAGGGCGACGTGGCCGAGCAGCCCCTGAGCGACGAGGTCGCGCGCGGCGGCACGCGCGAGGCCTCCTACTTAGAGGCCGACGTGAAGCTGGCGGCCCGCGCCGAGGGCGCCCGGCCGATCGGCAACCTGCAGGAGCGCGAGACGACCGAGATCGCCGGGCGGGTGCGATCGATGACGATCACCAACGTCAGCGGCTCGCACGAGCTGCGCTGCGTGATCGCCGACAACTCCGGCTCGGTGGCGCTGATCTTCCAGGGCCGCTCGAGCGTGCCGGGCATCGAGCGCGGCACCCGTCTGCTCGTGCGCGGCACCGTCACCTCGCTGCGGCGCGAGGCCGTCATCCTCAATCCGCAGTACGAAATCGTGGCCGCCCCGCACGGCGACGAGTAGACCGCGTCGACGCCGGTATTGTCAGGCGCGGCCTGGCGATTGGCGCGACCGACGGGCGAGGGTGCGCGGGCATCGTGTTCATCATGCGCTAGACCTGTCTATCTTGTAGAGCGATACCACCCGGTCGCCGTGGCGACCAACGTAGAAAGGCAGTGATGGCCCGAGCACTGGTCATAGTGGAATCGATCGCCAAGGCGACGCGTATCCAGGGCATGCTCGGGCCCGACTACATCGTCAAGCCCTCGATCGGGCACATCCGCGACCTGCCCCAGAGCGCCGCCGACATCCCAGCCTCGGTCAAGGGCGAGAAGTGGGCGCGCCTCGGCATCAACGTCAACGACCACTTCAAGCCGGTCTACGTCGTCTCCCAGGACCGCAAGAAGATCGTCGCCGAACTCAAGGCCGCCCTCAAGCAGGTCGACGAACTCTTCCTCGCCACCGACGAGGACCGCGAGGGCGAGGCGATCGCCTGGCACCTCCAGGAGGTGCTCAACCCCAAGGTGCCGGTCAAGCGCATGGTCTTTCACGAGATCACCCCGGCCGCGATCGCCAAGGCGGTCAGCGAGACCCGCGACCTGGACCTGCGACTGGTGGACGCCCAGGAGGGCCGCCGCTTCCTCGACCGCCTGGTCGGCTACGAGGTCTCGCCGGTGCTGTGGCGCGCGGTGGACAAGGCCCGCTCGGCCGGACGGGTCCAGTCGGTCGCCATCAAGCTCGTCTGCGAGCGCGAGCGTGAGCGCATGGCCTTCACCTCGGCGACCTGGTTCGACGTCTCCGCGACGCTCGACGCGGCCAGCGCCTTCGACGCGACGCTGGAGTCGCTCGACGACGTGGCGCTGGCGACCGGGAAGAACTTCGACGCGTCCGGTCGCCTCGACCCGTCGGCCGTGGTCGAGGTGTTGAGCGAGCGCGCGGCCCGCGACATCGCGACCGGGTTGCCGGGCCAGAGCGTGCACGTCGACTCGGTCTCCTCGACCCCGCGCACCCAGCGTCCCCAGGCCCCCTTCATGACGTCGTCGCTGCAGATCGAGGCGAGCCGCAAACTGCGCTTCGACCCCGAGCGCACGATGCGCGCCGCCCAACGCCTCTACGAGCAGGGCTGGATCACCTACATGCGCACCGATTCGACGACCCTCTCGGACGAGGCGATCAACGCCGCGCGCACCATGGCGGCCTCGATGTTCGGCGACGACTACGTGGCCGACGCGCCGCGCCGCTACGACCGCAAGGTCAAGAACGCCCAGGAGGCCCACGAGGCCATCCGCCCCGCGGGGGAGAGCTTCCGATCCCTCGACGAGGCCCAGAGCCAGCTCGGCGGCGACGAACTGGCGGTCTACGACCTCATCTGGAAGCGCACCATCGCGAGCCAGATGGTCGACGCCCGCCTGACCCAGGACAAGGTGCGCCTGTCGTGCACGCTCGCCGGCGTGCACGGCTACGACCGCGACGTGCGCGCCGGGCTCGGCGCCACGGGACTGCGCATCGAGTTCCCCGGCTTTCGTCGCGCCTACGTCGAGGGCATGGACGACCCCGAGGCCGAACTGGCCGACCAGGAGCGGATCCTGCCGCCGCTTCTCGAGGGCGAGTCGGTCCCCGTTCGCAGTGCCGAGGCCAAGGGCCACGACACCCAGCCGCCCGATCGCTACTCCGAGGCGACGCTGATCAAGAAGCTCGAGGACCTCGGGATCGGGCGACCCTCGACCTACGCCTCGGTGATGAAGACGATCGACCGGCGCGGCTACGTCTGGAAGAAGGGCAAGTCGCTGGTGCCGGCCTTTCGCGCCTTCGCGGTGGTGAACCTGCTCCAGACCTACTTCGCCGACCTCGTCGACTACCAGTTCACGGCGGCCATGGAGGACCAGCTCGACGAGATCGCCCAGGGCAGCCAGGACCTCGAGCCGTGGCTGCACCGCTTCTACTTCGGCGACCCCACCGCCGAGACCGAGCTCGCGAAGCTCGGCCTCGAGCACATGACCCACGAGCCCCACGAGTTCGACTTCGCCGCCATCAACTCCCTGGCGTTGGGCACCGCCCCCGACGGCGAGGCCGTCACCGTTCGCTCGGGCCGCTACGGCCCCTACCTGGTGCACGGGGCCGACCGGGCCTCGATCCCCGAGGCGACCGAGCCGGACTCGCTCAGCGTCGAGCACGCCCTCGAGCTGCTCTCGGCCCCGAGCCACGACCGCGAACTGGGCCTCGACGAGGCGACGGGACTGCCGATATTCTTAAAGGCCGGCCGCTACGGACCCTACGTCCAGGTCGGCGACGTCACCGGGCCCAAGGACAAGCCCAAGACGGCCTCGTTGTTGAGCACCATGGCCCTCGAGTCGGTGACGCTCGAGGACGCGCGCCGGCTCCTGTCGCTGCCGCGCACCGTCGGCCCGCACCCCGAGGACGGGGAGCCGGTGCTGGCCCAGAACGGCCGCTACGGCCCCTACCTCACCTGGGGCAAGGAGACGCGCTCGCTCGACGACGAGGAGCAGATCTTCAGCATCGACCTCGCGGCGGCCCTCGCGCTCTTCGCCCAACCGAAGGCCCGGGGCCGGCGCAGCGCCGCCGGACCGTTACGCGAGCTGGGCGAGGACCCGGTCACCAAACGCACCGTCGTGGTGCGCAACGGCAAGTTCGGCCTCTTCGTGAGCGATGGCGAGGTCAACGCGACCCTGCGCCTGGGGGATACGCCCGAGACGATCTCGTTGGACCGGGCCTGCGAGCTGCTGGCCGAACGGCGCAACGCCGAACCGTCGACGCGGGCGCGCAAGTCGACCAAGAAGGCGAAGAAGGCGCCCGCCACACGCGCGGCGAAGAAGGTCGCCACCAAGGCCGCCGGCGCGTCCAAGCGGGCCGCCGTCGCCAAGGGGGCGAAGGCCAACTCGGCCCTGGCCGCCCGGGCCGAGCACCGGGACGAGGCGTGAAGTCCCGCGGGCTCTTCGTCGTCTTCGAGGGCGTCGACGGTTGCGGTAAGAGCACCCAGGCCCGACGGGTCGCCCACCAGCGCGGCGCCCTCTTCGTCTTCGAGCCGGGCGGCACGCCGGTCGGGGTGGACCTGCGCCGCTGGATCCTCGACGTGGCGACGCCGATGGCCGACTCGACGGTCGCCCTGATGCTGTTGGCCGACCGCAGCCACCACGTGCACACCGTCATCGAGCCGGCCCTGACGGCCGGGCGCTCGGTCGTGGGCGACCGCTACTACGCCTCGACCCTCGCCTACCAGGGCTACGGCCTGGACGTCGATCTCGCGCTACTGCGCGCGGCCACCGACCTCGCCATCGGCCAGTGCCGGCCCGACCTCACGGTCCTGATCGACCTCGACCCCCAGGTGGCGAACGAGCGGCGCGAACCCGATCATCGCGACCGCTTCGAGTCGCTGCACCCCCAGTTCCACGACCGCGTGCGCCAGGGCTACCTTGAACTGGCCGAGCGCGAGCCCGAGGCGTGGTTCGTGGTGGACGGGACGCCCGACGAGGCGACGGTCGCCGCCGTCATCGACGAACGACTGGCCGCCTTAGCCTGGACCAGTGACTGACGTCTTTGACCGCCTGCTCGGCCAGGAGCGGGCGGTGCACGCCATGCGCCGTCACGTTACCAACCCCGTGCACGCCTACCTCTTCAGCGGTCCCGAGGGCGCCGGCCTGCACGACGCGATGCTCTGCTTCGCCGCGGCCCTGCAGTGTCCGAACAACGGCTGCGGTACCTGCGAGACCTGTCGACTGGTGCTGAGCGGGAACGACGCCGACGTGCACGTGGCCGAGCGGGCCGGCCTGGCGTGGCGCATCGATGAACTGCGCGAGGCCGACCGGATCGGACGGCGCCGCCCCCTCGGTCCGGGCTACGAGATCGTGGTGCTCGAGGAGGTCGAACTGACGACGACCGGGCCCTCGCCCTCGTCGGCGGCGCTGCTCAAGTCCCTCGAGGAGCCGCCGGCGCGCACCATCTATCTCTTGAGCGCGCACGACGTGGCGCCGGCCCTGGACACCGTGGCCTCGCGATGCGTCGAGGTGAAGCTCAAGGGCCTCGCCAGCGCCGACCTCGAGCGGGTCCTCGTGAGCGAGGGGGCGAGCGAGCAGGTCGCGCGCCGCGCCGCCCTGGCGGCCAACGGCAACTTGACCCGCGCCCGGGTCCTGGTGCGCGACCCGGCGCTGGGACAACGGATCGAGCAGTGGCAGTCGGTGCCGGTGCGCCTGACCGGCACGCCGGCCTCCTCGTCGGCGCTCGTCGCCGAGATCACCTTGGCCCTCAACGAGGCCGCCGCGCCCTTGGCGCAGTTCCAGGACGAGCAGATGGAGCGCCTCTCGAGCGACGCGCGCGAGATGGGGCAGCGCTCGGTCGCCAATCGCCGCGACATCGAGGCCCAGTTCAAGCGCGAGCAACGGCGCTTTCGCATCGACGAGCTGCGCTTTGGACTCAGCGCGTTGGCCAACGTCTACCGCGAGCGTCTCGTCGAGAGCCTCGACGAGGTCGAGGAGGGCGAGACGCGCGGACGGTACCGGGTCGCGGCGTCGCTGCGCGCCATCGACGTCGTCACCGAGACGACGAGACGGCTCTCGACCAACGTCGACGAGGGACTGCTGTTGAACGACCTCATGCTGTCCTTGATGGAGCTCTAGGCCCGTGAGCGTTTTGAGCTATCGGGTAGTATCGAGCCTGCGCCTGGGTAGCTCAGTCGGTAGAGCAACGCATTCGTAATGCGTAGGTCAGGAGTTCGAATCTCCTCTCAGGCTCCAAGGGTCGCCCGTGACGGGCGGGCATGTAGGAGACGTCGGAGCGTCGCGGCAGCGGTACTCGCGCTCGGTTCGACGATCTTCGCAATCGGCGCGAGCGCCGGTGCGTCGAGCGTCAAGTGGGTCGACGAGCCGGTCACCTTCCGCGCCGGCGGCATCACGATCTACGCCACGTTCCGCCACCCCGTCAAGGACACCGGCTCGGTGCCGGGCGTGCTGCTCATCGCCGGCAGCGGCCCGACCGACCGCAACGGCAACAGCCCTCTCGAGAGCGGCCCGGTCGACACGATCAAGACCCTGGCCGATTGGCTGAGCGAGGACGGCGTCGCGAGCCTGCGCTACGACAAGCTCGCCAGCGGTCAGACCGGCCTCGGTCCGTTCGCCACCGACATCGACGCCATCGGCATCAAGCCCTTCGAGCAGGAGTCGCTGGCGGCCCTTGAATTCCTCGCCAAGCAAAAGGGCGTCGACGACCGGCGCCTGGGCGTCTTCGGCCACAGCGAAGGGGCCCTCTTCGCGCTGCTGCTGGCGACCGGTCACGCCGGAGCGGCGCCGCCGATCCACGCCCTCGGTCTCTTCGAGCCGCTCAGCCTGCGCTACCTCTCGCTCATCACCGTCCAGTTGCAGGCCCAGGCCGCGGCCCAGGAGAAGGCCGGGGTGATCACCAAGTCGCTCGCCGCCACGTTCGATAAGACGTTGGCGAAGGCGGTGAAGAGACTACGCGCGACCGGCACCGTCGCGCCCGACCTGCCCTACGGGCTCGACAACCTGCTCAGTCCCGCGACGGCCAAGTTCCTCTACGGGGCCGACAAGTTCGACCCCAAGGCCCTGGCCGCGTCGCTGGCCCCGCACACGCCGGTAATCGTCTCGTGCAGCAGCGCCGACGTGCAGGTCTCGTGCGGACAGGTCGAACGGATCGTCCAGGGCCTGGGCCAGGCCGGCGCGTCGACCCAGTTCGTCCAACTGAGCAACGTCGACCACGTCCTCAAGGTCGACCCCACGGGCTCGGCGGCCAACTACACCAAGGACCTGCCCTTCTCGCCGGTGTTGAAGTCGGCGCTGCGAACCTTCGTCGAGCGGAACCTCTAGAACGCGGGGCCGCGGCGCGCCTGCACGGCGCGGGTGAAGTCGATGCTGCGCTCCTCCCAGTTCTTGTAGCGGTCGAAGCTCGGCGCGCCGGGCGAGAGCAGCACGACGCCGCCACCGGCGAGGAAGGTCTGCGCCCGGCTCACCGCCTCGTCCATGGTCGCGAAGCTTGCCTGTTCGAGCACGGGGTTCAGTTCGCCCACGAGGTCGCCGATGCGCTGGCCCGCGTCGCCCATGGTCAGCAGCAGCGTCGGCTCGACCCGCGTGGCGATGGTCATGGCCAGGGCGTGGTAGTCGACGCCGCGGTCGTGGCCGCCGGCGATGAGGGCGATCGGCTGGTCGTGGAAGACCTCCATCGCCGCCACGGCCGGCAGCACCGACGTCGCCAGGCCGTCGTCGACGTAGCTCGTGGTCGTGGCCCCCACGTCGCGCGCGACCAGGGTCAGCCGTCCGCGCAGGGGCACGAAGTTCGAGGCCGCCCCGTCCACGGCCGAACGGACCTCCTCGAGGGGCCGGGCCGTCACGGCCGCGGCGCCGGCCAACGCCAGCGCGACGTTGGAGTCGTTGTGGGCGCCCAGCAGGTTCAGCCGTTGGGCCAGGTGGTGCTCGTCGGGCGCGACGAACGTGACCTCGCCGCCGAGCTGGCGGTGCACGTCGTGGAAGGTCGCGCTGTCGGGCACCAGGGTGCGGTGCGCGCCCTCGGCGCGCGTCAGCGAGAGCTTGTCGTCGCGGTAGCGCTCCACCGAGCCGTGCCAGTCGATGTGATCGGCCCCGAGCGACGTCACTATGACGAGCCCGGGGGCCGTGTCGAGGTCGACGCACTGGAAGCTCGAGACCTCGAGCACGATCCATCCGCTCGACGTGTCGATCGACGGGTCGTAGGGCGGTTGGCCGAAGTTGCCCAGGCGCTGGGCCGACTCGCCCAGGCACTGCAGGAAGAAGGTCACCAGCGCGGTCGTGGTCGACTTGCCCTTGGTGCCGGTGATGGCGAGGACGCGCGCGCGATCGCTGTCGTGCAACCAGAGATTGAGGGCCGAGGTGACCGCGACCCCGTGGGCCTCGAGGTCGAGCACGTCGGCGCGGCGACGGGGGATGCCCGGACTCTTGAGCACCACGTCACAACCGAGCAGCGCCTCGTGGCCGCCCTCGCCGGTGGCCAGCACGTCGGGGCCGACGTCGGCCAGGTCGTCGACCAGCACCACGCTGGCCGCGAGGTCGCGGACCCGCCGTTCGCTGGCGCGGCCCTCGACGCCGTAGCCGAAGATGCCGACGCGCCGCGCGGCGAGGCTAGCGAAGCCAGTGGGCCGGAACACGGCTCGCCCCCTGGCGCGTAAGAAGTTCCTCGAAGTCGCGCGCCGGAGTGGCGAGCGACGCCAGTTCACCCAGCAGGGTCACGTCGGACCATTCCGCGATCTCGCTAACACGGGCCAGGGCCACGGCGCTCTCGTCGGGATCGCCCACGCACTCGAAGGGCTTGTGCTGATCGCCCAGTCCGACGAGGACGCGCAGCTGTTGCTCGCGCCGGGGATCGCTCAACGGCTCGGCGTCGAATATCTCGCGCAGCGCCGCGCGAGATAGGAACGGCGCGAGCACGAGGTTGACGAAGAGGCACTTGTCGCACTCGCCGCACCACCCGGTTGCTCGCCGTTTCATCGCCTGGGCGAAGGCGCGGTTGCAGCTGCGAAAGACGTGATGGTACGCGGTGAGCTCGCTGAAGATCTCGGCGACCCAGAGTTCGCTTCGGTCCCGTAGGAAACTGGCGACGTCCAGCTGGTCGCCCGCCGCCTCGGCGACGGCCAAGGCCACCAGCTGCTCGCCTTCGAGGGACTTGCTCCACTGGTGGTTGACGTTGCGGCCCCGCCAGCGCAGGTTCGCGGCCGAGGCCGAGTGCTCGTTGCTCATCGCGACACCGCCCATGCCCGATGCGGCGGCGGCCGCCGCGGCCAGCAGCGCGATCATCGCGGTCACCGGCACGTGGCCGCGCCAGAAGCCGTCGTGGCCGGCGACGATCTGGGGGTCGATCACGCGGCTGGCGCGCACGATGGGCAGGCCGCTCACCTGCGCCGTCGCCTCGAGTGGCTCGAACCTCGCGTCGGGCGGGCTCACGATGAAGAGGGACTGGTGCACGCGATCCTTCAGCTGCTCGACGGTGACGACCGAGTCGATCCCTCCGCCGAAGGGGGTCAGCACCTGGTCGCGGTCGACGTCAACGATCTGGCGCGCGCCGTCGAGGCCGCCCGTGACGTCGACGTCGTCGAGGTCGATGTCGTTGCGGAAGGCGAACTCTGCGAGACCGTCGTGCAGCGCGCCCTCGAAGAGGGCGCGGCCCGCGGGACCGACGGCCGTGGCCCCTAAGTCGACGTGGCGCGCGGCGCCGGCCTTGTAGTACGAGAGGCCCGCGACGAGGTACCAGAGCTGCGCGATCGCCGCGGCGGCCGGTGCGGTCAGGTCACCGGCCCCTTCGAAGGTGACGAGCTCGGCGAAGGCCCGACCGTCGAGGTCGTAGTGGGCGACGAGGGTGTCGCGGCTCACGTCGAGGCCGACGTAGGTGAAGTGTTCGGCGCGCGCGCTCACGTCGTCGTCCGCCATGACCGCATGCTAGGACGCCGCTCTCGCGACCAGGGCGAAGCGGCCGGTCGGACGCTGGGCGCGGTCGCTGTAGAACGTCTCGCCGCCGTCGGTCACCTGGGTGCACATCGAGATGTTCCCGTCGGCCACGCCGAGGGCCCGCAACTGGTGTGCGGCGACGAGGCGCAGGTCGAGACGGGAGCGGTCGCCGCCGTCGGCGCGCAGCGCCGCGGGCACGTGCGCGAAGCGTGACGCCACGTCGGGGCCGACCTGGTAGCCCTCGAAGGAGATGGCCGGGCCGAGGAAGGCGTGCAGGAGCGTGGGGTGCTCGAACTGCTCGACGGCCCGTTCGAGGACGCCTCCGTCGAGTCCGCGCCAGCCGGCGTGCACGGCGGCGAAGCGTCGTGAGGCGGCGTCGACCAGCGCGACGGGGATGCAGTCGGCCACGAGCATGGCGAGCGCGAGGTCCGATGAGGACGTGACCAGCCCGTCGGCCTCGGCCCCGTCGGGGGCGCCCGAGACGTCGAGCACGTCGCGGCCGTGCACCTGGCTTACGATCGCCAGCCGCTCGGGCGCCACGCCGGCGGCCCGGGCCACGCGGGCGCGGTTCTCGCGGACGTTCGACGCGTCGTCGCCGACGTGCAGGGCGAGATTGAGCGAGTCGTAGGGCGCCTCGCTGACGCCGCCGAAGCGGTCGGTGACGAAGGCGTCGAGGCCGAACTCGTGCAGGGTCGTCACCGGGTAGACGCTGAGCGTGCCGCGGACCTGCGCGCTCAGGGTCACCTCGACGGTCACGCCCGCCTCATCGTTGGCAGTTCTCGCAGTGGCCGATCACGTCGAGGGCGTGCGACGTCGCTTCGAAACCCTGCTGCGCCGTCAGTTCGTCGACCATTCGCGTGACCGTCGACTCGAAGGCGGTGCTCGGCGTCACGTCGATGACCCGTCCGCAGGTCGAGCAGACCAGGTGGTGGTGATGGTGGGTGAGGTCCTCGGCGAGCTCGAAGCGCGCGAACTCGTCGCCGGAGGCGATGCGCCGCACCACGCCGGCGCGCTGGAGGTCGGAGAGGTGGCGGTAGGCCGAGCTGCGCGGCACGTCGGGGATGTGGTCGGCGATGTCGGCGATGCTGGCCGGGTGGCCCAGGGAGGCGAGCAGTTCGACGACCGCCTGGCGCCCGGCGGTGTAGCGCTGGTCCATGCGGCGCAGATGGACTTCGACCAGTTCGTGCAGATCGTCGACCGGCGTGGATCTGGGCACCCTCTCTCCTTTGCGGTCGTACGAGGCCAATGTAGTGGTCTCGGTTGTAATGAGACTCATTCTCATTCTACACTTTGGACGTGACCACAGCACACCCTTTACGGCCGCGGTGCGGGCGCCGGCGGTTCGTTGGCGGCACCCTCGTGTGTCTCGTCGTCACTGTCGCCTCGTTCGCGATCGGCGTGCTCGGGGGCCCGGTCTCGGCCGCGTCGACGTCGAATCCCATTCGAGCCGTCGGAGCGGAGAACGAGTACGCCAACGTGCTCGCGCAGATCGGTGGCAAGTACGTCTCGGTCACGTCGATCCTCAACAACCCCAACACCGATCCCCACACGTTCGAGGCCAGCCCCAAGGTCGCCGAAGCGGTGAGTGGCGCCGAGCTCATCGTCCAAAACGGCGTGGGCTACGACACGTTCATGGACAACATCGAGTCGGCGTCGCCCGATCCGAAGAGAAAGGTCATTGTCGTCCAGCACGTCCTCGGACTAAGCGACACGACGCCCAACCCCCACTTGTGGTACAGCCCTACCACCATGCCCGCGGTGGCGCGCGTGATGGCGCGGGACCTGGCGTCGTTGCAACCGAGTCACCGGGCCTACTTTCAGGCGAACCTGAAGGCCTTCGACGCGTCATTGACGCCCTGGCGGCAGGCGATCGCCGCCTTTAAGGCAACGTACCCCTCGACGCCGGTGGCGGTCACTGAACCGGTCGCCGACTACCTGCTCAAGGCGATGGGGATGAAGATCCTCACGCCCTTCGTCTTCCAGGCCGACATCATGAACGGCGTCGACCCGGCGCCCGAGGACATCACTCTCGAGGACAGCTTCTTCACCAGACATGTGGTCAAGGTCTTCTGCTACAACCAGCAGGTCGTCGATTCGTTGACCACGTCGATTCGCCACACCGCGACGTCGGCCGGCGTGCCCGTCGTGGGCGTCTACGAGACCATGCCCAGCCCGGGCTACGACTACCAGACCTGGATGCTGTCCGAGGTGCACGCGATCCAGGCGGCCGTGGCCCATCACCATTCGACGTTGAAGCTATGAACGAAGCACCGGTGCTCGAGGTCGAGAACGTCACGGTTTCCTTCGCGGGCCGCACCGTGCTCGACGAGGTTACTTTCGAGGTGCGCCGAGGAGAGTTCACGGGCCTCATTGGCTCAAACGGCGTGGGTAAGACCACCCTGCTGCGGGCGATCCTCGGGCTGCAACGCCTCGACGCCGGCGAGATACGGGTGCGGGGCGAACCCCTCTCGCACCACCACCGCTCCTTCGGCTACGTGCCCCAGAAGGTCCTGCTCGACCCCGACGTGCCGATGCGCGCGCGCGACTTCGTGGCGCTCGGCCTCGACGCCCATCGCTACGGTTTCCGCCGTCGCACCAAGGAGGAGCGGGAACTCATCGAGCGCACCATCGTCGACGTCCACGCCGAAGAGTTCGCCGACCGGCGCGTCGGCACGCTCTCGGGTGGGGAGCAGCAGCGGATTCTGATCGCCCACGCTCTGGTCGCCCGGCCGGCCCTGCTGTTGCTGGACGAGCCCCTCGCCAACCTCGACCCCAAGAGCGTCCAGGAGATCGTGGCCCTGTTGCACGCGGTCGCCACCGACCACCAGGTCGCGGTGCTGCTCTCGGCGCACGAGATGAACGCGCTGCTGGCGGTCATGGACCGGATCGTCTACGTCACCAACGGACGCGCGGCCAGCGGCACCACCGACGAGGTCGTGCGCTCGGAGGTGCTGAGCGCCCTCTACGGCCAACACGTCGACGTGCTCAAGCTGCACGGCCGGGTACTGGTGGTCGTCGAGCCCGGTCAGGACAAGCAGGACATCGACGAGCACCCGACGCTCACGGTCAGCTGATCACGGTGCACCTGGTCATCGAACCCGGCTTCTTCTCCAGCGGCCCCGTGGGCACGGCGCTGGTGATCGGGGCCGTGACGGCCGTCGTCTCGGCGGTGGTCGGGGTCTTCACGGTGGTGCGCGGCCAGTCCTTCGCCGGGCACGCCTTGACCGACGTCGCGACGACCGGCGGGTCGGGGGCCTTCTACTTCGGCGTCAGCCCGCTGCTCGGCTTCCTGGGCGCCGGCGTCGTGGGCGCCGGCGCGATGGACCTTATCGGGGTGCAGCGAATGCGGGGTCGAGATCTGGCGACGGGGATTGTGCTCGGCCTCGCGACCGGCCTCGCCGCGCTGTTCCTCTTCCTCGACACCACCAGTCGGGCGACGACGGGCGCGACCCAGCAGATCCTGTTCGGGTCGATCTTCACGCTCGATCCCTCGACGATCCCGCTTGTCGTCGTCATGAGCCTGGCGACCCTGGTCGTGATCGCCGTGATCCGACGGCCCCTGCTGCTCAGCTCGTTCTCGAGTGAGCTGGCGGCCGCCAAGGGCATCGGCCTTCGCCGGGTGGGGCTGTTGTTCATGCTGGCGCTGGCCGTGGCCGTGGGGCTCAGCTCCATCGCCATTGGCTCGGTGCTCTCGACGGCGCTGCTGATCGGTCCCGCGGCCACGGCGATCCGGTTCTCCACGAGCCTGCGCAGCGCCGTGATCGTCGCCGGGGTGATTGGCGTCCTCTCGACCTGGCTGGGCGTGCTGCTGGCCTACGACAGCTTCTACTGGTTCCCGTCGAGCCAGGGGCTGCCCGTGAGCTTCTTCATCGTGGCCCTCGTCTTCCTGGCCTACCTGGTGTCGGGTCCCCTCAGCGCGCGATCCGCGCGCCGCGGCGCA
The DNA here is from genome assembly GCA_050010495.1 of Acidimicrobiales bacterium. GTDB lineage: Bacteria > Actinomycetota > Acidimicrobiia > Acidimicrobiales > RAAP-2 > RAAP-2. The sequence continues at coordinate 21,598 of JBEKKW010000014.1, forward strand.
CTGCGGGCCCCTCGTCCATCGCGCGTCGAAGCGGGGACCTGATGTTCGCGAGCTTCATGGTGAACGCGTGGCTGATCGCCACCATCGTCGCCGTCGTCGCGGGGGTCGTGGGCTTCTTCGTGGTGCTGCGCGGCTCGGCCTTTCCCGCCCACGCCATTCCCAACGGCGCCTTCGCCGGTGCCGCGGGCGCCAACCTGATCGGCGTCAACCCGCTGATCGGCCTGGGGGTCTTCTCACTCGGGGCGGCCCTCGGCATCGCGCGCCTCAGCCGTCGGGGTCGGGCCGACGCCGTGACGGCCCTGGCGCTGGTGATGATGCTCGCCCTGGGGGCCGCGTTCCTGAGCCAGAGCACCGAGTACGAGCCGGCCATCTTCTCGCTGCTCTTCGGCGAGATCCTGGGCGTGAGCAGCGGACAGATCCTGCCCGTGGTCATCCTGGGCGTCGTGTGCGTCCTGGCCGTCGCCCTGCTCTATCGCCGGCTGCTGTTGACGTCGGTCGTGCCCGAGATCGCGGCCGCGCGGGGACTGCGGCCCGAGCGCGTCGAGGTGGCCTTCCTCGTGGTGCTCGCCTGCGCCACGACGATGACGGTGCCGGTGGTGGGGGCGCTGTTGATCTTCACGCTGATGATCGGACCCCCGGCCGCGGCGCGCTGTTTTGTCGACCGGCCCGGCCCGGCCCTCGTGCTCTCGGTGGTGCTCGCGCTGGTGACGGTGTGGGCCGCCATCGCGTGCTCCTACCGGACCAACTGGCCGGTCGGCTTCTACGTCAGCGCCTTCAGCGCCCTGGTCTACGGGGTCGGGCGGGCCTTCGCCGCCCGGCGCCTTCGCCGCCCGGTGCCGGTTGCTTAATCTGCAGAGGTGAGCACGGACGATCGACTGGCGACGCGGGCCCACTTTCCCGCGCGGGACGCGTCGGTCGACCTCGCCGTCTCGGGCGGTCCCGATTCGCTCGGCCTGCTCCTGCTCGCCCTCGACGCCGGCCTGCACGTGCGCGTGCACCACGTCGACCATCACGCGCGCGCCAGCAGCGGCGAGGACGCCGACTTCGTGGCGGCCCTGTGCCGCTCCTTCGCCGTGACGTTCGAACGACACGACGTGCGCGTCGACCCCGGTCCCAACTTCGAGTCGAGGGCGCGCGCCGCGCGCCGCGCCGCCATGCCCCGCGACGTCCTGACGGGGCACACCATGGACGACCTCGCCGAGACGGTGCTGCTCAACATGCTGCGCGGGGCCGGCCTCGACGGGCTCTCCCCGATGGTCGACGACCCGACCAAGCCGCTGCGCGACATCCGGCGAGTCTCGCTGCACGAGTACGTGGCGGCCCGGGGGATCGTGGCGCGCCACGACGAGACCAACGACAGCGTCGAGCACCTGCGCAACCGCGTGCGCCACGAGCTGGTGCCCCTGATGTGCGACCTGGCCGGACGCGACGTCGTGCCGTTGCTGGCCCGACAGGCCGTGCTGATGCACGACGAACGGGTGTGGCTCGACCTGCTCGCGGTCGATGACGTGGCTTTGGCCGACGCCGACTGTCGCGTGCTGCGCGAGTGGCCGAGGGCCCGCCTGCGGCGCTGGCTGCGCGCGCAGCTGCGCGGCGACGACCTCGGCGACGGCCGCCACCCCCCGTCCGCGGACGAGGTGCAGCGCGCCGTCGACGTGGTGCGCGGCGACGCCGTCGCGACGCAGTTGAGCGGCGGTCGGCGACTGTCGCGCACCGGACAGCACCTGACGCTCGAGTAGCGCTCCACTACGCTGGCCAGACATGGGCAGTCACTCCTCCGACGACTTCACGGCCAAGTGGGCCCAGCACGACCTCGGTGAAGTGGTCGTCTCGGCCAAGGAGGTCCACGACCGTATCCTCGAGCTCGGCCGCGAGATCACCGTCGACTACGCGCAGCACCCGCCGCTGCTGGTGTGCGTGCTGAAGGGGGCCATCAACTTCATGGCCGACCTCATGCGCGCGATCGAACTGCCCGTCGAGGTCGACTTCATGGCCGTGTCGAGCTACGGCGCGGCCACCAAGACCAGTGGCGTGGTGCGCATCGTCAAGGACCTCGACGTGGACCTGGCCCAGCGCGACGTCCTGATCGTCGAGGACGTGGTCGACTCGGGCCTCACGCTCAACTACCTGCGCCAGTACCTGGGCGCGCGCGACCCGAGGAGCCTCGAGGTCTGCGCGCTGCTGCTCAAGGTCGGCGAGCAGCGCGTCGAGCAGTCGCTCAAGTACGTCGGCTTCTCGATACCGGCCGACTTCGTGGTCGGCTTCGGATTGGACGTCAACGAGCGCTACCGCAACCTCGACGCGATCTACACCTACACGGGCGAGGCGTAAGCGTGGTCGATCGCGAGCGGGTGTCGTCGGCCGTGCGCGAACTGCTCGAGGCGATCGGCGAGGACCCGACGCGCCCCGGCCTGGTCGACACGCCGCGGCGGGTCGCCGAGATGTACGTCGAGCTCTTCGAGGGCATCGAGGAGGATCCCGGCACGCACCTGCGCGTGACCTTCGAGGCCAACCACGACGAGATGGTCATGATGCGCGACATCTCGTTCATCTCGCTGTGCGAGCACCATCTGGTGCCCTTCACCGGCCTGGCCCACCTGGCCTACCTGCCCGGTCCGCACGGGCGCATCACCGGACTGTCGAAGTTGGCCCGCCTGGTCGAGGGCTACGCCCGGCGCCTGCAGGTCCAAGAGCGCATGACGACCCAGATCGTCGAAGCGATGGAGCGCGAACTGGCGCCGACCGGCTCGATCGTGGTGATCGAGGCCGAGCACTTCTGCGTGTCGATGCGCGGGGTGAAGAAGCCCGGCACCACGACGGTCACCTCGGCGGTGCGCGGGGTCTTTCGCGACGACGCCGCCTACCGGTCCGAGGCCTTGCAGTACATCCACCAGCGACGATCCACGTGGCGCTGAGTCCCAGCGTCATGGGCATCGTGAACGTGACGCCCGACTCCTTCTACCCCGGTTCGCGCACCCTGGCCGCCCGCGAGGCGATCGAGCGCGGTCGCGCCCACTTTCGCGCCGGCTGCGACATCGTCGACGTCGGGGGGGAGTCGACACGGCCGGGCGCCACGCCGGTTGCCGAGGCCGAGGAGCTGGCGCGGGTGCTCGACGTGGTGGCGGCGCTGGCGAACGAGGGTCCCGTGTCGATCGACACCTTGAAGGAGCGGGTCGCGCGCGAGGCCGTCGCGGCCGGCGCGACGGTGATCAACGACGTCTCGAGCACCCTGGTCGAGGTGGCCGGCCAGCTCGGGGTCGGCTACGTGGCGATGCACCGCCGGGGCGACTCGCGCACCATGCAGGACAACCCGACCTACGTCGACGTCGTGGGCGAGGTGAGCGACGCCCTCGAGGAGACGGCCCAACGCGCCCGCGAGTGCGGCGTCACGAGACTGTGGCTCGATCCGGGCATCGGTTTCGGCAAGACGACGGAGCACAACCTGAGCCTGCTCGGGCGCTGCGACCACTTCGTGGCCCTGGCGCGGCGCTACGGCGCGGGGGTCCTCGTCGGCGCGAGCCGCAAACGGTTCCTGGGCGACCTGGGCGCGACGTCGCTCGACGTCGACGAGCGGCTCGAGGGATCGATCGCGTCCGAGGCGTGGGCCCTGCTCGAAGGTGTCAGTATGGTTCGAGTACATGACGCCGTGGCCGCCGTGCAGCTGCGGGAGTTGCTCGTACGGCCCGTGCAGGAGGTAGTGGCGTGAGGGGTAAGTGGGCGGCGGGCATCGAGCCGCGAAGCTTCACCTGGGTCTACAAGGGTATTCTCGCGGTCTCGGAGCGGCCCGGCGGGTCGACCACCGTGCACCGGCGGGTGCGCCGCGACGAGGAGCTGCTCTGGTTGAAGCACCAGGGATTCGGTCGGGTGATCTCGATCCTGCCCGTCATGCAGAACCTGAGCGCCTACTTCGAGCACGGCCTCACGGCGAGCCACTACGCGTTGCGCGGCGGGCCCCAGCAGTGCGAGGTCCTCGAGGCGTGCTACCTCGACCTGGCCAACTCGATGAACAACAAGACGGTCGTCCTGCTGCACAGCGACGAGGTCTCGGACCGGCTCTTGGGGGTCATCGCCGGGTACCTGGTGTGGTCGTCGAGGGTGCCCACCACCTCGACGGCGATCGCGCTCGTGGAACGGCTCTTCAAGCGATCGATCGGTCCCGACGGGCGGTCGGTCCTCTTCAACCTGCCCGAGATCCCGGTGTGAGCGACGTCATCGAGCTGCGCGAACTGCGCTGCAGCGCGGTGGTGGGGGTGCTGGCCGAAGAGCGAGCTCGGGCCCAGCCCCTGGTGTTCGACCTCGACATCGTTCGTCCGTTCGAGTCGGCGGCGATGAACGACGACATCGCGGACACGACCAACTACGCCGAGGTGTTGTCGCTCGCGTCGCGCGTGGCGACCGAGGGGCGGTTCCTGCTGCTCGAGACGCTGGCCCAGCGCGTGGCGCACGAGATACTGGCCCTCGACCCCGAGATCACGGCGGTGAGCGTGGCCGTGCGCAAGGTCCGCCCGCCCGTGCCCGAGGACGTGGGCAGCGTCGGCGTGCGCTGCTCGGTCTCGCGCCCGTAGTGCGCCGCTGCTACCTCTCGCTCGGCTCGAACGTCGGGGACCGCGGTGAACATTTGGCGCAGGGACTTCTCATCGTCGTCGAGAACGACGTGCACCGCGTCTCGCAGGTCTACGAGACCGAACCGGTCGGCGGGCCCGACCAGGCCGACTTCTGGAACCTGGTGGTGGAGCTCACGACGAACGCGAGCGCGTTCGAGCTGCTCGAGCGCTGCCGGGCGGCGGAGAGGTCGCGGGGCCGGGTGCGCGACGTGCGCTACGGGCCGCGCACGCTCGACGCCGACGTCCTGCTCGTGGGCGACGAGCGCAGCGACGACCCCGAACTCCTGGTGCCGCACCCGCGCCTCTACGAGCGGGCCTTCGTGCTCGTGCCCTTGTCGGAACTGGCCCCTGAACTGGTGAGCGCCGAACAGTTGGCGGCCGGCGTCGGACGGGTCGTCGCACTGGGTACACTCGAATCGTTGCGCTAGTACCGAACGGCACCCTTTGGGGCCGGAACGGATCGGAGCAGTATGGACATCTCACTCGTGGGTGCCGGCAAGGCCGGCACGTCGTTCTTCCTCGCGCTCTCGCGCGCCGGCCACCGCGTCACGCTCGTGCACCACGACGAACTGCACCTGCTCGGGCCGGCCGACCTGATCATGCTGACGGTGCCCGATGACCGCATCGCCCAGGTCGCCGCGCAGCTCGCCCCTCGCGAAGGTACCGTCGTCGCGCACGCGTCCGGCTCGCTGACCCTCTCGGTATTGGCCCCGCACCGTCGCGTCGCGTCGCTGCACCCCCTCGCGGCCCTGCCGTCGGGCGAACTCGGGGCGACGCGCCTCGTCGGGGCGACCTACTGCGTGGCCGGGGACGAGGTGGCCGCCGAGGTGGTGCGTTCGCTGCAGGGGCGGGTCTTCACCCTGCGCGACGACCGGCGCACCGCCTATCACGCCACGGCCGTCGTGGCCGCCAACCATCTCGTCGCCCTGATGGGCCACGTGGCCGTCCTGGCCCAGGAGGCGGGGCTCGGCCTGGAGGATTTCGTGCCGCTCGCGCGCCAGGCGCTCGATGACGTCGTCGAGCTCGGACCCCACGGAGCGCTGACCGGGCCGGCCTCGCGTGGCGACTTCGCGACGATCGACGCCCACCTGGCGGCGATCCCCGAGTCGCAGCGTTCCACCTACGTGGCGCTGGCCAACGCGGCCTTCGAGTTGGCCGAGGAGCGGCGCTCGAAGAGCCGCGCCTGATCGTGGAGCACCTGAGCGACGTCGACGCCTGGCGCGACTACGCCGACGAGCAGCGCTCGCTCGGACGCCGCGTCGGTCTGGTGGCGACGATGGGCGCGCTGCACGCCGGCCACGCCTCGCTCTTTCGCCGCGCCAAGGAGAACGGCGACGTCGTGCTCGCGACGATCTTCGTCAACCCGCGCCAGTTCGACGACCAGGCCGACCTGGCCGTCTATCCCCGCTCCCCCGAGGACGACGCCCTCGTCGCCAAGGAGAACGGGGTGGACTGTCTCATCGAGCCCCGCCTCGAGCAGATGTGGCCGGACTACCCGTCGCCGACGGCGACGACCGTCTCGGTGCGCGGACTCGGCGACGTGCTCGAAGGGGCCGACCGCGCGGGCCACTTCGACGGCGTGGCGAGCGTGGTGGCCAAGCTGCTCTCCATCACCGGGCCCTGTCGGGCCTACTTCGGCGAGAAGGACTTCCAGCAACTGGTGGTGGTGCGCGCGATGGTGCGCGACCTGGCGCTGGCGGCGCAGGTGGTGGCCTGTCCCATCGTGCGCGACCCCGACGGATTGGCGATCTCGAGCCGCAACCACCTGCTGAGTCGCCAGGGCCGCACGTCGGCGCTCGCGATCTCGCGGGCCCTGGCGGCCCTCGAGGGGCCCGACACCGCGTCGAACCTTCGCCGACGCATGCGCGAGGTCCTCGACGGCGCCGGCGTCGAGACGGCCTACGCCGAGGTCGTCGATCCCGCCACCCTCGTGCCCTCGGGCGACGAAGACGCCGGGGAGGCGCGGGCCCTGATCGCGGCCGTCGTCGAAGGCGTGCGGCTCATCGACAACGCGAGCGTGACACTCGTGGCGCGACCCTGATGCTGCTCGCCATCGACGCCGGCAACACCGAGACGGTCATCGGGCTCTTCGGTGAGGAGGCGCCCGACGCGCCCGACGCGATGGGCTTCGCCCGCGCCAGCGGCGAGCACGGGCTGGTCTACCACTGGCGCATCTCCACCATCGCCGAGCGCACGCCCGACGAGCACGCCATGATGCTCACCCAGCTGCTCGACCTCGAGGGACTGGACCTGCGCAGCGCCGTCACCGGCATCGCCATTGCCTCCTCGGTGCCCATGGTCACGACGCAGCTGCGCCGCATGGCGAATCGCTGGTTCACCGACCTCAACGTCACGGTGATCGGTCCCGGCACCAAGTCGGGCATGGCCATCCTCTACGACAATCCCCGCGAGGTCGGGCCCGACCGCATCGCCGACGCCGTGGGGGCCTACGACCTCTACCCCGGAGCGTCGATCGTGGTCGACCTCGGCACGGCGACGGTCTTCGACGTCATCAGCGCCAAGGGCGAATACCTCGGCGGGGCCATCGCGCCGGGCATCGCCATCTCGCTCGACGCCCTCTACGTCCACGCCTCGGCGCTGCGCTCGGTCGAGCTGGTCGAACCGCGCTCGGTCGTGGGCCGTTCAACGGTCGAATCGATCCAGTCGGGCGTGCTCTACGGTTTCGCGGCCCAGGTCGACGGCATGGTCGAACGGATCCTCGCCGAGGTGGGCGAGGCGACCGTCATCGCCACTGGAGGGCTGGCCGGGCTCATCGCACCGCGCACGCGCCTCGTCGAGCACGTCGAACCGTGGCTTACCCTGCACGGATTGCGTATCGTTCATGAACGTAATCATTCCTAAGGGGCCCCATGACGCCGTACAGCTTTTCCAAGGACGCCCAGGCCGGGGCGCTGCACGAGGTCTACGGCCACCTCGCTGACGGCGAGGAGTCGGGCGACGTCGTCGCCGTCGCCGGGCGGGTGATGCTGCTGCGCGTGCAGGGCAAGCTGGCCTTCGCCACGCTGCGCGACGCCAGCGGGGAGATCCAGCTCTTCGCCCTGGCCTCGACGACCGAGCGCTTCGACGATCTGGTGAAGCTCCACCTGGGCGACTGGGTGGGCGTGACCGGTGAGGTCGTGCGCACCAAGCGCGGCGAGCTGTCGGTGAAGGTCGCGACCTGGGTCCGCCTGGCCGAAGCGCTGCACAACTTCGGCGAGAAGTGGGCCGGCATCTCCGACTTCGACCTGCGCTATCGCCATCGCGAGGCCGACCTGTGGGCCAACGCCGCGTCGCGCACGTCGCTGGTGCGCCGTAGCGACATGATCCGCGCGGTGCGCGAGCGGTGCTGGGCGGCCGGCTTCGTCGAGGTCGAGACGCCGATGCTCAACGTCGTCTCGACCGGCGCCGCGGCGCGGCCCTTCAAGACCTTCTACAACGCGCTCGACAGCGACTTCTTCCTGCGCATCGCGCCCGAACTGTGGCTCAAGCGGCTCGTCGTCGGCGGCTTCGAGCGGGTCTTCGAGCTCGGGCGGGTCTTTCGCAACGAGGGCGTGAGCCCGCGCCACAATCCCGAGTTCACGATGCTCGAGCTCTACGCGGCCTACTGGGACTACCAGGACATGATGGCCTTCACCGAGGAGCTGGTGGCCGGCGTGGCCCTCGACGTGCTGGGTACGACCGAGGTCACTTACCAGGACCGCCCCTTCTCCTTCGCCGCACCCTGGCCGCGCACGTCGATGGCCGACCTCGCGAGCGCCGCCGTCGGCGAGGAGGCCTCGGTGCACACGCCCCGCGAACGGCTCGTGGCGCTGCTCGCCGAGCGCGGCGTCGCGGCGCACGGCTCGTGGGGGGCCGGACGGTGCCTCGCCGAGCTCTTCGAAGCGACCTGCGAGCAGGACCTGTGGGATCCCATCTTCGTCACCGAGTACCCGGTCGAGGTCTCCCCGCTGGCCCGGCGCCACCGGGGCGACCCCGAGCTGACCGAGCGCTTCGAGTCCTACGCCGCGACCCGGGAGCTCTCCAACGGCTTCAGCGAGCTGATCGACCCCGTCGACCAGCGCGAGCGCTTCGAGGACCAGGCCCGCCTCGCGGCGGCCGGCGAGGAGGAGGCGATGCTCATCGACGAGGACTACATCATGGCCCTCGAGTGGGGCCTGCCGCCGACGGCGGGGCTGGGCGTGGGCATGGACCGCCTGGCCATGCTGATCGCCGACGAGGCGAACCTGCGCGAGGTCATTGCCTTCCCCACGCTCAAGCCGCTGCGCGACTAATAGTTCGCCAGGTCCTCCAACAGCACCTCGATCAGCGACGCGAAGCCGCGGCGCAGCCCGGCGTTGGGGACCCCGGCCAACGCCTCGTGGGCCTGGTCGAGGAAACGCTGCGCGGCGGCGATGGTCTGGTTGATGCCGTCGGTGGCGATGACGAGCTTGCGGGCCTTCTCGCGTTCTGCGTCGTCGAGCGAGGCGCCCAGCAGCGCGCGCAGCTCCTCGCCGACGTTGGGGTCGCGCAGGGCGAAGAGCGTCGGCAGGTTGTAGATCCCTTCGGCGAGGTCCTGCCCGGCCGGCTTGCCGAGCTGGTTGGCCGTCGCCACCACGTCCAGGATGTCGTCGCGCAACTGGTAGACCATCCCGAAGCAGCGCCCGTACTCGGTCAGGGCCGCCGATTCGGCATCGCTGAGGCCGGCCGTCAGGGCGCCCATGCGACAGCTCGAGGCCATGAGCGCGGCCGTCTTGCCCTCGATCGCTTCGTAGTAGTTGATTTCGGTTCGCGTGACCGAGTAGGCGGTGTGCACCTCGGCCGCCTGGCCGCGCGTCAGCCAGGCCAGGGTTCGCGCGAGCAGCCCGGCCGCCTCGGCGCCGAGGTCGGCGGCGATCGTCGCCGAGCGGGCCATCAGGTAGTCGCCGGCCACGATGGCGATCAGGTTGCCGTAGCGCGCGTTCACGCTGTCGACGTTGCGCCGGATCTCCGCCTCGTCCATGACGTCGTCGTGGTAGAGCGAGGCGAGGTGCATCAGTTCGAGCGCGACGGCGCCGAGCATGTCGTCGTCGGAGGCCTCGCGGGTGCCGCCGGTGGCCGACGCCAGCGCCAGCAGCGGGCGAAGGCGCTTGCCGCCGGCGTAAATAAGATGTGTAGTAACCGAGTCGAGGTACTCGTCGCCGAAGATCACCGACTGCGCCAGCAGTGATTCAAGGCGTTTGACGTCCGACTCCACCAAATTCAGCCCGAGTCGCTCGTGAAGGTTCACCCCGACCACCTTAATCTCGCCATTCTTGGTGGTCCGAGGGGTGGTGGTCGATTCGCCCCACTGCGCCGGTACACTTTTATCAAGAACCGCCTAAAGGATGACACTTGTTCGAACGATTCACTGACCGGGCCCGGCGAGTACTGGTACTCGCGCAAGAGGAGGCACGCGACCTCAATCACGCCTTCATCGGGACCGAGCACATCCTGCTCGGCCTGATCCGCGAGGGTGAGGGCGTCGCCGCCAAGGCCCTGGAGTCCCTGGGCGTCACCTTCGACGCCGTGCGCGAGAAGGTGGAGGAGGCCATCGGCGCCAACACCAACCCCTCGCCCGGATCGCCCCCCTTCACGCCGAGGGCCAAGAAGGTGCTGGAGCTCTCGCTGCGCGAGGCCCTGCAGCTGGGGCACTCCTACATCGGCACCGAGCACATGCTGCTCGGTCTGGTGCGCGAGGGCGACGGCGTCGCCGCCCAGGTCCTGAACGACCTGGGGGCCGACATGGCGCGCGTGCGCACCCAGGTGATCCAGATGATGTCCGGCCAGAGCGGCAAGGAGTCCGGGGCCTCGGGCTCCTCCGGCGGGCAAAAGAGCGACCCGGAGGCCGCGGGCGGCTCGGCCGTGCTCGACCAGTTCGGACGCAACCTCACCCAGTTCGCCCGCGAGGGCAAGCTCGACCCGCTCGTCGGGCGCGAGAAAGAGGTCGAGCGGGTCATGCAGATCCTCTCGCGGCGCACCAAGAACAACCCCGTCCTCATCGGCGAGCCCGGGGTCGGCAAGACCGCGATCGTCGAGGGCCTGGCCCAGATGATCGTCTCGAACCAGGTGCCCATCACGCTCGCCGACAAGCAGCTCTACACCCTCGACCTCGGCGCGCTGGTCGCCGGCAGCCGCTACCGCGGCGACTTCGAGGAGCGGTTGAAGAAGGTCTTGAAGGAGATCCGCACGCGCGGCGACATCATCTTGTTCATCGACGAGATCCACACGCTCGTCGGCGCCGGGGCGGCCGAGGGCGCGATCGACGCCGCGTCGATCCTCAAGCCCATGCTGGCGCGCGGCGAACTGCAGACCGTGGGCGCCACCACCATCGACGAGTACCGCAAGTACATCGAGAAGGACGCCGCCCTCGAGCGCCGCTTCCAGCCCGTCAAGGTCGAGCAGCCCTCGGTCGCGATGACCATCGAGATCCTCAAGGGCCTGCGCGAGGTCTACGAGGAGTTCCACGCCGTCAAGATCACCGACCAGGCGCTGATCGCAGCGGCGAACCTGGCCGACCGCTACATCTCGGACCGGTTCCTGCCCGACAAGGCCATCGACCTCATCGACGAGGCCGGTAGCCGCCTGCGCATCCGGCGCATGGACACCCCGCCGGCGGTGAAGAAGTTCGACGAGGACATCGCGCGCGTGCGCGCCGACAAGGAGTCGGCCATGGAGAGCGGCGCGCTCGAGCAGGCCAAGGCCCTCGAGGAGCAGGAGCGCACGCTGATCGCACGCAAGAACGAGTTCGACGTCAGCGCCAAGACGCCCGGCGGCGAGGCCTTCGACCTCGTGGACGAAGAGACGATCGCCGAAGTGCTGGCCGTGTGGACCGGCATCCCGGTCTACCGCCTCACCGAGGAGGAGACGTCGAAGCTGTTGCGCATGGAGGACGAGCTGCACAAGCGCATCATCGGCCAGAACGAGCCGATCATCGCGCTGAGCCGCGCCATCCGGCGCACCCGCGCGGGCCTGAAGGACCCCAAGCGTCCCGGTGGCTCCTTCATCTTCCTCGGGCCGACCGGTGTCGGCAAGACCGAACTGGCCAAGACCCTGGCCGAGTTCCTCTTCGACGACGAGGACGCGATCATCCAGCTCGACATGAGCGAGTACATGGAGAAGCATTCGGTGAGCCGCCTCGTGGGATCGCCCCCGGGCTACGTCGGCTACGACGAGGGTGGCCAGCTGACCGAGGCCGTGCGGCGCAAGCCCTTCTCGGTGGTGCTCTTCGACGAGGTCGAAAAGGCCCACCCCGACGTCTTCAACACCCTGCTGCAGATCCTCGAGGACGGCCGCCTGACCGACGCCCAGGGCCGGGCCGTCGACTTCAAGAACACGATCTTGATCATGACCTCGAACCTCGGCACGGCCGACCTGCGCAAGGCGGCCATCGGATTCGGGTCCGGCTCGGACCTACTGACCCACGAACGGATGAAGGAGAAGGTCCACACCGCCCTGAAGGCCCACTTCCGCCCGGAGTTCCTCAACCGGATCGACGACATCATCGTCTTCCACGAGTTGACCAAGGAAGAGGTGATCTCAATCGCCGACCTGATGGTGACGCGACTGCGCGAGCAGCTGGCCGTCCAGGGCCTCGGCCTCGAGCTCTCCAAGGCCGCGCAGGGCTTCATCGCCGACAAGGGCTACGACCCCGAGTTGGGGGCGAGGCCGCTGCGCCGCGCGATCCAGCAGTACGTCGAGGAAGTGCTGAGCGAGAAGATCCTCTTCAAGGAGTTCCACGCCGGCCAGACGATCGTCGTCGACGCCGTCGAGGGCGCCGACGGGCTGGAGTTGAGCTTCGACGGCGTCGAGGGCCTGCCGCCCTCGGTGGACTTCGAAGACCTCGCGCCGAACGCGTAGACGTCACAGTCGCCCCCTAGCGTTCTCACCGTGAAGAGCCACACGGTCCACGTCTGTCGCGAATGCGGCACCACGTCGCCGCGCTGGGCCGGACGGTGTCCCGGTTGTGGGGAGTGGAACAGCCTCGACGAACAGCGCGCCGCGAAAACCTCCAGCGCGACGTCGATCACCACGACGTCGCTCGACGAGGTGAGCGTCGACAGCGCGGCCCTGCTCTCGTCGGGCGTCGGTGAGTTCGACCGGGTGCTCGCCGGTGGGTTCAGCGCCGGGTCGACGACCCTGCTCTTCGGCGAACCGGGCGTGGGCAAGTCGACGCTGGCGCTGATGGCCCTGCGCGCCACGGCGAGCGCCGGTCGAACGGTCCTGTTGATCGCGGCCGAGGAGTCGGTGCACCAGGTCGCGCGCCGCGCGCGCCGCCTCGGTGCGGTACCGGCCGGACTCGAGGTCGCCGCGACGACCGACGTCGTCAGCGCCGAGCGGCTGCTGCACGAGCGCCGCCCGGAGCTGTGCGTGGTCGACTCGATCTCGGCGATGAGCGACGGGTCGCTGTCGAGCGTCGCCGGCTCCGTGCCCCAGATCCGTAACGCGGCCGAACGGCTCTGCGCCGCGGCCAAGGCGAACGACATCGCGCTGGTGCTGGTCGGGCACGTTACCAAGGACGGCGAACTGGCCGGACCGCGCGCGCTCGAGCACCTCGTCGACACCGTCGTGCGCGTCGAGGGCGAGCGCCAGGGGACACTACGACTGCTGCGCACGTTGAAGCACCGTTTCGGCCCGACCGGCGAGGTCGGCCTGTTGGAGATGGCGCAGGAAGGCCTGCGCGAACTGCCCGACGCCGCGCTGGCCTTCCGCGGCCCCCAGCTGGGCGTGCCGGGCGTCGTCTTCGGCGTCACCAACGACGGTTCGCGTTCGCTGCTCGTCGAGATGCAGGCCCTCGTCAGCGCCGCCTCCTCGTCGCCGCGGCGGGTCGCCCACCAGGTCTCCTCCCAGCGACTCTCGCTCCTGCTCGCGGTCCTCGAGGCCCGTTGCTTGATCGACACCAGCGGCTGCGACGTCTTCGCGGCGACGGCCGGGGGACTGCCGGCCAGTGAGCCGGGCGTCGACGTGGCGCTCGCGCTGGCGGTCGCTTCGGCGACCAAGGGATTCTGCGTGTCGAACGGTCTCGTCGCCATGGGCGAGGTCGGGCTGGCCGGCGAGCTGCGCGCGATCTCGGGACTGACGCGCCGGGTCCGCGAGGCCCATCGCCTGGGGGCGACGGAAGTGATCGTGCCCTCGAGCGGTGAGCTCGACGAGGTCCCCGGACTGCTCGTGCGTCGCTGTCGATCACTGGCCGAGGCCATCGAGGTCGCCCAGTCGGCGTAGGGGGGCCGCGTCGCAGGCCGGCGCTTGCTATGACTAGTTGAACGGTATATAGTGTCCACATGAGCACTCGGGCCATGCAGGAAGCGACCTTCATGATCCTCACCGCCCTGGCCAACGGCGCCCAGCACGGCTACGGGATCATCACCGACGTCGAGGAGATCTCGAACGGCCGGGTCCGGCTGCGCCCCGGCACGCTCTACACGGCGCTGGACCGGCTGCGCGAGGACCACCTGATCGAGCCGGACCGCGAGGAGATCGTCGACGGGCGACTTCGCCGGTACTATCGGCTCACGAGAGCGGGCACGTCGCGCCTCGGGGCCGAGGCGGCCCGGCTCCAAGCCCACGCCACGGTGGCCCAGACGCGCCTGAAGTTGATCGGAGGTACCTCGGCGTGACCGATCGCGAGCGACTCGAGCGGCGCTACCGGCGCTTGCTGGCCTGGTACCCGTCGTCCTTTCGACGTGAGAGCGCCGACGAGCTGCTCGCCATCCTTATGGCGCGCGCCCGGGACGGTCAACGCCGGCCCGGCCTCAAGGGTTCGCTCGACCTGGTGGGCGGCGGCCTGTGGATGCGCCTGCGTCTCCGGATCCCCGAGGGAACGCGTACGGTGCGCGTCGCGGTGCAGTTCATGTACGCCGGCGCCCTGCTCACCGCGCTCAGCCTCGCCGCCTCGGTCGCCGCGCTGGGCGAAGGTCGCGGGAGCGCCCGGCTGCGCCTCTTCGGCCACCTCCAATCGCTCTCGGTCGACATCGTGGTGGGGGTCTTCATCGGTGGTGCCCTCATCGCGCTCTGGCTGTGGATGGCTCGGGCGATCGCCCAGGGTAAGCAGCGGGCCCGTGTGACGGCGACGGTGTTGTTCGTCATCGCCACCGTGCACCTCTTCGGGAACCGGGGTGTCGCGTCGATGGTGGTCTCGGCGTTGCTGTGGTCGGTCGGGCTGGTCGTCGTATGGCTGCTCTGGCGTCCCAGTTCCCGCGAGTACTTCCGTCCCTCGGGCGTCCTCGAGGTCCACTAGCTCGTAACGCCGTCGACGCCTGGCCACTGACCTGGTAAAACGGCACGAACGGGCCAAAAGTACGGTAGAATAGATAGTCCCCCATCCGCCCTTTTCGGGCGAAATCCTTCTGAGGAGCACCTTGTCCACCACCGTTCGCAAGTACAAAAAGGGCGATCGTCTCGTCTACCCCCACCACGGCGCCTGCACCGTGGAGAAGATCGAGAAGATGACGGCCTTTGACGTCAAGCAGGACTACCTCAAGCTCAAGGTCGCCTACACCGACCTGGTCCTGATGGTGCCGGTCGCCAACGCCGAGTCGGTGGGACTGCGCGACGTCATCAACGACGAGGAGGTCGAGGAGGTCTTCGCGGTGCTTCGCAAGAAGGAGGCCCGCATGCCGACCAACTGGTCTCGCCGGTTCAAGAACCACTCCGAGAAGCTCCGTTCGGGCGATATCTACCAGGTCGCCGAGGTCGTGCGCAACCTCTCGATCCGCGACAAGGACAAGGGCCTCTCGGCCGGCGAGAAGCGCATGCTGACCCGCGCCCGCCAGATCCTCGTCTCCGAGCTGACCTTCGCGCTCAATGTGGACACGGAAGCGGCGGAGGAAAAGCTCGCCTCGGTCCTGCCGTAGTCATGTCGGTCGCCGCCGTCGTCGTGGCCGGCGGCCGGGGCTCGCGATTCGGTGCCGCCAAGCAGTTCGCCGACCTCGACGGTGAGACGGTGAGCGCGCGCAGTGTGCGCGTCGCCCGGTCCGTCGCCTCGACGGTCGTCCTGGTCGTGCCCGAGGGCTACGACGGCAGCGGCGAAGGGGCCGACGTGATCGTGACGGGCGGACCTACCCGAGCGGCGTCCGTGCGCGCCGGCCTCACGCGTTGCACCGACGCGGACATCGTCGTGGTGCACGACGCCGCGCGACCGCTCGCCTCCCACCACCTCTTCAACGCAGTGGTCAACGCCGTGCTGAGCGGCGCCGACGCTGCCGTGCCCGGCCTCTCCGTCACCGACACCGTGAAAAAGGTCGTCGACGAGAACGGTTCGACGGTGATTCGCGACACCGTCGCGCGAGAGGACCTCGTCACCGTCCAGACCCCCCAGGCCTTTCGCCGCGACGTGCTCGAACGGGCCCACGCCTCGAGATCGGACGCGACGGACGACGCGGCGTTGGTGGAGGCGTTAGGCGCCCGGGTTATCGTCATCCCCGGCGAGACGTCCAACATCAAGATCACCGAGCCGCGAGACCTCGAGAGGGCCGCACGACGCTCCGGCTCCGGTTCGCTTCGCGTCGGTCACGGCCTCGACGTGCATCGGGTCAGTGACGACCCCGCGCGAACGTTGGTACTCGCCCTGGTGCCCATCGAGGGTGCTCCCGGTCTCGAGGGTCACTCCGACGCCGACGTGGCGACGCACGCACTTTGTGACGCCCTGTTGGGCGGCGCGAATCTCGGCGACCTCGGGCGTCACTTTCCCGACAGCGATCCCGACTACGAGGGCGTCCCCTCGCGCCAACTGCTCGACGCGACGCTGCGATTGGTGCACGAGGCCGGGTTCTCCGTGTTGTCGGGCGACGTCACGATCATCGCCGAACGGCCGAAGCTGACGCCCTACATGGCCGAGATGAGGGAGGGCCTCACGGCGATGGTGGGCGTCGCGGTATCGGTCAAGGCGACGACGGCCGAGGGCCTCGGGGCGCTCGGACGTGTCGAGGGCATCGGCGCGACGGCCGTGGTCTTACTCGAAGCGGCGCCGTGAGCGCCCGAGCGCCTCGGCGCGCTCCAGGGGCCCAGGGTCGCGGCCCTCGTGGCGGCGTCAGGGCTACGGGTGCGGGTGCGTACGCCGGTGCCCGTCGCTCGCCGAGTCGGGAGAAGGAGGGTCTCGGTGGCGAACAGGTCGAGGGTCGCCACGCGGTGCTCGAACTTCTCAAAGCCCGGCGCCGGTCGGTGCAGAAGATCTACGTCGCCGATCAGCAGGATCCGTCGGAGATCCTGGACGCCATCGAACTCGAGGCGCAACGTCAGCGCGTGCCGGTCCAGGTCATTTCGATGGCCCGGCTCGACCGCGAGGCCCGCACCGAGGGACACCAGGGCGTGATGGCTATCGCCGCGCGCCTGGAGACGGTCGGACTGGACGTGCTGTTGAAGACCGGGCGGGCGTTCTTGCTCGTGTGCGATGGTGTCACCGACCCGCGCAACCTGGGTGCCATGCTGCGAAGTGCCGACGGGGCCGGGGTGACCGGAGTCGTCGTGCCGAGACATCGGGCGGCGCGAATATCGCCGTCGGTCACCAAGACCGCCGCGGGGGCGATCGAGTACTTGACGTTCTGCGACGTCGGAGGCGTACCGGCGGCGATCGATCAACTCAACAAGTCCGGTGTGCTGACCGTCGGTCTCGCGAGTGAGTCGCGCGATTCGATCTACGATCTCGACCTCGGATCGCAGCCGGTGGCGCTCGTGGTGGGCGGCGAGGAGAAGGGACTGTCGGCCTTGACGCGCAAGCGTTGCGGCGCGGTCGTGTCCATTCCGCAACTCGGCAAGATCAGCTCACTGAACGCCGGCGTCGCAGTTTCGATTGCCGCGTTCGAGGTCGCGCGTCAACGGGCTGCGCATCGATGAGCGAAGTGAATCTTAAATGTACTTCGACGCGGAATTGTGGACTCGTAGTTTTATGCCGGCAGTACAATTGATCTCGTAGTCGCTTCACGTTTCATGTTGCCAACACCATGACGGTCGTTCATACTGTTGACGTGGCCCCACTCTTGTGGCATGTTTGCCCACTGCGAGATGCGAGGTTGCTCTAAGTACGGCTGTGTGTCCAGGCGCGCGAATTTTCCACTCAATCAAAGGAAAAAAATGCGCAATTCCAAAGGCGTGAGACTAAGGAAGAGGGTGTTGAAGTCGATTCGCATCAGCGGATACGTGGTTCTCGCGGCCTCAATCTTGAGTTTGGTTATTCCATCCATATCCGTAGCTGGAACTGGCCACGCCGTGACATTTTTTCAAAACGATTCCCCTTCGGACCAAACTGAAGCGGGTCAATCATCAGAAACTCCGGTCGACCTTCTGCCGTTCGCAAGCTTTGGGTATTCCAATCCTGGCTATACATTCGCTGACTGGAGTACGACCGCAACGGTGAGTGTTTCAAGCAGCATCTATACAGACGGTGAATTGTATGGGTTCGGCAGCAGCATGTCGCTTTTCGCACAGTGGACTCCTGACGTTTACACACTTACTTACAACGCTGATGGCGGAGTGATCACACCTGCGTCCGTCGACTACACAGTTGGATCGAATGGATTGACGTTGGCCGATCCTGCATGGACGTTGGCCGATCCTGCATGGACCGGTTACACCTTTGATGGGTGGAACACCATGCCAGACTTCACGGGCGTTTCGTACGCTCTAGGAGCGGTCTACACACCTGCTGCCAGTGTCACCCTTTACGCTCAATGGACGCCAGACGTGTACACGGTGACCTACAACTCGGAGGGAGCTACCACAACACCGGCCGCCGCAACCTTCACCGTTGGAACCTCTGCGCTGACGCTTCCGTCGGTGACGCTCGCTAACAACACGTTCGGCGGTTGGAATACTGCCGCAAATGGCACTGGGGTCTCCTACGCCGCGAGTGTGGCATTCACGCCTTCTTCGAGTCTCACCTTGTTCGCACAATGGGTGCCGGTCTACTTCACCGTGACCTATAACCCTGAAGGTGGATCGGTATCCCCCTCGTCTGAAAACTTCAATGTTGGGTCGAGCGCACTCATTATTCCTTCTGCGACCCTGGTCGGAAGCACATTTGACGGGTGGAACCTCAGTGCCAACGGCTCGGGCACTTCCTTTTCGGTCGGGGCCCTCCTAACGCCGACCGCCAACGTGACCTTGTACGCCCAGTGGACGGTGGTTTCGACGGTCATGGTTAGTTTCGCTGCCAACGGTGGAGTCGGTTCGATCAGCCCACTGAGTGGCGCGAACGGAGCATCGGTGACGCTCCCGGGCGGTACCGGTCTCAGCGAGGCCGGCTACACCTTCGCGAGTTGGAACACTTCGGCCAACGGAAGCGGAACGGTGATGAACGTCGGTGCGACGCTCAAACTTGAGACCCCCGTCACGCTCTACGCGCAGTGGGATGCACTGCTCGCGCCGAAGTCCCCCGACGTCCTCATCGGTGCGGTGGGCTCCTTCGCCAACAACTCCTTCTCCTTAAGCGCGAACTTGAAGACCCAGATTCATCGGTTGGCCGAGTTGACTCGGGCCGAGCACTACTCCACGGAGACGCTCTACGGTTACACCAGCGATACTGGGTCGGCGCGGACCCAGATGGTGGTCAGCGATCTCCGGGCCAACGCGGTCGCGACCTACCTACGCCAGCAACTGGCTGCCCTGCACGTCACCGGCGTGAAGGTGATCTCGGTGGGCGAGGGTGCCGTCAAGGCAGAGACCGCCGCGACGTATCGCCGCGTCGAGGTCTTCGTCAAGGCGTAGGTCCAAGGTTCGATTTCCTCGTCAGTGGAGCCTGCGGTGGTCGTGGGTGGATTGGCTGTCGGCCTACGGCCGTGCGTGAATGGCACACCCTGAGGACCAGATGATTGGTCATGGAGCCAACGGCGCAGGATGAAAAAATTTTCGCGGAGCCGGTGGAGGGATTCGAACCCCCGACCTGGCGATTACAAATCGCCTGCGCTGCCAGACTGCGCCACACCGGCTAGGAAGTACTCAGGTTAGTGATTACCAGCGCACCGCTCTAATCCGCTGACATAGGCTAAGCGCAATGAGCGAGACGTCCCGCCCCCAGCACGAATCTCACGCGGCCGCATCGCACTACCAACCGGGACTGGCCGTCGTGCTCGTCATCCTGGTCCTCTTCGTCGGTGCGACGACCCTCATGCTGCGTTCCCCGGGCACCTCCAAGCCGAGCAGCGTCACCAC
>JBEKKW010000015.1:0-35606 GCA_050010495.1 Acidimicrobiales bacterium
CCGAGTCATACCTGGTGAACGTCGGGCGCGGCGCTTTGGTCGACACCGACGCGCTCGTCACGGCGCTTACGTCGAACACGATCGCCGGCGCCGCCCTCGACGTCACCGACCCCGAACCGCTGCCGATGGGCCACGCCCTGTGGGCCCTGGACAACTGCCTCATCACCCCGCACACTGCCGACACCGAGGAGATGATCTGGCCCCTGCTCGCGCGCCGGGTGCGCGAGAACGTTCGCCGCATGGCCGCCGGCGAAGCGCTCGAGGGCCTCGTGGACCCGGACCTCGGCTACTGACGTCACCGCTGCGCGGTTCGTAAGCAGCCGCAGACGGCTGCCATGATGGACCATGGCCGCCTACGCCGAGTTCGCCCGCTTCTACGACGAGGTCAACGGAGAACCGGTGGCGCGCAGCCGTGAGATCCTCGAGGACATCGCCCACTTTCGCCCCGACGCGACGTCGGTGCTGGAACTGGGCTGCGGCACCGGGGCGATCCTCGCCGGACTCGGGTCCGGCCTGACGCTGACCGGACTGGACCTCTCGCCCGAGATGTTGGCGGTCGCGCGGCGCCGTTGCCCCCGGGCGACGTTCTACGAAGCCGACATGACGTCGTTCACCCTGGACCCGCGCTTCGACGTGGCGCTGTGCGTCTTCGACACCCTCAACCACGTGACGACGTTCGAGGGCTGGACCGACCTCTTCGAACGGGTCCACGAGCATCTCGTCCCCGGGGGACTCTTCCTCTTCGACGTCAACACGCTGGGCCGACTGCGCGAACTGGGCGACGTGGCGCCCTGGGTCCATCACTTCGGGAACAACACCCTCATCATGGACGTCGACTTCGACGGGGTCGCCCTATCGACGTGGGACATCCGAGTCTTCGAGCACGAGGACGACGGCCGCTTCACGCTGCACCACGAGCGCATCATCGAACTCGGTATGTCGCTCGACGCGATACGTTCAGCGCTCTCCGCCTCGTTCGAACTCGTGCGCGAGTACGACGACCGGGCCGAGCGGCCGAGCGACGACTCGTCGCGGGCCTACTTCGTGTTCCGCCGGCGGCCCTGACGGGCTCACGGGTCGGTGGTGGTCGTGGTGGTGGTCGTCGACGTGGTAGTCGTCGACGTTGTCGTAGTCGTCGTGACGGGCGTCACGTAGCCGGGCCATCCGATCCACTCGACGCTCTCGCCGGTGGCGCTGACCACGCGACGAAACGATGAACGCAGCGACCGCTCGAGGGCGAGATTGACCGCGCCGGCGACGGCCAGGGCGTTGCCGCCGTGCTGACCGAGCACCACGGCGAACGCGGTCACCACGGTTTTATCGAGCGTGTAGTTGATCGTCATGACGTCGCATCCGCCGGCCTGGCTGGTGTAACCGGATTTCACCCCGACGACGCCGTCCATGCCGACGAGGGGCGTGTAGGAGACGACGGCCCCGACGACCGGGAGCCACACCTTGGGCAGAGCGACGATGCGCCGCACGATCGGTTCAGCGCCGATCAGCTGGACCGCCATGATGGCCTGGTCACTCGCGGTCGAGAGGTCGTACGGCGAGATCCCGGTGACGTCGACGTAGTGGGTGTTCGTCATGCCGAGCGCCCGGGCGTCACGGTTCATCACGTTGATAAACGCGGGCATGGCCATCCCGGTCAACGCCACTAGCAGCTGGGCGTAGTCGGCCGAGGAGTGCACCAGCAGCCCGCGCAGCAGCGTCCCCTCGCAGAGTCGCTCACCCTCCCTGATCGTCACGCTGGACAGGTCGATGTCGACGTCGTAGTGGTAGAGCGCGACCTCCCCGTCGGTGACGACGAGGCAAGGGCCGCTCTGCGCGAAGGTCAACGGCAGCTGGTGCAGCACGACCCAGGTCGTCATCATCTTGGTGAGACTGGCGATCGGCTGACGGGGCTGCGACGGCGACGCCGCCGCGACCGACAGCGCCGGCACGGCGACCGCGGCACTGCCCTGTTTGGGCCAGGGCAACGTCAGCTGCGCCGTGAGGGCCGTAGTCGTGGTGGTCGTGGTTGACGTGGGGACAGTCGTCGACGTCGAGGTGGCGACGCTCGTCGTGGTCGTCGGCGCCGTCGTCGTGGTCGGGCTCGACACCGCCGACTCGGGGGTGACCAGCACCAGCGAGGCCATCAGCGCGAGGCCGAGCGCGACGGCGCACAGTTGGGCGAGGTGCACCCACCGGCGCGACGCGAGTTTCACCCGCTCACCTTACTGTGGGCCCCTCTTCAACTTTGGTCACCGAATCGGCCCGTGGCCCTCGGGCGACCCACGGCGAATGCCTACGGTCGGATGTAGGCAGTCTTGACGGTCGTGTAGAACTCGGCGGCGTAGCTGCCCTGTTCACGGGGTCCGTAGCTCGAGCCCTTGCGCCCGCCGAAGGGCACGTGGTAGTCGACGCCGGCGGTGGGCAGGTTGACCATGACCATGCCGGCCTGGCTCGCGCGGCGAAAGTGGGCGGCGTGCTTGAGCGACGTGGTGACGATGCCGGCCGCCAGTCCAAAGACCGTGTCGTTGGCGACGGCCAGGGCCTCGTCGTAGTCCTGCACCCGGATGATCGACACGACGGGGCCGAAGATCTCCTCGCGCGAGATCCTCATGTCGTTGTCCGCGTCCACGAAGAGGGCCGGCTCGAGGTAGTGGCCCTTCTTCGCTCGCTCGAGCACTCGACCGCCGTAGGCCAGTCGCGCACCCTCGTTGACACCGAGCTCGATGTAACGCAGGTCCTGGGCCAGCTGACCCTCGTCGACGACCGGGCCGATATCGGTGTCGGGGTCGAGGGCGTCGTCGACGCTCACCCGGGCGAGCCGTTCCTTAAGCGCCGAAACGAATCGATCGTGCAGGCCCGCGGTGACGATGACCCGCGACGAGGCGGTGCAGCGCTGGCCGGTCTGTTCGAACGATCCCTGGTAGGCGCATTCGACGGCCACGTTGAGGTCCGCATCATCCAAGATGACGAGCGGGTTCTTGCCGCCCATCTCCAGCTGCACTTTGGCCAGTCGCTCCACGGCCACCTCGGCGACGTGCCGTCCCGTCTCGCGCGACCCCGTGAAGCTGATGGCGGCGACGTCGGGATTCGTGATGATTGCTTCGCCCACGACCGAACCCCGGCCCATGACGAGGTTGAAGACCCCCGGTGGCAGCCCGCTCTCGACGAGCAGGTTGGCGAGCTCCCACGCCGAACCGGGCACCAGGTCCGCCGGCTTGAAGACGACCGTGTTGCCGAAGGCCAGCGCCGGCGCGATCTTCCAGGCCGGTATGGCGAAGGGAAAGTTCCAGGGCGTGATCACCCCGACCACGCCGAGGGGCTCGCGCGAGATCTCCACCTCCACGCCGGGTCGCACCGAGGGCAGCTTCTGGCCGGCGGTCCGCAGCGCCTCGCCCGCGAAGAACTTGAAGATCCGCCCGGCCCGCACCACTTCGCCGACGCCGTCGCGCAGGACCTTGCCCTCCTCACGCGAGAGGATCGTCCCGAACTCCTGCGAGCGGGCGATCAACGTCGAGCCGACCTTGTCGAGCATGTCCGAGCGGTCCTGGATCGAGGAGAGGCCCCACGCCACGGCGGCCGCCTTGGCGGCCGCGACGGCGCTCTCGACCTGACGCGCGTCGCCGCGCTCGTACTCGCCTACGACGTCGGTCGTGTCCGAGGGGTTGGTGTTGATGGACGTGTCATCGCCCGAGGCCCACTCGCCGGCGACGAAGTTTTGGTGAACGGTGGTCATGGCTTACGCCCCCCTCGGGCAATTGAAGAACCGGCTCGACGCTACACCCGGCGAATGTCGATCCTGCGTCGACGCACCTCGCGGCGTCGCTAGAACTCGAAGCCCTCGGGGAAGGGATCGCTCGGATCGAGCAGGTACTGACCCAGTCCCGTCACCCACGCTCGGCCCGTGATGGTCGGAATGACGGCGGGCACGTCGCCGAGCATGGTCTCGGCGATGAGGCGGCCGACGAATCGAGAGCCGATGAACGATTCGTTCACGAAGTCCTCCTCCAACGCCAGTTCACCGCGGGCCCACAGCTCGGCCATGCGCGCCGAGGTCCCGGTGCCGCAGGGTGACCGGTCGAACCAGCCCGGGAAGATCGACATCGCGTGGCGCGAGTGGCGCGAGGTCGACCCCGGGGCGATGAACTCCACGTGGTGGCAGTGATCGACGCCTTCGATGACGGGGTGATGGGGCGCAGTGGTCTCGTTGATGGCCCCCATGATGGCCAGTCCGGCCGCCGTGATCTCATTATGGCGGGCTCGGTCGAACTCGATGCCCACGTCGGCGAGATTGACCATGGCGTAGAAGTTCCCGCCGAAGGCCAGGCTGTAGGGCACGCGGCCCAGTCCGGGCACGTCGAGCTCGTCATCCAGGCGCACGGCGAAGGCTGGCACGTTCTGCATCGTGACCGAGTCGGCGTGGCCGTCCCTGACGTTGACGTGGACCACCACCAGACCGGCCGGCGTGTCGAGCCGGATGGTCGTCACCGGCTCGGTAACCTCGACCATGCCGGTCTCCACGAGGACCGTCGCCACGCCGATGGTGCCGTGCCCGCACATCGGCAGGCAGCCGGAGACTTCGATGAAGAGCACCCCCCAGTCGGCGTCCGGTCGGGTCGGGGCCTGGAGGATCGCGCCGCTCATCGCGGCGTGGCCGCGCGGCTCATTGACGAGGAACCTTCGAAGGTGGTCGAGGTGGTCAATGAAGTGGAGCCGCCGGTCGTTCATCGTGGCACCCGGGACCTCCCCGACCCCGCCGGTGACCACCCGGGTCGCCATGCCCTCGGTATGCGAGTCGACCGCCGTGATGACCCGAGAAGCACGCACTTAGCGGTCGGCGCCCTCGCGCCGGGCGAGGTAGTCAATGGCCCGCTGCGCGTCAACACGAACCTGGGCCTCGTGGTCCTCGCTCAACGGACCACGTGGCGGTCGGGTCGGCCCGCCGTAGCTCTGACCCGTGAGGTCCATGGTGAGTTTGATCGCCTGGACGAACTCGACGCGCGAGTCCCATCGAAAGACGGCCACCAGGTGCCTGTACAGGTCCCGGGCTTCGTCGATCTTGCCGGCAGTGACGTGGTCGAAGATCTCCACCGCCTCTCTGGGAAAGGCGTTGGCGAACCCGGCGAACCAGCCGACCGCGCCGTCGACGAGCGACTCGAACAGCAGGTCGTCCGCTCCGGCCACCACGTCGATGTCGCACAACTCTTGAATCTCCAAGACGCGCCGCACGTCGCCCGAGAACTCCTTGATGGCCACGACGCCGTCGATGGCCGACAGCCGCGCGACGAGTTGTGGCGACATGTCCACCTTGGTGTCGATGGGATTGTTGTAGAGCATCACGGGCAGACCCACGTCGGCGACCCGCGAATAGTGTTCGATCACCTCGGACTCCGACGCTCGAAAGATCGTGGGCGGCAGCAGCAACACGGCGTCGGCTCCATCCTCCTGGGCCAATTCGGCCCACTCCTTGGCCTGGTGCCATCCCACCCCGTGCGCCCCCGCGATCACCAGGCCGCGACCGGCCACCGTCTCGACGGCTACCTGGACAACCCGACGTCGCTCGGCGTCGGTCAATGACGAGTACTCGCCGAGCGAACCGTTCGGTCCGACCCCGTGACATCCGTTCGAGATCAGCCACTCGCAGTGTTCGGCGTAACGGTCGTAGTCGACCGCGAGGCCGCCCGGCGCGCTGCGGTCTTCTTTGAAGGCCAGGGTGGTGGCCACGACGACGCCTCCGAGATCGAACTCCCTGGTGCTCATGACCTTCCTCTCATCAGGCCGAGAACCCACTCGACCCCCCGTGGCCGTCGCCAGAATATGTCCTCACACGCCCCCCAGATGGGAAGGCGGTGCGAACGCCACAGCGCCACGCGCCGTACATTCCCTTCAGGCCTGCGCCCATGTAATATGTCACGCTTCACAATAGACAACGATGCTCCGTCGCACAAGAACTCAGTCAGCCCCCGGCTCTTCCGCGCTCTCGGCCACCCCGGCCCACCAGCCGAGTACGTGTCCGATGTGGTGCTCCATGAAGTGTCGCGCCCCCTCTGCGTCGCCGCGTTCGAGCAGGTTGAGCAGGTCCAGGTGTTCATGGGCGGAGCGTTCTAGCTCGGCGGTGTGGCGCAGGCCGTCCAAACCGACCATGCGGGTCTGGCGGCGGAGTTCGGCGACGAACTCGACCAACCGCTCGTTACCGGTCAGCGTCAACAGGGCCGAGTGAAAGGCCGAGTCGGCGTCGAGGTAGGCCTCGAGGTCACCCTCTTCGGCGCTCGCCACGATCTGCTCGGCCAATTGATGGAATCGCTCGAGCGGCACGTCCTTCAACCCCTCGGCGACGGCCGCCATCGCCGGCGCTTCGACCCAACGACGCAGTTGGGCGATCTCTACCAGGTCGTGCTCGCTCACCTCGGTGACGCGGAATCCCTTGTTCTTCACCGACTCGACGAAACCCCGCTTCTCGAGGTTGAGCATCGCCTCACGCACGGGGGTGGCCGAGACGGCGAATTGAGCGGCCAGGGTCGGCACCGACACTAGGGTGCCCGGGGCCAGCTTGCCTGAGATGATGGCCGACGCCAACGAACTCTCGACCCTCGAGCGCAGGCTGGACGACTGCAGCAGCGCGCCGATCTCGGACACTTCGCTGGTCAACCGCCCTCCTCGCCACGTCCTGAGAACATCACTCGCCTCACTTGAATCGTCGTCGGTGCCATGTTACGTAGTCTCCCCCAACACCTAGAAAATCAGATGCTTCACGATATAGATGGCGCGCACGATGATCCTCGGTTCGCCAGTCTCCACCGTCTCAATCAGCGAAGTAATTGACAGGGTAGCGCGTCACACAGTACATTCAACCCGTGTCCGAACCTGAGGCCGGTTTTCCCGAGCCCGACGTCACGCCCCAACGGCCCGAAAGCGAGCACTGGATCTGGCAACCGTCGGGCCAGCCGATCGGTCGACCGTTCAAGGAGTACATGACCCAGCAGTGGGCCGCCGTCACGATCGACGAGCCCGTCCACCCCGCGGTCGAGTATTCACAGCGCCGCCGTCGCGACGTGCAATCCCGCTTCCCCGGCCGAACCCTGATCATTCCCTCCGGACGGGCGAAGATCCGCTCCAACGACCAGGAGTTCAACTTTCGACCGGGCTCCGACTTCTTCTGGCTTACTGGCTGTGACGATCCAAACGCCGTGCTCGTGATCCACCCGAGTGGCGGCGACGACGTGGCCACGCTGTACCTCGAGGAACGTCGTGACAGCTCGACGCACGAATTCTTCTCCGACGCTCGACACGGTGAACTCTGGGTCGGACCCCGTCGGGGTCTGGCGGAGGCGCGGCGGCGCTGGGCCGTTCCCACCGCCCCGATCCAGTCACTCGAAAAGGACCTCATTGGCGCCGGCCTCGAAACGGTCACGGTCGTGCGAGGCTACGACCACGTGATCGACGCCATGGTGCCGGCCAGTGGCGACGACTACCGTCTGACGCGCACGCTCAGCGAACTGCGCCTCGTGAAGGACGAGTACGAGCTGGCGCGCCTACAAGAGGCCGTCGACATGACCGTCTTGGGTTTCGAGGACGTCGTGCGGGCGCTGCCCGGCACCATCGGTCGTAGCGAGCGCATCATCGAAGCGGTCTTCAATATGCGCGCCCGCAGCGACGGCAATGACGTGGGCTATCGCACCATCGCCGCCGCCGGCGACCACGCCACCATCCTGCACTGGACGAGGAACGACGGCGAGGTGCGCGCCGGGGACCTCCTCCTGCTCGACGCCGGCGTGGAGGGCCACGACCTCTACACCTCCGACGTGACGCGGACCCTGCCCATCTCCGGCACGTTCACGCCGGCTCAACGCGAGATCTACCAGATTGTCCTCGCCGCCACCAGAGCCGGTATCGCCGCGGTACGGCCCGGCGCCCGGGGCCAGGACCAGCATCGTGCGGCCATCCGAGTGCTGGCCGAGGGGCTCTTCGAACTCGGCATCCTCAGTGTCGGGCCCGAAGAGTCGCTGCGCCCAGAATTGCCCCTGTACTCGCGCTACATCGTCTGCGGGACCTCGCACATGCTCGGACTGGACGTGCACGACTGCACCAGTGCACGCGACACCATCTTTCCCGAGGATCCGCTCGTCGCGGGCAACGTGCTCACGGTGGAGCCGGGTCTCTACTTCCAGCCCAACGATCTGACGGTCCCCGAACGGTACCGCGGCATCGGGATCAGAATCGAAGAGGACGTCGTGGTGACGCACGACGGCTGTCGAGTCATGACCGCCGGCCTGCCCACCGACCCCGACGAGATCGAAGCCTGGATGCGTCGACTCACCAGCGAGGGGCTGCTCGACCGAATTCTCTAATCGGACCGTCGCCCCGAACGCCGACCAACTACGGCGTCGTCACTATCAATCGGGTGCCCTCGACGGGCGCTTGGCCGTGGGACGTTACTTGGAGATGGTCCAATCTTCCGGCGTGAAGTTCTCCTCGGGGCTCTGGGTCACGCCCTTGACCGACGAGCTGATCGCCGAAATCTGGTAGTCCGGCGCCGGCTGCCAAATGACCGGAAGCTGGTCGGCCAGGTAGTTCTCGTACTTGTAGAAGACCGAGATTCCCGACACCACGTGCGTGGCGTTGATGTTGGCGTCGTTAGTCGCGTCGCTGTAGCGCCCTTCGTTGAAGCCGGAGTCGGTGGCGAAGAGGGTCTCGCCGGTCGGCTCGAAGTCCGGACCGAAGGTCCAGCCCCCTCCCCAGTTCTCCATCTCCCAGGTGCAGGTCGGTCCCTCATTGCACGGCGCCGCGTTCGTGATGATCGTGTCGAAGGGGGCACTGGTCAGGTTGAGCTGGATACCGACCTGCTCCAGGCTGGACTTGTACTGCTCCATCTGGACCGCGGTGTAGGTGACGCCGGAATCGTACTGAAGATTAAAGACCAGCTTCGCGCCCTTGGCGATGTCCGCTCCGCACTGCGACGACCCGGTGCCCGCACTGGCGCACGTCGTGACGCCACCGGCCTTGACGTCCCAGCCGTGGCTCTTCAGTTGCGACGCGGCCGTCTTGGGACTGAAGGGATAGGGGTTCGTCGCCTCCTGGGGGCTGGTGAAGGTGTTCTTGGGAGCGACCGGCACCGGCCCGTAGGTCGGCGTGCCGTAACCGTAAAGGGCCTTAGTGATGGCGACGGGCTGGTTCACCATCTCCTGGAGAACCTGGCGAATGTACAACTGCTTGAACAGCGGGCCCACGGTGGGGTTGTTGAAGTTGATCGGGAAGTAGTTAATGTCCCATCCCACCCACGGCGAGACGTTGTACCCGGAACTCTTGAGCACCGCGATCTGGCTGGCGTCCTGGGGCGGGATGTAGCCGTAGTCGAGCACACCGGAGCGCAACGAGTTGAACTCCGCCGAGTCGGTGGTGAAAGGCTCTTCGATCAACTCGGAGTACTTCGCCTTGGACGGGCCGGAATACTTCTCGTTCGGCACGTACACGCTGTAGCCGCTCGGCTCGTACTGCTTGATCTTGAAGGGCCCGTCGACGGTCTGCCAGAGCGGATCGCTCGAGTAGGTGCTGAGGGTCTCGGCCTCCTTGGTCAGGTAGTTAAAGACGAGTTTCGCTCCCGCCGGCGTCTCGTCGTAGTTGCCGATCGCTCCGCTGGCCGACTCCTTGTCCCAGGCCTGCTGGGGCAGGGGCGTGATCTGGCTCAGCTCGTTGTAGAGGAACCAGGTCGAGGAATAGGCCTTGTTCAAGTGGAAGACAACCGTCGACGAGTTCGGCGACGTCACCGACGTCACGTTGCTCGGGAACTCCCCGGGCACGTAGTCGGCCCAATCGCTCTGGTCGCTCTTGAGCAGGTTGATGAAGAAGATCACGTCTCGCGCCGTGACGGGCACGCCGTCCGACCAGTCGTACTTCTTGAGGGTCACCGTGACGGTCTTGCCGCCGTCACTGAAGACCGGCAGCTGCGCCAACGACAACGTTTCGTTGACCGCAGGAGAGGTTCCCTGGCCGAAGTAGTAAAGGGTGCGGAACATGATCTGTTGCATCTGATAGACGTTGACGATGCTGTCCTGGGCCCCGCTGAAGATCGGGAAGATGTAGTTGGGCACGGTGGACGGTGGCAGCGCGAACGTGATGTCGCCCGACGAGGATGAGGCCGAGGCGCTCGAGGCCACGAAGCCCGATCCGACCCCCGCGAGAGCGATGGACGCCACCATCGCGAGCGCCACTCCACTGATTTGCCACCGTCGACCAAAAGACGCTTTCATCTGCCCGCTCCCCCATGTAATATGTGACACTTGACGATACTGAATCGCCCGGAATATTGCAAGGGTCTCCACGTGGTACCGGTCGCAAGATCCTCTCTCACGGACCGACCGAGCGCACTACCCACCTCAATCATCAGAAATGTAGGGAAAACATGGCTTTGACCTGGGTGACAGGACGGTGACCGGGCCACTCGACCCGACTTCACGGCTCCACCGATCCCGAACGGTCGCCCTAGGGTCGATGAACTAGATGGATACTCCCGCGATCATCGCCCCCCTTGACAACCGGCTGTCCCGGCGGCTGAGCGACGCCGTGGTCGAGCGCTCGGAGCTGGCCTTTAACTTCCTCGAACGTTTGGTCGCGGCGCCGAGCACCGTGGGCAACGAGGCCGGGGCGCAGCGGATCGTGGGCGAAGAGTTGGCGCGACTAAAGCTGACGGTGACCGAGCTGGCCGTACCCGAGGAGATCGCCCACGATCCCGTCGCCGGCGTAGCGCCGTTGTCCTACGCCGGTCGGGCGAACGTGTACGCGTCGAGCGCGCCGGGCGAACTGGCGCTGCTCATCAACGGCCACGTTGACGTCGTGCCGGCCAATCCCTTGGGCTGGACCACCCCACCCTGGACGGCCAGTCGACGAGAGGGCTGGCTCTTCGGTCGCGGCGCGGGCGACATGAAGGGTGGGATCGCCATGGCCACCCTGGCCCTCGACGCCCTACGAGCCGTGGCCCCGTCGACGCTCGAGATGCCCGTCGGCCTGCTCTCGGCGATCGAGGAGGAGTGCACCGGCCACGGGACGCTGGCCGCGCTGCGCCAGGGGATTGTCGCGGACCTCGTGATCGTGGCCGAGCCCACCGATCTCAATCTCCTCATCGGCGGTACCGGCATCGTCTGGGTCGACGTCACCTTTCAGGGTTCGGGCGGCCACGCCGAAGTGGCCGACCGCGTCGAACACCCCCTGGACGTCGCCATGCGCGTGGTGCCCGCACTCGAGGAAATGGGTCGCCGCGTGGCCCGAGAGCATCCCGACGGCCCCTTTGGCGAACTGGCCGAGCCCTACAACGTCAACGTCGGACTCGTTCGGGGTGGAGACTGGCGTTCCAGCGTCGCCTCGGTGGTCACCCTCGGAGTGCGCTTCGGTCATCCAAGGGCCTGGACGGCCGAGCGGGCGATTCACGAGGTCGAGGCGACCGTGCGCGCGCAGTTGTCCCCACTTGACAGCCCGTCGCACGGTCCCGCCGTGAGCTTCGTCGCCACCGGCTTTCGTGCGCAGGGGTACCTCCTCGACGATCGGTCGCCGCTCGCGACCGCGCTCGCGACGGTGCATCAACGGTTGCACGCCACGCCGGCGCGGACCCACGTGGGCGGCAGCACCACCGACGCACGCTTCTACCTCAACCAGGGATCCGTGCAGGCGCTGTGCTACGGGCCGGTCGCGCGTCAGATCCATGGCGTCGACGAGGCCGTGGAACTCGCGAGCATCGTCAAGGGTGCTCAGACCCTGGCCCACTTCATCGCGGGCCTGGCCCTCGCTCGAGGGAGCGAAAACGACGGGGCCCGCCCGTGAGGGACCGACCCGTTAGCGACACCACGACCAAGTAACAGCGAGGAGACCATGCCGACACTTACCACCGATGACATCGAGATCAATTACCGCGACGAGGGCGAGGGGGCCGAGACCATACTGCTCGTCAACGGCCTGGCCGACGACCTAGAGACGTGGTCCCTCCAGGTGCCGGCTTTTCTCGGCGCCGGGTACCGCGTCGTTCGCTTCGACAATCGGGGCATCGGCCACAGCTCCGCGCCGCCGGGGCCGTACACCACAACGATGTTCGCCCACGACACCAAGGCCCTCGTAGAGCACCTCGATCTGCACGACTTGCACATGCTCGGCATCTCCATGGGCGGCATGATCTCGCAGGAGTACGCCCTCGCCTACCCCGGCGACCTGGCGAGCCTGACGCTGGCCTGCACCTACGCGGCGCCCGGCCCGTTCTGCTCGAGGATGTACGCCCTCTGGGCCGAGCTCGCCCCGATCGTCGGCGTCCCGGCGATCATGCGCGACGTGACGCTGTGGGGATTCACGTTGGAATTCTTCGAAGATCGGCCCGACGAACTGGCCGATATCGAGTCGGCGATGCGCTTCATGAACCAGCCCGTCTCGGCCTATCTGTCGCAGCTCAACTCGATACAGGTTCACGACACGACCGACCGGCTGGCCGCCCTAGCCGTGCCGACGATGGTCGTGGCCGGAGAGAACGACATCCTGATTCCGGTGGAGCTCTCTCGCCGGCTCCATCACCTGATCCCCGGCTCGACGTGGGCGACGACGCCCGGCGGACACTGCTGCATCTGGGAGCACCCCGACGCCTTCAACGAGGTCGCGCTGGAGTGGATCGCCCGCCGGGCATCCGGAAAGGCTCGCTGACGTGGTGCGAGCCCCGTCCACGACCGGCACCGTGCCCTTCTTGGGCTACGAAACCTGGTACCGCGTCACCGGCGACCTTCGCTCGCCCCTCACCCCGCTCGTCGTCGTCCACGGCGGGCCGGGGTTCACGCACGACTACGTGCTCTCTCTTAGTGAGTTGGCGTCCACGGGTCGAGCGGTCGTGCACTACGACCAGCTGGGCTGTGGCCACTCGACCCGCCTTCCACTCAAGGAAGCGGACTTCTGGACCGTGCAGCTGTTCCTCGACGAACTCGACACCCTTCTGGGACACCTCGCCATCGCCGACGACTATCACCTGCTGGGCCAATCGTGGGGCGGCATGCTCGGCGCCGAGCACGCGATTCGCCGACCTGCCGGGCTCCGCTCGCTGATACTGAGCAACTCCCCCGCGTCCGAACAAGTGCTTCTCGACGAGGCCCACCGCCTGCGCCTCGAGTTGCCGGCGCCGGTCCAGGAGGCCCTCGATCGCCACGAGGCGAACGGCACGATCGACGACCCCGAGTACGTCGAAGCCACGCAGGCCTTCTACGACCGACACATCTGCCGCGTCCTTCCTTATCCCCGCGAGGTCCAGGCCTCCTTCGACGCCGTCGCGCAGGATCCCACCGTCTACCACGCGATGATCGGACCGAACGAGATGTTCTGCACCGGCACGCTGCGCGAATGGAGCGTCATCGGCCGTGTGGCGGCCATCGTCGCGCCGACGCTCTTAATCACCGGCCGTTACGACGAGGTGACCTCCAAGACGGCCCAACCGTTCGCCGACGAGATCGCCGGCCTGCGCTGGATAGTCTTCGAGCAGTCGAGCCACATGCCGTTCGTGGAAGAGCCCGAGCCGTACTTTCGCGCAGTGAACGAGTTCCTCGCCGCGCACGATGCGCAGGCCTCCTAAGCCTTAACGGTTCTCGGTCAGTAGTTCCGGGCCACGCCGTCCCCGTTTCGGGGCGGAACGGCCGACGCCTGAAAGCCATCCATCCAATGCGTCGGTCGACATCGACGCCGTCGGAGTCGAACTCTCAGACGAGGGCGTTCCACTCGCTGTCGTCTAGCGGCCCCAGTCGCGAGAGCTCGTTGAGACTCGACGCCGCCAGGGCGACGCGCGAGTCATCGATGTAGGAGAGGTGGTCGAAGCCCAGTCGCCGCCACGGCGTGAACAGCATTCGCGTGGGCGAGGGATTGGAATAGATGCCGCGAATCAGGATGCCGACGTCCGACGCGGCGACGACCAGCGCAGGTCGGACCTTGGCGTGCTGGTCCGGCGCCGTGGGGTCCACGGCGTCGAACGGGATCTCCACCAGGACGACCATCCCCGCCAAGGGATGCTCGGCGCTGAAACGCTCCTGCTCCATGGGGGTCAAGAGAACGCGACGGCGCTCGGGTTCGCGCACGGGCCGCTCCGTCGCTCGTTTGGGGGAGACGGGCCCGATCTTCTTGTCCGACTTCACCCGCGCCGGATGGGCGGGATTGACCGGCGCCGTGTTGCGCTTGCGACGCTTCTCGTCTTCGCGCCGGGCACGGCGCTGGGCCCGTACTTCGGGATCGACCTGCTTAGGCGACAACAGGGCCGCACTCGGCGCCGCCGCCGGCAGTTCCGGTAGTGCGAACTCGGCCCGCTCCTCGAGCAGACGACGACAGTGGGGCGCCGCGGGGAACTCCTCGCCGATGGCGAAGGCCAGGAGGGCCACCACGTCGTCGGGCGTCGAACCGTTTGCCACCAGCCCGTCCACGGCGTCGCTCAACTGGTCGAAGGACGGCGTGTCCGCGTGCTCGCCGAGCGCCGCGACGACCCGTTCGAGCGGCTCCGCGGCCAGCAGTTCCAGCATCGCCTTCACCGCCGCGAGGGGCGCGGTGGTGGCGAACGTGACGACGTCGCGGCGCTGTTGGAGGCTGCGCAGGGGCATGCCGATCACGGCGCTGATCTTGGCGTTCCCGCGCAGGTCCAAGGAGTCGACTGTGTCGAGGATGGTCGTTTCGTTGATCTTGAGTACGGCCCGGCGCACGTACTGCGCGGACGTGGTCGGTAGGGGCACGGGATTATTTCAGCAGATGCTTGGCGACGACGATGCGCTGGACCTGGTTGGTCCCCTCGTAGATCTGCGTGATCTTGGCGTCGCGCATGAACCGCTCGACCGGGAACTCCTTGGTGAAGCCGTAGCCGCCGAGCAACTGCACGGCGTCGGTCGTGACGCTCATGGCGGTGTCGGACGCGAAGGACTTGGCCGAGGCCCCCAGGTAGCCGAGCTGACCATCGGGGTCGCCCGCGTCAATCGTGGCGCACGCCCGATAGACCAGCGCGCGCGCCGCCTCGGTACGTATGGCCATGTCGGCCAGCATGAAGCGCAGGCCCTGCAGGTCGCTGATCGGACCGCCGAAGGCCTGACGGCCCTTCATGTAGGTGCCCGCGAAGTCGATGGCCCCCTGGGCGATGCCCACGGCCTGGGCGCCGATGGTCGGGC
This sequence comes from Acidimicrobiales bacterium, assembly GCA_050010495.1. Lineage (GTDB taxonomy): Bacteria > Actinomycetota > Acidimicrobiia > Acidimicrobiales > RAAP-2 > RAAP-2. The sequence continues at coordinate 15,141 of JBEKKW010000015.1, forward strand.
GCGAGCGCGCGAGCGTGTGCATGGCGATCTTGAACCCCTGGCCCTCGTCGCCGATGCGCTGGGCGGCGGGCACGCGCACGTTATCGAAGAAGACCTCGCCGGTCGGTGAACCGCGAAGGCCCAGCTTGTCCTCGAACTTGGGGAACGAGACGCCCGGCTGCTTGTCCACGAGGAAGCAAGTGATGCCGCGGCTCTTGGCCTCGAGGTTCGTGGACGCGAAGACGGTGTAGGTGTCCGAGACACCGGCGTTGGTGATCCAGTACTTCGACCCGTTCAGCACGTAGTCGTCACCGTCGCGCACGGCCCGGCACCTCATCGCCGCCACGTCCGATCCGGCGTCGGCCTCGGAGAGGCAGTAGGAACCCTGGATCTCGCCCGTCGCGAAACGGGGCAGGTACCGCTGCTTGATCTCCTCGCTCGCGAAGTTCATGATCGGCAGCATGGCCAGCTTCGAGATCAGCATCGTCACCGACGTCGAGGCGCAGCCGCGGGCGATCTCCTCGATCGAGATCGCCTGGGTCACCATGTCGGCGCCGGCCCCCCCGTAGGCCTCGGGCACCCATAACGCTGGCAGGTCCATCTCGCGACAGGCCTCCCAGCTCTCCTGGGGGTAGACCTGTTCGCGGTCGTAGCGCGCGGCGTTGGGCGTGACGCGCCGGTCGACGAACTCGTGCATCACCTCGCGAAAGGCCCGCTGCTCGTCGGTGAGGTCGAAGCTCATGGCCGGGCTCTGGTCAGTGGCCGCGCGGCGGCGGGGTGATCAGTTGATCCGGGGTCACGGCGTCGACGAAGCGGCGCTGGGCGGCGTAGCTGTGCGCCAAGCCGGCGAAGGGGGCCGTCTGGTCGCGTTCGACGACCGGCGTCGAACGTAGCGAGAACAGGTCCATCGCCACGTGCACGTCGGCGAGGATCGGTCCCCGTCCGACCAGGCTGGCCCGCTTGGCCGCGACGAGCGCCACTCCCAGTTGCACGTCGGCCGCGTCGTGGCCGTGGGCGAAGACCAACTTGGCGCACTCGCGCTGGGCGATCGTCAGCGCGAAGCCCTCGCCGGGAGCCGGGGTGCCGTGGCCCGCGCCCGGCGAGGGGTGCAGGGAGTGCTGCAGACCGGCCTTGGGCTTGCGGCCGATCTCGGGCGTCGGCGTCGACATGCTCGGACGGACTTCCGCGGAGGCGGGAACGGGCGAAAACGTGGGTTGGGTCACAGTTCGAGACTACCCCGTGCTCGGCTCAGATCCTCGTGAGCCAGCTCTCGTACTGGGGCAACTCGCCGCGAACGGCCTGGGCGTAGGTCGACTGGAGGCTCCGCGTGATCGGTCCGGGCTTGCCCTCGCCGACGACGCGGTCGTCGACCGACTGGATCGGCACGACCTCGGCGGCGGTGCCGGTCATGAAGGCCTCGTCCGCGAGGTAGAGGTCGGTACGCACCAACGCCTCGAAGCTGACGCGATAACCGAGGTCGTTGGCGATGCGCACCACGCTCTCCTGGGTGACGCCGCGCAGCGCACCGGCCTCGGACGGCGGCGGCGTGATGAGCACGCCGTTGTTCACGATGAAGATGTTCTCTCCGGTGCACTCCGAGATCCGCCCGTCGGCGCCCAGCATGATCGCCTCGTCGTAACCGGCCTTGATCGCCTCGACCTTGGCGAGGCTCGAGTTCACGTAGCCCCCCACCGTCTTGGAGGCGCTCGGCATCGAGTTGGGGCTGTGGCGCGACCAGGAGGAGACCATCATGCGCACGCCCTGCTCCACGCCGTCGGCGCCGAAGTACAGGTCCCAGTACCAGGTCGCGATGGCGACGTTGGTCGGCGACGTCAGCGGGTTGAGGCCCATCTCGCCGTAGCCCAGGAAGACCAGCGGACGGATGTAGCAGCCGGTGTCGAGCTTGTTGGCCTGGATCGTCTCGACCGTGGCGTCGCATAGTTCGTTGAGCGTGTAGGGCACGTCGATCATCAGGATCTTGCAGCTGCGCAGGAGCCGGTTCATGTGGTCGCGCAGGCGAAAGACCGCCACGCCGTCGGCCGTCTCGTAGGCCCGGATTCCCTCGAAGGCGCCGGTGCCGTAATGCAGCGTGTGGCTCAGTACATGGGTCGTGGCCTTCTCCCACGGGACCAACTGGCCGTCCATCCATATCTTCTTCGTCGGGGTGATTGGCATCCCTACAGCCTATCTTTCAGTTGATTTGTCACGCCCTGCGTGCCCAGCGCCGTCACGTCGCCGTCAAAACCCCTCACCGCACGCGCGATGCGCTGGGCCGCCTCGTCTTCGCCCAGGTGCTCGAGCATCAGCACCGCCGACGACACCGCCGCGAGGGGGTTGGCCCGTCCGAGGCCCACGATGTCGTGGGCCGCCCCGTGGACCGGCTCGAAGAGCGAAGCCCCGGTGCGGGCCGGGTTCAGGTTGGCGCTGGCGGCGTAACCGATGCCGCCGGTGACCGCCCCGGCGAGGTCCGACAGGATGTCGCCGAAGAGATTGTCGCTCACGATGACCCCGTAGCGCTCGGGACTCTCGACCAGGTAGATGCACGCGGCGTCCACGTGGTTGTAGTCGACCTGGACCTGGGGGAACTCGGCGGCGACCTCGTTCACGACGCGACTCCACAGATCGCCCGAGAACGTGAGCACGTTGGTCTTGTGCACGAGGGTGAGCCGAGGGTCCGCCAACGACCGGGCCCGCTCGAAGGCGTAGCGCACGCAGCGCTCCACGCCGAAGCGGGTGTTCACCGACCCCTGGGTCGCCACCTCGTGCGCACTGCCACGGCGGAGCACGCCGCCTTCGCCGACGTAGGGCCCCTCGGTGTTCTCACGCACGATGGCGAACTCGCAACCGGCCGCGATCGATCCGGCCACGCCCCAGAAGGGCCGGTAGTTGATGTAGAGGTCGAGCCCGAATCGCAGGCGCAACAGGAGTCCCCGCTCGAGGACGCCGCCGGGGATGCGGGTGTCGCCAATGGCCGGCCCGATCGCGCCGAGCAGGATCGCGTCGAAGCCTCGCAGTTGCTCGAGGGTGTCGTCATCCAGCACCACGCCGTCGCGCAGGTAACGGGCGGCCCCTAAGTCGAATGACGTCGTGTCGAGCTCGACGCCGGCGCTGCGCACGACGTCCAGGGCGGCCGCCGTCACCTCCGGTCCGATGCCGTCGCCACCGAGCACGGCGACGCGGTAGTTGCCCTGATTGCTCACGACAGTCCTCCTTGCGTTGTCCCAGTTTGCTCGCCCACGCGCGCACGAGCAAACCCGAGGGAGAACAATTAAGGGGGCGCGGTAGAATTTGGCCTTCTCCACGACGAAGGTTGGGCCATGGCCGGCGAGATCCACCGCATCACCCAAGAGACCCTCGACAAGCTCGAGGCCGAGTACCTAGAGCTCACGACGGTGGGCCGCACCTCCATTGCGCGCACCATCGAGTCGGCCCGCCTGATGGGCGATCTCTCGGAGAACGGTGACTACCACGCCGCCAAGGACGCGCAGGGCAAGCTGGAATCGCGCATCCGTCAGATCGACTACGTCATCCGCAATCACGAGATCGTCGAACGTGACGAGCACGCCGATGCCGTCCAGTACGCCTCGATCGTGCGCGTGGTCTACGAGGGCGACGGCGACGACGAATTCCAGGAGTTCTTCATCGGATCGATCGAGGAGAAGCCCGACGGCGTGCTGGTCGCCTCTCCGACCTCGCCACTCGGTGAGGCCCTGCTCGAGCACTCGGTGGGCGAGGTCGTGGAGTACGAGGCCCCCTCGGGCGTGCTGCGCGTCAAAATCGTGGGCCTGCGCTAGATCGTGGCCGGGCGGACTCTCTACGACAAGATTTGGGACGAGCACGTCGTTGCCTCGCCCGAGGGCGAGCCGACCCTTCTCTACATCGACCTGCACCTCGTGCACGAAGTGACGAGCCCGCAGGCCTTCGACGGTCTTCGCCTCAACGGACGCACGGTGCGTCGGCCCGATCGCACATTGGCGACCGCCGACCACAACGTGCCGACCGATCCCCTGTCCACCCCGATTGCCGACCCCATCTCTCGCCGCCAGCTCGAGGCCCTCGAGGAGAACTGCGCGGAGTTCGACATCACCCTGTTCCCGCGCGGCCACGAGAACCAGGGCATCGTCCACGTCATCGGTCCCGAACTCGGCGTCACCCAGCCGGGCATGACGATCGTGTGCGGCGATTCGCACACCTCGACCCACGGCGCCTTCGGCGCCCTGGCCTTCGGCATCGGCACGAGCGAGGTCGAGCACGTGCTGGCGACCCAGACCCTGCCCCAGCAGCGGGCCAAGTCCATGGCCGTGACCGTCGAGGGCCAGCTGCCACCGGGCGTGAGCGCCAAGGACGTCGCGCTCGCGATTGTGAGTCGCCTCGGCACCGGAGGCGGGACCGGCCACGTCATCGAGTACCGCGGCGAGGCGATCCGGTCGCTGTCCATGGAGGGACGCATGACGGTATGCAACATGAGCATCGAGGCCGGCGCTCGGGCCGGTCTGGTCGCGACGGACGAGACAACGATCGAGTACCTGCGGGGTCGGCCCGGTGTGCCCGAGGGCGATGAGTTCGACGCGGCCTGTGATCGCTGGCGCACCTTCGTCAGCGACGACGATGCGGTCTTTGACGCCGAGGTCACGCTCGACGCTTCGACCCTCGTTCCCTTCGTCACGTGGGGCACCAATCCGGCCCAGGTCGTGTCGCTCGACGGCGTCGTGCCGGCACCGACCTCGATCGCCGACCCCGACCAACGCGAAGCGACCGAGCGGGCCCTGGCCTACATGGGCCTCGAGCCGGGGACCGCCCTGCGCGAGATAGCGGTCGATGTGGTCTTCATCGGTTCGTGCACCAACTCGCGGATCGAGGACCTGCGCGCGGCGGCCGCAGTGGCGAAGGGCCACCACGTCGCCCCCGACGTCCGCGCGCTCGTCGTGCCCGGCTCGCACCGCGTCAAGAGCCAGGCCGAAAACGAGGGCCTCGACCAGATCTTCGTGTCGGCCGGCTTCGAGTGGCGCGAACCGGGCTGTTCGATGTGCCTGGGCATGAATCCCGACACGCTCAAACCGGGCCAGCGTTGCGCCTCGACCTCCAACCGCAACTTCGAGGGTCGCCAGGGGCGCGGCGGCCGCACCCACCTCGTCTCGCCCGTCGTGGCCGCGGCCACCGCGATCAAGGGGCGCTTCGCCAGCCCCGACGAGGTGAACCCGTGAAACCGGTCTCGATCATCGAGGGTCGCGCCGTTCCCCTGGAACGATCGGACGTCGACACCGACCAGATCATCCCGTCGGACTGGCTGAAGCGAGTCGAGCGCACCGGATTCGGTCGTGGCCTGTTCGCCGAGTGGCGCGACGACCCCGACTTCGTGCTCAACCGCGCGCAGTTCGTGGGCGCGACGGTGCTGGTGGCCGGTCCTCGCTTCGGCACCGGTTCATCGCGGGAGCACGCGGTGTGGGCGCTGATGGACTACGGCTTCGAGGCCGTGGTCTCGCCGTCCTTCGGCGACATCTTTCGCAACAATTCGGCGAAGCAGGGCCTCGTGACCGTGGTGCTCGATGCGAATGACGTGGACCAACTGATGCAACTGGTGAAGGACGAACCGAGCCGATTGGTCGTCGTGGACGTCGAACATCTGCGAATCGAAGTACCCGAGGCGGGCTGGCTGCGCACCTTTGCGCTCGACCCGATGACCCGTCAAAGGCTGCTCAACGGGTGGGACGACATCGGGCTCACGATGCGCCGCGAAGAGGCCATCACCGCCTACGAACGGTCCTGCCTCGCGCCGACCCTAACCGGCATCTTCGACGACGCCGGTCACGTTCTTTAGGCCGGCGCGAACCCTCGACAACCCTTCGAGGAAGCGCTGGAGTAACGTGCGCCAACATCCCCGAGGTCAAGGAGCCCGACCGATGCCCCAGACCAGCCCACGCGCGACGCGGTTCCCCCGACCGCGCGTGGTCCGTTCCCGCGCCATGCGGGGCCTCGCGGCCACCGCGCTCGCGGCGCTCGTCGTGGCCCCGAGCGCGGTGGCCGGCGCGTCGACCACGTTGCGCACCTACGTCGAACCGGCCGCCGGCTACGGGTTCCTAGACCACGCCATCGCCAGCGCCCGTCACACCATCGAACTGTCGATGTACGAACTCGAGGATTCGACGATGGTGTCGGACCTCGTCGCCCGGGCGAAGGCCGGCGTAAGCGTGCGGGTGATACTCGACTCGGAGTACGGGATCAGGAGCGTCAACACGCCCGCGGCGCAGGCCCTCACTCGGGGCGGCGTGCACGTCGCGTGGGCGCCGAACTCGCAGATCTTTCACGCCAAGTACCTCGTCATCGACGGCTCCTCCCTCTACGTGGGTACCGGCAACCTCACGGCGCAGTACTACTCGTCGACGCGAGATTTCTGGGTGCTCGACCACAACGCCCGCGACGTTAGAGCCGCGAGCGCGACGTTCGACGACGACTTCGTGCACCGAAGCGCGCCGCTCGGCACCGGCAGCGGCGACCTCATCTGGAGCCCGGGATCGACGGCGGGCCTCGTGGCCCTCATCGGATCGGCCCGGCACACACTGCTCGTGGAGGCCGAGGAGATGGACTCGACCACCATCGAATCGGCCCTCGAGGCCGCGGCCCGACGGGGCGTCGACGTCGAGGTCGCCATGACCTACAGCTCGTCCTGGCACTCGGCGCTGGCCCAACTGGCCGCCGCGGGCGTTCACGTGCACGTGCTCGAGTCGAACCAGGTGTACATCCACGCCAAGGTGATCTGCGCCGACTGCAGCGCCACGACGGGGCGGGTCTTCGTGGGCAGCGAGAACTTCTCCACGTCATCCCTGGACTACAACCGCGAACTCGGCCTCATCACGAACGCCGCGTCGGTGATTCGACCCGTGGTGGCCACGGTCTCGTCCGACTACGCCGCCGGAAACTCCAACTTCTAGTCATCACTCCACGGCCCAGCGTTGGCCACGTGAGGGCGGCTTCTAGGATGTTGGTTAATCGTCCCAGTGCGACGGTGCCGTGGCGTGACAGAGAAAGGCGAGGGCCGTGAACGAGGACAGGTTTGGCACTGGGCGCCGTCTCGACCATGACCTCTACGCCGCCGAAGCGGTCGTCGTTCTCGGTGCCGCCGTCTTCCTCGTCGGCTTCGCGATCGAGGGCCACTCCCACACCCCCGGTCGGGCCCTGGAGGCACTTGGTTTCGTGATCTTCGGCCTCGGTCTCTTCGCGTCGGCGGCCGTGAGCTACCTGCTCTCGCGCTATTTCTCGCGCACGTTCGCCGAGCCCGTCGAGACGTTCGAGAAGAATCCGTACGACCCGCCCCTGGCGCGCGACCTCGCCGGACGTCCCGGGATGGACCGCACCAGCGATGGCCCCGTCGCGTCGGAGCCGCTCGCGCCGACACCCGAGGCGAAGGGTACGTCGAACGACTAGGTCGACCCTCGTCCTGGGCCCCCCGCTCGAATCACCTCACCGGGCACGCGATGGTTGACGCCAAGGAGATCGACGACCGGCCGTTGCCGCTCAACACGGGCACCGGTGACCGCTACAAGTGGGTCGTGCTGTCCAACACGACGCTCGGGATGCTGATGGCGACGATTGACATCTCCATCATGCTCATCGCGCTGCCCGACATCTTCCGGGGCATCCACATCGATCCGCTGTCGCCGTCGAACAGCTTCTACCTGCTCTGGATGATCCTCGGCTTCATGGTCGTCACCAGCGTGCTGGTGGTCAGCTTCGGCCGCCTCGGTGACATGTACGGCCGGGTGCGTATGTACAACCTCGGCTTCGTCGTCTACACCTTCTTCTCGCTGCTGCTCACGATCACGTGGATGTCCGGCACGGCGGCGGCCCTCTGGCTGGTGATCATGCGGCTCTTCCAGGGTGTGGGCGCGGCGTTGCTGATCGCCAACGCCGCGGCCATCCTGACCGACGCTTTCCCCGAGCACCAGCGCGGCATGGCGCTCGGCATCAACCAGATCGCCGGCATCAGCGGATCGTTCATCGGGTTGATGCTCGGCGGCGTCCTGGCGCCGATCCAGTGGCGGCTCATCTTCCTGGTCTCGGTGCCCATCGGCCTCTTCGGCACCGTCTGGGCCTACAAGAAACTGAAGGAGATCCCGCGCACCGTCGACCGCTCCATCGACTGGCCGGGCAACGTCACCTTCGCGCTGGGCCTCGTCGCGATCCTGGTGTCGGTGACCTACGGGATCCAGCCCCACGCCGGTCAGGCCATGGGTTGGCTGAGCCCCTTCGTTCTCACCTGCGCTGCGATCGGCGTCATCCTGCTGGCGATCTTCTGTCGCATCGAGATCAACTCGCCCGACCCGATGTTCCGGCTCTCCCTCTTTCGGATCCGGGCCTTCACCGCGGGCAGCATCTCGAGTTTCCTCTCCTCGCTCGGACGCGGCGGACTGATGTTCATGCTGGTGATCTGGCTCCAGGGCATCTGGCTGCCGCTGCACGGCTACGATTTCGCGCGCACGCCACTGTGGGCCGGCATCGCGATGCTGCCGCTCACCACGGGATTCCTCATCGCCGGACCTCTCTCGGGCTACCTTTCGGACCGCTTCGGATCACGGCCCTTCGCCACCGGCGGCATGCTCGTCGCGGCGCTGGCCTTCGCCCTGCTCGAACTGTTGCCGGTCAACTTCAACTACTGGGCCTTCGGACTGCTGTTGCTGCTCAACGGCCTCGCGATGGGCGCCTTCGCCGCGCCGAACCGCGCCGGCGTGATGAACAGCCTGCCACCGCAGCATCGCGGCGTCGGATCGGGCATGAACTCCACCTTCCAGAACTCCGGTCAGGTGCTCTCCATCGGCGTCTTCTTCACCCTGATGATCATCGGGCTCTCCACGGGTCTGCCCGGCGCGCTGCTGCACGGGCTGAGCGCTCAGGGGGTGCCGCTCGCGGCGGCGCGCCACGCCGCACACCTGCCGCCTGTCTCGACGCTCTTCGCCTCCTTCCTCGGCGACAACCCGATCCAGCACCTGCTGGGCGCCCACGTGATCGCGAACCTCTCGCCGGCCGCGCGCCACACGGTGCTCGGGCGCAAGTTCTTCCCCTCCATCATCCTGGCGCCCTTTCGCACCGGGCTGCGCGCCGCCTGTGACTCGGCGGTCCTCTTCTGCCTGCTCGCGGCCGGCTGCTCGTGGCTGCGCGGAGGCAAGTACGTCTACTCGGACAAGGTGGTGGACGTCGGCTTCGAGTAGCCGCCCGTCGTGATCGCGCCGGCGGCGCGGCGTCGACAGGCCACCGGTACGCTGCCATGGTGTACGTCGTCTCCGATGAACGCTTCGAGGAACTGGCCGGCGAGGCCCTGGCCACCCTGCCGCCCGAGCTGGCGTCGCAGATGGAGAACGTGGCCATCATCGTCGAGGACGAGGCGCAGGGCCGGGCCCTCTTCGGGCTCTACGAAGGCGTGCCCCTCACCAAGCGCGGACCGCTCACCTACAGCGGCGTGATGCCCGACCGGATCACGCTGTACCAGGGAGCCATCTGCCGCGTCTGCTTCAGCGAGGAGGACGTGCGGGCCCAGGTGCGCAAGACGGTCATCCACGAAGTGGCCCACCACTTCGGTATCAGCGATCCCCGTCTCGAGGAGATGGGCTGGGCCTAGCGTCGCCCGGTCAGGGGCCGTCGCGGTCGAACCCGGGCGCCGTGAAGGACCCGCCGACGAATCGCCACCGCGCGGCGTCCCCCGGCCCGTCGGACAGCTCGCCAAAGTTCGCGGCGTCGTCCTGGGGACGGTAGCCAATCGCGAACCCTTCTTTCAGCGAGAGTATGCCGTCGCGGTTGGCCGATACCCCCCACACGACGCGAAAGCCGGGCGACGCGGCGCTGATGGCCGCGTCGAAGAGTCGCACGCAGTCCCCCGGCGAGAGCCAGCTCCACCGATTTCGCGTCGCTTCCGGTTCCAACAGGTAGGAACCGATCCGCAGGCAGACCACGTCGATGCCGTAGCGGTCGTGGTAGAGGGTGCCGAGCGCTTCACCGGCGGCCTTGGACACGCCGTAGAAGGAGTCGGGACGGGCGAAGAGGTAGTCGGGCACGATCTCGCCCGCAGTGATCGGGTGGAATCCGACGGCGTGGTTGCTGCTCGCGAAGACCACCCTGGTGACGCCGGCTCGGCGGGCCGCCTCGAAGACGACGCGGGTCCCGTTGATGTTCACGTCGAGGTACTCGTCCCAGGTGAAGCCGCCCGAGGCGAGTCCGCCGAGGTGGACGACGGCGTCCATACCGTCACTGGCCCGGTCCATGGCCGCCTGGTCGGTGATCGATGCCGTCACCAGTTCACCCGACTCGCCGGCGTCGAGCGGGGTCTGCTCGGCGATGTCCACCAGGCGCAGGAAACGGTCCTCGCGGCGCAGCGAGCGACGCAGCAGCGTGCCGATCTTGCCGGCGGCGCCCGTGATCAGTATCCGTTCGCTCACCGCGGCCCCCGTCCGTCCGGCGCGGCCAGTGAGCGTCCGGCGCGCGCGAGGCGCCGGGCTAGATCGAGACCTGGCTGCGACACCAGGCCGAGGTGGTAGAGGTGCAGTTCGGTCATCCCCGAGCGAGCGTACCGGGCGAGGGTCGCGTCGATGGTCCCGTCCTGCCAGCCCCGGTCGAGGCGCAGGTAGGCCCCGAGCGCGCATCGACCGCGCAGGAGCTGGCTGAGCGATCCCAGTTCGTGACGCGCCCGGTCGCCGTCCCAGCAGTTGGCGACGACGGTGTCCACGTCCGCGAGCGTTGACGACTCGCCGGGCGCGCTGAAGGCGCCCGTCGCCCAGCGGTCGCCCGACGCGTGCACTGTCACCGCGAGATCGCGGGGCGTCGCACGAAGGCCCTGGGCGATCTCTCGGCGCAGGCTCGCGGCGAGGTCGCCTCGGTAGGTGGCCACCGGCTCGGCCAGTTCCTCGCCGAGCGCCTCCTCGACGGACTCGAAAGTGCCGTCGACGCCCTCACGCACGAGGTGGCGAAGTCGATCCACGTCGATTCCCAGGTCGGCCAAGGCCCGACAACAGCGCGCGCAGAAGCAGATCGCGAGCAGCCGCTGCGCCGTCGGGCTCCAGCACGCGAACTCGCTCTTGTCGTGCAGGGTCGCGTGCTCGAGCCCCATCGGGCCGCAGGCCTCGAGCACGACGCCCCCGATGGACGGGTCCCGCGCGATCTCGCGAACGAGCGTGACGCAGTACTCGCGCACGTCGTCGGCGCTCGGGCAGAGCGCGTAGTCGTAACGGTCACCGAAGGCGTTGCGCACCACGAGGTCGGGATGACGTTGGCCGAACTGGTCGTGGTGCGTGAGCACGATCCACGCCTCGACCTCGAGACCGACGTCGACCAGTTGGCGCGCGGCGGTGGCGAACAGGTCGCCGTCGTTGGTCCACGAAGGACGCCGGGGGGCGAGGCGGTGGCCGCGCCAGGCCCCGTCGCGCACGGGGACGTAACAGGCCGACTCGGCCACGTCGAGCAGACGTCTGGTCGGATGCAGGGGGCTCGCGGCCCGGGTCGCGTGGTACGAGGCGGCCAGCGCGACGGCGTCGACGCCGGTCTCGCGCGATCGCTCGGCCGCACCGGGGTCACCCTCGTAGTCCCAGGGGTAGGCGTAGCCGACGACCCTCACCAGCGGGCGGGGCTCGGGTCGAAGGAGGGGTCCACCTGGCGCATGTAGGCGGTGTCGCTGCGCTCGACGATGCCGCACGAGAGGTACTGGCGGTGGAGTCGCTCGAGTGCCTCGCGGTCGAGTTCGACACCGAGGCCCGGCGTGGTGGGCACGCGCACCGACCCGGCGTGGAACTCGAGCACGCCGGGCGCGATCACGTCCTCATCCTTCCAGGGCCAGTGGGTGTCCAGGGCGTACGTGAGGTTGGGCACCGCCGACGCCACGTGCGTCATCGCGGCCAGGCTGATGCCCAGGTGCGAGTTGGAGTGCATCGAGAGCCCGAGCCCGAAGGTCTCGCAGATGGCCGCCAGCCCCTGGACCCGGCGCAGGCCGCCCCAGTAGTGGTGGTCCGAGAGGATGACGCCCACCGATCCCCGGGCGATCGCCGAGGCCAGGTCCTCGAAGCCGACGACGCACATGTTGGTCGCGAGCGGCATCGAGACCGCTCGCGCCACCCGCGCCATCGCGACCTGGCCCGACGTGGGGTCCTCCAGGTACTCGAGGACCCCCTCGAGGCGCTGGCCCACCCGGATCGACGTCTCGACCGTCCAGGCCGCATTGGGGTCGAGGCGCAGCGGTATCTCGGGAAAGGCGTCGCGCAACGCCAGTATCGCGGCCACCTCCTCGTCGGGCGGGCGCACCCCTCCCTTGAGCTTGATCGCCGTGAAGCCGTACTCGTCGAGCATCCAGCGGGCCTGCTCGACGATGGCGTCGCCGTCGAGCACCTCGCCGAAGCGGTCGGGCGCGGCGCCGGGGTGGCCGGCCCACTTGTAGAAGAGGTAGGCCGAGTACGGGACCGACGCGCGCACGCTGCCCCCGAGCAGGTCGCTGACCGGTCGGGCGAGCAGTTTGCCCTGGATGTCGAGGCAGGCGACCTCGAAGGCGGCGTAGGTGCGCATGACCGTGCCCCGGTGGCTGATCGCGCCGGTCAGTCCGTGCCCGTCGCGTCCGACGGCCCCCGCCAGGGTGCTCGCCGCGCTATCGAAGGCCCGGTTGGTGGCGAAGACGTCGACACCGAGCAGTTCGTCGCCGACGAGACGGAGCCGCTCGAGGTGCTCGAGGTCGCCGTAGGACTCGCCCAGCCCGCTGACCCCGTCGTCGGTCGTCACCTCGATCACCGAGCGGATGGCGAAGGGCTCGTGCACCCCCACCGCGTTGAGCAACGGCGGATCGCGAAAGGCCACCGGGGTGATCTCGACGCTGGCGATCGATGATGGGCTCACGGCCTGGCGCCTCGCTGACTCGTTCGTTGACGGCGGGACCTTATTGCGACTGGCGGCCCGCAATGGCAGACTAATTCAAACCAGTTCGTCCTACGAAAGCAGAGACATGTCCAACATCGGTGCGCGGAGCGACGCCACCTCGAACGGCGCGCGATGACGTCGCTGCTCGAACGGGTCCGATCCCTCGCCCCCACCCGGGGGACCTTCCTCAATCTCGGTTCGGTGCTCGCGGCCGAAGTGTGCGCGCTGAGCGGGTTCGACTGGCTGCTCGTCGACCTCGAGCACGGCGCCGGCGGCGAGGAGGCCCTGGTCGGGCAGATCCTCGCCGGGGCGGTCCACGACGTGCCGGTACTCGTGCGCACGGAGTCGGCCGAGCGCATCCGCGCCGGCCACGTCCTGGACCTGGGCGCCTACGGCGTGATGTTCCCCCGCCTCGAACGGCCCGAGGAGGTCGTCGAGGCGCTGGCGCACCTGTGGTATCCGCCGAGCGGCGACCGGGGCATCGCCGGTTACAACCGGGGCCGCCAGTTCGGCGGCGACGGTCGCGACCCGTCCCAGGTGAACGCATCCGTATTGAGCGTCGTGCAGATCGAGACCCTCCAGGCACTCATTAACGTCGAGGAGATCGCGGCCATCCCGGGCGTGGACGTGCTCTTCGTCGGGCCCAACGACCTCAGCGCCTCGTTGGGCATTCCGGGCCAGTTCGAGTCCTCGGACTATCTCGACGCCCTGCACCGCGTGAGCGAGGCCTGTCGCAACAACCACGTGGCCGCGGGCATCCTCGCGACGTCGGGCGAACAGGTCGAGGGCTTGAACGAACGGGGCTACTCCTTCGTCGGCATCAGTTCGGACTCGTCACTATTGCGTACCGCGGCGAGGGCCGCCACCCGGCGCGACGAACCTCTCTGAATTACCCGATGCTCAGTTGAACTTCGAACGGATCACGACGGTGCGGGCGACTTTGTCGTGCAGCGTCTGTTTGTTCTTGTCCCAGGCGGCCCACAATAGGTCGACGAGATGCGGGACGAGGAGTAGGAAAAGGACGAACGCCTCCTCGCCGGCCTTCCTCGTCTGGGCCGTCGTGGGGTGGGTGTACGTGTGGTAGTGGTAGAGGCTCCCGACCAGCACCAAGAGGCTGTAGAAGCCGGCCCGTATGGCCGACTGCTTCGCGTCGACCGGCCCGAGGCCATCCATGTTCACGCACCGCACGGCCACGATCCTCATGCCGAGCGTCTGTCCCCCGCGAAAGGCCACGAAGAGGTACCAGTACAGGAAGATCACGGCGATCGAGATCAGCACCGTCGGATAGAAACCGACCTTCAAGAGGCGCGCCGGCAGTTCGCTCAAGATGAGCACCGCGATCGAGTCGAGGATGAAGCTGAGGGCCCGCCACCAGAATCCCGCGAGGTCGTTGATGGCACCGGCGCCCGACGTCTCGGACAACGTGGGCATCGGGGCCAGGTCGCCGGGCGAACTCGACATCGCGGCTCCGCAGGTCGGGCAGAACTTCTGATCGGAACCTACGTCGGTCCCACATTTCGAACAAACGGCCACTGCGCTCTCCTCGCTTCATCTCACCCGTGCATTGTGGCATACCCCGCTGCGCCGTCGACGAGCGGAGTGGCCGCCCTACGTCGCGAAGTTCGCGGCGGCGGAACTGAAGACCTCGTCGCGCACCGTGGCGTCACGGCTCTGGCGATGGCGCCAGCTCGCCAGGAGCGCGATCATCACGTTGGTCACCGCGGCCGCGCACGTCGCGACCAGTGCGGCCACGAGACGGAACTCGACGTAGTAGAGGATCCACAGGCACGAGCCGAGCACCGAGAGGGTCCAGGCCCCGGCCGACACGCCCGTCGCGTCACGCTGGCGAACGAGTTTCGTAAGCTGGGGCATCCGGTTGATCACCATCGCGACACCGGCCCCGAACACGCCCACCGACCAGCCGCCGAGCACTGTCGGCACCACGCAGCTGGCCGCGATGAAGAGCGCGCAGCGCAGCGGGATGCGCCACTGGAGCCACGGTTGCAGGCGAATCACGACCGCGAACTGCCACGGCCAGACGATGAGGCTGCCCATGACGATGATCCACGAGTGCTCCTTAAGGCCGTACGAAATCCAGAAGCTGCCCAGCAGCAAGAAGGTGAACCAGGTCGCGAGGGAGATACCCTCGACGCCGAGCGTGGCCGCCCGGCGGTGCTGGGCGAGCGTCGAAACGAGCCCCAGGGCGACCGCGACCCAACCCAGGGCGACGAACCACGACTGAAATGCCATCGGACCAGGCTAACCCTGGCGACGTTCAACGTCGGCGATTGGCCGCGGATATCACTGCCTCGAGCGACGCGTCGAGGATCGAGGAGCTCATGCCGACGCCCCACCAGGTCGCGCCGTCCTCCCCCTGGGCCTCGACGTAGGCCACGGCCGACGCCTCCGATCCGGCGGTGAGGGCGTGCTCGTGGTAGTCGCGCACGCTGAAACGGATATCCATCTCGTTGCGAAGTCCGGCCATCATGGCGTCGATGGGGCCGTTGCCCTCGCCCTTGACGGTGACGTGCTGGCCGTTGACGACGACCTGGGCGAAGATGCGTGTGTGGTTCTGGTCGGCGGAGACCTCGCTCGAGAGCAGTTGGATCGTCGGGTTCTCGGGCAGGTAGGTGGTGGTGAACACGTCCCAGATCTGCGCCGGGGAGATCTCGGTCCCCGACGACTCCGTCAACTCTTGGACCTGGCGCGAGAACTCCACCTGCATCGCTCGCGGCAGGTCGAGGCCGTGCTCGGCGCTCAGGAGGTAGGCCACGCCACCCTTGCCCGACTGGGAGTTGACGCGGATGATCGCCTCGTAGGTGCGCCCGGTGTGCTTGGGATCGATGGGCAGGTACGGCACCTCCCAGACGTCGTACTGATCGCCGATGGCGGTCATGCCCTTCTTGATGGCGTCCTGGTGGGAGCCGGAGAAGGCCGTGTAGACCAGCTCGCCGACGTAGGGGTGACGCATGTGCACCGGCAGTCGGTTCGCGTACTCGGCCACGTGGCGCGCCTTGTCGATGTCGCGGATGTCGAGTTCGGGGTCGACCCCCTGGGAGAAGAGGTTGAGGGCCAGGGTCACCACGTCGACGTTGCCGGTGCGCTCGCCGTTGCCAAAGAGCGTGCCCTCGACCCGGTCGGCGCCGGCCAGCACCCCGAGCTCGGCCGCGGCCACCGCGGTGCCGCGGTCGTTGTGGGGGTGCAGCGAGAGCACGACGCTGTCGCGGCGATGGACGTGGCGCAGGAACCACTCGATGGCGTCGGCGTAGAGGTTGGGCGTGTACATCTCGACGGTCGCGGGCAGGTTGAGGATCAGCGGCCGCTGCGGCGAGGGGTCGATGACGTGGACGACCTCGTTGCAGATCTC
The DNA here is from genome assembly GCA_050010495.1 of Acidimicrobiales bacterium. GTDB lineage: Bacteria > Actinomycetota > Acidimicrobiia > Acidimicrobiales > RAAP-2 > RAAP-2. Next base: position 31,366 of record JBEKKW010000015.1, read on the forward strand.
GAGCGCGTACGGCAGCTCGGTCCCGGTGAAGCTCTCCGGGGAGTACTCGTAGAGGAACTCCGTCTCGGGCGAGGTCGACTCGAGCGAGCGACAGACGCTCGCCGCGTCGGTCGCGATCTTGGTGATGCCGGCGGTGTCGAGGCCGAAGACGACCCGGCGCTGCAGAGTGGAGGTGGAGTTGTAGAAGTGCACGATGGCGCGACGGGCCCCGTGGAGAGACTCGTAGGTGCGCCGGATCAGGTCCTCACGGCACTGGGTTAGCACCTGGATGGTGACGTCCTCGGGCACCAGGTCGTTGTCGATGATGTGGCGCACGAAGTCGAAGTCGGGCTGGCTGGCGCTCGGGAATCCCACTTCGATCTCCTTAAAGCCCATGGTGACCAGCTGGGCGAACATGGCGTTCTTGCGCTCTAAGTCCATCGGGTCGATGAGGGCCTGGTTGCCGTCGCGCAGGTCGACGCTGCACCAGCGCGGCGCCCGGGCCAGGCGCCGGTCGGGCCAGGTGCGGTCGGGCAGGTCCACCGGCACCGTGGCGCGGTACTTGTCGAAGGCCATGGGGCTCGGCCGTTGGTTGCTGCTCGCCATCTCGATCCTTTCGTCATCACCGCAGAAACAAAAAACCCCCGCGGACGCGGGGGGTCGGACGAACGTGAGCTCGCCCTATCTCAGTAGTAGCTCGACACTCGGCGTGCTGGTCACGTTCTCATTGTACATCGCGGACCGCCAATGTCCACAGGGACTAGCCTGTGTCTCCGTGGGCCTACTAAAAGCACTCCTTAAGATGATGTTCCTCCTGGTACTCACCGCGGCCGTGGCCGGGGTGATCGTGCTCGTGAAACGACCGAAGAACTCGGACCCCGTCACCTACGACGAGTGGCCCACGGTCGCCGAAAGCCCCGCCGACTAACTGTCGCCACCCGCGCCGGTCGCAAAGGAGAACACATGGCAGAGATGGAATACCGCCGCCTGGGCCGATCGGGGCTGCGCGTCAGCGTCCTGTCGTTCGGCTCGTGGGTGACCTTCGGCAACAAGAGCCAGCTCGAGACGGCCGACCAGGCCGCCGAATGCCTCAGCGCGGCCAAGGAGGCGGGCGTCAACTTCTTCGACAACGCCGAGGCCTACTCCGCCGGCGAGTCCGAGCGGGTCATGGGCCAGGCCTTCCGCGACCTCGGCTGGGAGCGCCACGAGTACGTCGTCTCCACCAAGCTGTTCTGGGGCATCCACGACGGCGTCAATATGCGCAACACCCTCAACCGCAAGTACCTCAGCCAGGCCATCGACGGCTCGCTCGAGCGGTTCGGACTGGACTTCGTGGACCTGGTGTTCTGTCACCGCGCCGACCCTAAGACGCCGATCGAGGAGACGGTCTGGGCGATGAGCGACATGGTCTCGTCGGGCAAGGCCCTCTACTGGGGCACGTCGGAATGGACCGCCGACGAGATCCGCGCCGCCTACGACATCGCGGACCGTCACCACCTGCACAAGCCGCTCATGGAGCAGCCCCAGTACAACATCCTGTGGCGTGACCGGGTGGAGAAGGAGTACGCCCGACTCTACGAGGACATCGGACTGGGCACCACGATCTGGTCCCCCCTGGCGTCGGGACTGCTGACCGGCAAGTACCTCAACGGCATCCCGGAGGGCTCACGCGCGTCACTGCCCGGCTACGAGTGGCTCCAGGGCTCGCTCACCGACCCCGCGCGCAACAAGAAGGTGGCCGACCTCAAGGTGATTTCCGACGAACTCGGTGTCTCGTTGACCCAGTTCTCGCTCGCCTGGTGCGCCAAGAACCCCAACGTCTCGACGGTCATCACCGGCGCGTCGGGCGCGGCGCAGGTGCGAGAGAACATGACGGCCCTCGACGTCATGCCGCTCATCACCCAGGAGATCATGGACCGCGTCGACATCATCAGCTACTTCTCGTAGCGGCTCTCACCTCAGAACCACTTGATCCGCGAGAGCGGCCAGATACGCAGGAAGACCTTGCCGATGATCGATGACTTCGGCACGGTCCCCCAGGTGCGGCTGTCGCAGGAGTTGTCGTGGTTGTCGCCCATCATGAAGTACTGTCCGGCCGGCACCGTGACCGGCTTGATGGCCGGACCGAGGGTGTCGAAGTGGGTCCACTTCTGGTCGAGGGCCTTGCCGTTGACGTAGATCGTATTGCCCTTGGAGGTCAGGTGATCACCCGGCACGCCGATCACGCGCTTGACGAGGTCGGCGACGTCGTCACCGCAGTCGGCCGCGACGGCCTTGGGCGCCTTGAAGACCACGATGTCACCGATGTTGATGGTGCCGAATTCGACGCTCAACTTGTCGACCACGATCCGGTCGCCCTTCTTCAGGGTGGGGTTCATGGACTTCGAGGGAATGGAGAAGGTCTGGAAGATGAAAGTGCGCACCAGCAGCGAGAAGACCAGCGCGATGACCACGATGACGAGCCACTCGATGACCGCCCGCCGACGGCTGGGGCCGTGGCGACGGGCCGGCTCGCTGGGCGACGTCACGCGGGACCCATTCAGCGAAGGGTGATCAGATGGATGTCGACGATCCCATCGGTCTCGCGTAGCTGACTGACCACCTCCACCGGCGTCGGCGACACCGTCGAGAGCACCATCAGCGCCGTCTGGGACTGCGCGTCGGGGCCGACGGCCATCGAGGCGATCGACACGTCGGCCCGACCGAGCGCCGTGCCCACGAGGCCCACCATCCCCGGACGGTCGTCGTTGCGCACCACCAGCATCGAGGCGGCCGGCGGGATCTCGACGCTGTGGGCGTCCACGGCGACGATGCGGGTCTCGAGACGGCTGCCGATCGTCATCAAGGTCCCCGAGACGGCGTGTTCACCCGAACGCACGGTGATCAGGTTGACGTACTCGGGCGACTCGACGGTCGAGAGCTCGCTGTAGGTGAGGTGGTGCTCGGCGGCCAGCTGGGGGGCGTTGACGAACGAGACCCCGTCGTGGCCGGTCGCCACCAGCAGTCCCTTCAGGGCGCACAGCGTGAGGATCTTGGTCCCCGAACCGGCCAGCTCGCCCTGGTACACGACCTCGAGGTCGGCCGGCTCACCGTCGAGCAGTCCGCCGATGAAACGGCCGAGCACCTCGGCGAGACCCATGAAGGGCCGCACGACGTTGGAGACGTCGCCCGCGGAGACGTTGACGGCGTAGGGCACGAAGTCGCCGGCGAGGGCCAGCTTCACCTGCTCGGCGATCGTGACCCCGGCCTTGTCCTGGGCCTCGACGGTCGAGGCGCCGAGGTGGGGCACCACCACCACCGAGGCCAGGTCGAACAGCGGCGACTCCGTGGTCGGCTCCTTCTCGAAGACGTCGAGCGCGGCGCCCTGGACGTGACCGTCGCGAATCGCCGCGGCCAGGTCGACCTCGTTGACGATGCCGCCGCGCGCCACGTTGATGATGCGCACGCCGGCCTTGGTCTTCTTCAGCGACTCCGCGTTGAGCAGGTTGGTCGTCTCCTTGTTCTTGGGCAGGTGGATGGTGATGAAGTCGCTCTGGGCCAACAGGGTGTCGAGGTCCATCAGTTCCACGCCCATGTGGCGGGCCCGCTCCTCGCTGATGTAGGGGTCGTAGGCGACGAGGCGCATCCCGAAGGCCATCGCCCGCTGGGCGACCAGCGCCCCGATCTTGCCGAGTCCGACGACGCCCAGGGTCTTGCCGTAGAGTTCGACGCCGCCCCACTTGCTGCGCTCCCACTTGCCGCCCTTCAGGGCCGAGTGGGCCTGGGGGATGTTGCGGGCCTGGGCCAGCAGCAGGGCCATGGTCTGCTCGGCGGCCGAGAGGATGTTCGACTGCGGGGCGTTCACCACCATCACGCCCAGTTCGGTCGCCTTGTCGACGTCCACGTTGTCCAGTCCGATGCCGGCGCGCCCGACCACGACGAGGTCCTTCGCGGCCGCCAGGGTCGCACCGTCCACCTGGGTGGCCGAACGGATGATCAGCGCGTGGGCGTCGGCGATCGCCTCGATCAGCTCGTCCGGCGTGAGCCCGAGGCGCACGTCGACCTCGTGACCGGCGTGACGGAGTTCCTGCAGGCCGGACTCGGCGATCTCTTCCGTTACCAGTACACGCGACACCGCTTCACCTTTCGTTAGACCCAGACAGATTAAAGGGGTGCGAGAATCCTCAGCCCGCGCCGACCAGGTTCTTGAACCGATCGAGACCCTCGACGATGCCCTCGTCGCCGAGCGCGTAGCTCATGCGAAAGAAGCCCGGCGTGCCGAA
>JBEKKW010000016.1:0-32775 GCA_050010495.1 Acidimicrobiales bacterium
AGCACCGAGAGGGTGATCTGGCTGCCCCGGTTCTCGATGGCGTCGCCCCAGATCTTCTCGACCTTGATCCCCGACTCGTCGAGGGCCTTCTGCAGTGACGTGATGATCCTCTCCTGCTCCTCGGTCGTGAGGTCCTCGGAGTAGACCTTCTCCCAGGAACCGGTGTAGTGGTAGAACTGCGTGCCGCAGGTGGGCAGCAGGAAGAGGTTCTCGAAGTGGTCGTCGCTCGGCAGCTTGGCCAGTAGCTGGCTCTCGAACTGCTCCCAGGCCCCGCCCGAGATGACGGCCACCTTCATGAAGGTGAGCAGGTCGCCGAGCAGGCCGGCCATCTCGGGGCTGAGCGAGGACTTGCTTTCGGCGAGGGTTCCGTCCAGGTCGAAGACAAAGAGCTTTTTCATGGGATCTCATCTCTGGGTGCTCGCGCGACGAAAGAAGCCTCGAGGTAGGGAACTGCTGACTGGCTCATTCTAGGGCGTGACGAATTACCGTCGACGTGGCGAAGGGGGCCGACGCGGTGTAGGGCGTCACGCAGTCGTCACGCGGCGTGTCTCATTCTTACGCACTTATTACGTGTGGTGGTCGTGGCCGATGATGTGCTCGGCGTAGGCCTGCATCGTCCCTTCGGGATCGTCGTGCATCAGGTAGAGCGCGAACTGGTCGACGCCGAGACCCTCGAGCTCGTCCAACTTCTCGCGGTGGCGCTGCACCGGACCGAGCAGGCAGAACCGGTCGATGATCTCGTCGGGCACGAACTCGGTGTCGGGGTTGCCGGCGCGTCCGTGGTGGCGATAGTCGTAGCCCTGGCGGCCCTTGATGTAGTCGGTCAGGGCCTCGGGAATGGCCTGGGACTGGGACCCGTAGCGTTCGACGATGTCGGCGACGTGGTTGCCGACCATGCCGCCGAACCAGCGGACCTGGTCGCGCTGGTGGGCCAGGTCCTCGCCAACGTAGGCCGGCGCCGCGACCAGCACCGTGAACCCCTCGGTGTCCTTGCCGGCCGCTCGGGCCGCTTCGTGGGCCGTGTGGATCGCCCATTCGACGATGAAGGGATCGGCCAACTGCATGATCAGGCCGTCGGCCTTCGAGCCGGCGACTTCCAGGGCCTTGGGCCCGTAGGCCGCCATCCAGACGTCCAACTGGCCGTCCGTCACCCAGGGGATCTTGACCGCGGTGTCGCGGATGCGCGCCTCGCGACCCTCGGCCAGGTCCTTGACGACGCCGATGCACTCGGCCAGCGTGGCCAGCGACGAGGGGCTGCCGCCGGTGTAGCGAACGGCCGAGTCACCCCGTCCGATACCGCAGACGGTGCGCGGACCGAACATGTCGTTGAGTGTCGCGAAGAGCGACGCGGTGACCGACCAGTCGCGCGTCAGGGGATTGGTCACCATCGGTCCGACCTTGATGTGCGACGTCGAGCTGAGGATCTGGGAGTAGATGACGAACGGTTCCTGCCACAGCACGCAGGAGTCGAAGGTCCAGAAGTGGCTGAAGCCGGCCGCCTCGGCCCGTTGGGCCAGTTCGATCACCTGGCGAGCGGGGGCGTTGGTCTGCGCGACGAGTCCGTATTCCATTACCCGTTTCTACTCCTCGACGATGGTCGACGGGCCGCTCTGGGCCAAAAGGGTGTCGGTGCGGGCGTCGGCCTCTCCGGCGAAGAACTGGTCCAGGGCGCGTTGGAACAACGTGTCGTTCGACGCGCGCGCGAAGAGGGTCATCGACGAATGGAACTTCACGTCGTCGTAGCGGAAGATGTCGTGTGCCGACTTGGCGACGTGACTGTTCGCGGCGGACGTGATGTCGCGCAGCCGGGGTCCGAGCACCGGGTGCTCCAGGTAGGCGCGGGCCTCGTCGAGCGAACGGATCGAGTACTCGCGCGACATGGCGCTGGAGCCGAGTCCTGCCAATTGGGGGAACACGAACCAGATCCAATGGGTGTCCTTGGAGCCTCGGCGGATCTCCTCGCAGGCGCGCTGGTAGGTGCCGCCGGCGTTTTGTGCCTCAACGAAGCGCTCTAGACGATACGACTCCTCCATGGGTACTCCTCGCGTCGGCGGTGGACAACATCGGCGTGGTCCGGCGCGCCACGAAACCCAGATCGGTGCCGCGAGCGTTGGCCGGCCTGTCTACTCAGCGCAGGCAACCGTTGAGCCCGCGTTCGAGGAACTGACCGGAGCCCGCGACCCCGACGTAACTGTCGTTCTCGATGATGATCGAACCTCGCGAGAGCACCGTCGTCGTGCGGCCCTTCACCTCCAGGCCCTCGTAGGCCGAGTAGTCGACGTTCATGTGGTGGGTCTCGGCCGAGAGCACGTGGCGGGCCGCGGGGTCGTAGACGACGATGTCGGCATCGGACCCGGGCGCGATGACGCCCTTCTTCGGGAAGAGTCCGAACATCAGCGCCGGCGTCGTCGACGTGACCTCGACCCAGCGCGCGAGGGAGATCTCGCCCTGGTCGACGCCTTGGAAGATCAGGTCGAGGCGGTGCTCGACGCCGGGCAGGCCGTTGGGGATCTTGGAGAAGTCGCCGCGGCCCATCTCCTTGTGCTCCTTGAAACAGAAGGGGCAGTGGTCGGTCGACACCAGGCTGAGGTCGTCGGTGCGCAGCCCGCGCCACAGCGCCGCGTGGTAGCTCTCGGGACGCAGCGGCGGGGAGCACACGTACTTCGCGCCGTCGAAGCCCTCGCGCGCGAGGTCGCGGTCCGAGAGGAAGAGGTACTGCGGGCAGGTCTCGGCGAAGACGTTCTGACCGAGGTCCCGCGCCGCGACGACCTCGTCGAGCGCCTCGCTCGCCGACAGGTGCACGATGTAGAGCGGTGCGTCGGCGACGCGGGCCAGCACGATGGCCCGGTGCGTCGCCTCGCCCTCGAGCGCGGCCGGGCGGGTCAGACCGTGGAAGCGGGGATCGCTCTCGCCCCGGGCCAGGGCCTGGGCGACCAGGACGTCGATGGCGATGCCGTTCTCGGCGTGCATCATGATCGTCGAGCCGTTGGAGGCGGCCTGCTGCATCGCCTGGAGGATCTCACCGTCGCTCGAGTAGAAGACGCCGGGGTAGGCCATGAAGAGCTTGAAGCTCGTCACGCCCTGGTCGACGAGCTGGTCCATCTCCTTCAGTGACTGCTCGTTGACGTCCGAGACGATCATGTGGAAGCCGTAGTCGATCGCGCAGTTGCCCTCGGCCTTGCCGTGCCACGTCTCGAGACCCTGGTGCAGGCTGGTGCCCTTGGATTGGATGGCGAAGTCGATGATGGTGGTCGTGCCGCCGAAGGCCGCCGCCCGCGTGCCCGTCGCGAAGGTGTCGACGGAGTAGGTGCCGCCGAAGGGCATCTCCATGTGGGTGTGGCCGTCGATCGCGCCGGGCACCACGTACTGGCCGGTGGCGTCGATGACCCGGTCGGCACCCTCGCGCCACGACTGGCTCGTCGGCGTATCGGGGGCGCCCAGGGCGGCTATCGTCTCGCCGTCGACGAGCACGTCGGCGCGGATGGGTCCGCTCGCGTTGACGACGGTGCCTCCGGTGATGAGTGTCTTCATCGATCCTGCCTTTCTCGTCGGGCGTGTCCTAGGGCGCGACCAGGCCGTCGTAGCTCTCGGGTCGGCGGTCGCGGTAGAAGGCCCAGGTGTGGCGCACCTCGCGCAGCACGGCCATGTCGAGGTCGCGCACGACGACCTCGCTCTGGCTGTCCGAGGCCGCCTCGCCGATCATCTGGCCGCGGGGGTCGACGAAGTAACTCGAACCGTAGAAGCTGTTGTCGCCCAGCTCCTCGACCCCGACGCGGTTGATGGCGCCGACGAAATACTCATTGGCGACGGCCGAGGCCGGTTGCTCTAAGTTCCACAGGTAGGCCGACAGGCCCCGGCTGGTCGCCGAGGGGTTGAAGACGATGCGCGCGCCGCCCAGGCCCAACGCTCGCCAGCCCTCCGGGAAATGGCGGTCGTAGCAGATGTAGACCCCGATGGGACCGACGGCCGTGTGAAAGACGGGGTAGCCCAGGTTGCCCGGGCGGAAGTAGAACTTCTCCCAGAAGCCCTTCACCTGGGGGATGTGGTGCTTGCGGTACTTGCCGAGGTAGGTCCCGTCGGCGTCGATGACGATCGCCGTGTTGTAGAAGACGCCCTCCTGCTCGACCTCGTAGATCGGCACCACGAGGACCATGGAGGTCTCCTTGGCCAGTTCGCACATCAGCTGCGTCGTCGGCCCGGGGATCGACTCGGTGTAGGAGAAGTACTCGGGGTCCTGGACCTGGCAGAAGTAGGGGCCGTAGAAGAGCTCCTGGAAGCAGAGCACCTGGGCCCCCTGGGCCGCCGCCTCGCGGGCTAAGGCCACGTTGGCCTCGATCATCGAGGCCTTGTCGCCCGTCCACTTGGACTGCACGAGTGCGGCCCGCACGACCTCGGGCACTTCATCAACCTGGCTCATGGACTCTCCTCGATACGCGCCGAGGCGACGCGCGTCCGCCTCCGGCACCTACCTCATTACCACGTGCGGGCGCTCAGCGTGCCGCTCGAGGGACCTGGGGTCGGTCTCGACGCTGAGTCGACGAGCCGTTCAGGGCCGTGGCGGCTCGAGCCCGTCCCAGGACCAACGCGGGAAGCCCAGGTTGGGCGCCACCACCGAACCGCGGGGCGAGTACGAGTCCACTTCGCCCGTGGCGTAGGTGATGTAGTCACGCAGCACCTGGCGAAACTCGGGGTCGTCGGGCAGGGCCGCGTCGTCGGCCGCGGCGACGAAGCAGTCGACGAAACGCGGCGCCAGGTCGCGCTCGGCTTCCGATCCGGCGTGGAGGCGCAACATCGCCGAGTGTCCACCGCACGTCTGGGTGTAGGTCGCTGGTCCGCCGAAGACCTCGCCCAGGTAGTGCGCGAGGTGATCGATGTGTTGAGGGTCCAGCGAATGCGAGAAGGGATGGTTCAACACCGGGTCGGCGAGGCACCGTTCGTGCAGGGCCCCCGCGAAGTTGAGCCACGCCTGGTACCCGCCCGCGTAGTCGAAGACCGATGGTCGCTGCGCCTGCGTCATTCGCCCCCCCGTCGCCCGAGTTTTCGCCGCCGCCCTCGCGTTGGTGCATCGGGCCATCCGGTATCGATTCTTGCATCCAGCTTCGACGTTTGACCCGAGTCTCGGGCGTCTTGCAGTATTACGTGCGACGTAGTAAAGTCGGTCCCGTGGTCAAACGACGTCGTGGTACCGGTGGCGCGCTGGGCAGGAACAACGAGCCGGCGCTGCTTATCCTCACCAGCCTCGCCTCGGGGGAGAAGCACGGGTACGCCCTGCTTCGCGATATCGAGGGCTTCGCCGGTATCGTGCTCGGGCCGGGGGCGCTCTACGGAGCCATCGCACGCCTGGAGGAGCGCGGGTTGATCGAACCGGTGCCCAGCGAGGATCGCCGTCAGCCCTATCGCATCACCGACTTCGGACGGACCGCCCTCGCTGACGCGGTGAACGAGATGCGCTCACTCGCCAATGAGGGCGCGGTCCGCTTGGGCCTGCGCCCACCCGCTCGCGCGCACCCCTCTCTGCCGATTGGTCTGGGTGGCCTGGGGTGAACCTCGACCGCCGGTTCGATCGACTGTTGCGTTGGTACCCGCCCAGCTGGCGCGAGCGCTACGGCGACGGGATGATCGCGCTCTTGGAGGATGCGTACGCTCAAGGCGCCGTCCCCTGGCGGGTTCGTCTGTCACTGGCGCGCACCGGTCTGGTTGAGCGTTTCCGTGCGTCGGGCCTGGTCGGCGCGTCGACTGGCCGGAGTGAGCAACTTCGCGCCGGCTCGCTGTTGGTACTGTGCGCCTGGTCGGCCTTCGTGGTCGCCGGATCGATCTTCGCGAAATTCTCCGAGCACTGGTCGTCCTCGACGCCGCCCCTGCACCGCTCCCTCGCGAGCGTGGGGTACCACATCGTCGAGGGGGCCGGTGCCTTCGGGGCCGTGGTGGTGGCGGTGGCGGCGCTCCTAGCGCTGCCCCCGTTCATCGCGTTGCTTCGCTCCGGCGGGTGGTCGTCGCTGCGTCGCCCGCTCCACCGAGTGGCGATCGCGGGGGCGGCGATCGCCGTGCTCACCGCCGCACTGGTGATATGGGCCCACGCGTTGAGCTCGCACGATCGCAACGGTGCCCTGGTGCCCTACGAGGCGGCCTTCCTGTTCTGGAGCGCGGCCGTCGTCGTGGCGATCGCGGTCACGACCGGTTCCGTCGTCGCGGTGGTCGGCCGCCTCGATTTCTCGTACCGCAAGATCCGGATGCTCTCGGCGATGGCTCTCGCCCTCGTCGCGTCGATGATGGCGGTGTTCGCGGGAGTGGTGCTCTGGTGGGTGCAGGAGGCCTCGGCCGCACCTCACTTCCTGGCCAACAACATCGGCGACGGGATCGTGGCGACCTCGAGGCTGTTCCCGCCGGCGATGATCGTCGCGAGTCTCTTGATGGTGCTGGGCTTGGCCGCGGCGACGGGCGGCGTCACGCGCCTCACGAGGTCGCTGCACGCGAAGGGCGGTCCGGCGCCCAGCGCTTCGCGCTAGGCACTTCGACCCGTACGGCCACGGCCGAGGCATGAGGGCGGTCGTCGAGCGTGCGCGTAGCCGGTGACGCTGTCTCGGGCCATCGGTATCGGCGAGGGTGAGAGACTGGACGTCGTGGCCCCGCCGTATCGAGAGAGTCGGACGCATCGTCGCTTCGCGCGCCACGGAGCCCGGATCCTCATGTTGGTGGGCCTCGCGGCGCTGGTGGTGTGTGTCGTAGTCAATTCGTCGGATACCCGTTCGGCGGCCTCGCAGGACTGGCCGCCGTTCGTTCTCGTCACCGGTTTGTTGCTGATCGGGATGGTCGCCAACGACGACGGTCTCTTCTCGGCGGCCGGCGACTCGCTGGCCCGCGTCTCGTCCAATGGCCTCGTGCTCTTCGTGGGCGCGGCGATCGTCATCGGCGCTGTCACCGCCGTATTGAATCTCGACACGTCGGTGGCCTTCCTCACCCCGGTCCTCGTCTACACGGCCCGCAGCCGCGGCGGGGGAGAGGCCCCCCTGCTTTACGGTTGCCTGCTGCTCTCGAACGCCGGATCGCTCTTCCTGCCAGGCTCGAACCTGACCAATCTCATCGTGCTCGGACACGTGCGCATGAGCGGTGCACACTTCTTCGCTGATATGTGGGCACCGGCGCTGACCGCCTTGGTGGTGACGGCCGTCGCCGTCGCGTTCATGGAGCGTCGCTCGATGCGGGTCGTGCGCCACGAGCCATTGGCGACGTCGGAGCCGTCGTTCGGGCTGGGTCTCGTGGCCGTGCTCCTCGCGGCGACGCTGGTGCTCGTCCTGTCGTCACCGGCGCCGTCGGTGGCGGCGGTCGGTCTGGGCGTGATCGGTCTCCAGCTCATTCGGCGCAAGGAGACCCTTCGTCACGTGAACCAGGTGATCGGGGTGCCGCTACTGATCGGACTGTTCGGCGTCGCGGTGGCGCTCGGCACGGTCGGCCGACTCTGGTCGGGTCCGAGTGCGATGTTGTCGCATCTGGACACCTGGGCGACGGCCGGTGTCGCGGCCATCCTCTCGGTGCTGGTCAACAACTTGCCCGCGGCGTCGCTGCTGGCCGCGCGGGCGCCGGCCCACCCCTTCGCGCTGCTCATCGGGCTCAATGTGGGGCCGAATCTCTTCGTGACGGGCTCGCTGGCGTGGTTGCTGTGGCTGCGCGCGGCCCGCCTGGCCGGGGCGCGGCCGTCGCTCGCGCGCGCGACGCGCATTGGCATCGTCGCGGTGCCACTGTCGATGGTCGCCGCGCTCGCCGTCCTCGCGGCCCGCGGCCTCGCCTGAGTCGTCGCGGCCCCGCCGATCGACGGGGCGCTCGATCACGCTACGAGGGCAGCTGTCGAAGGCCGATGTCGTTGCCGTCGTCGTCGCGCACCGAAGCGACGAGCAGGCCGGCACCCACGTCGCGCGCCGCCACGATCACGGTCGCTCCGGCGTCGACCAGTGACTGCGTGGCCGATTCGATGTCGGCCACGTCGTAGTACACGATCGGCCCGACCAGGCCCTGGTCGTGGCCGTTCGGGAGCAGACCGATCTCGCGGTCGGGCATGGTGAAGTGGACGTAGTACGCGGTATCCACCGACGGCTCGATGCCGAGCAGGGCGCGAAAGAGCCCCTTCGCCGCTTCGACGTCCTTCACGGGGTAGATAACAGGTCCGGCGGTGATGGTCATGGTCTCTCCTTTGGGTGGTACTGGTGGTGTCGGTTGAAGCGACGCAGTCGATGTGAGGTGTGACCTGCGGTGCTTCACCACTTTGACGGTCCCACACCCACTTTTGTGACCGGTGCTGGAAAAGATACCGCGGCGGCGACCTCGGGGCTCGTCGAAGTCATCTCGGCTTGGACCCATCGCTCGCAGCTGCGCGCGGCGGATGACGCAGTACCTACTGGTTCGAAGGGACCGGTCCCGTCTAGGGTCGTGGCGTCGAAGAGCGGTAGCGCTGCAGCGCGATGCCCGACCAGACGATCTCGACCACCCCGAAGGGCCAGGCCCCGGCGAGGAACCCGTAGAGGCTCGAGAGTAGGCAGCCCAGCGCGAAGCCCACGATGAAGGCCCGGCCCCGACGTTCAAGGGCGTACATCAGCATCATGAAACTGACCGCGCAGACGCCGTAGATCGTTATCGCCACGGAACATGTTCCCACGCCGGCCGCCCCGGTCACGCTAGGGGTGCAGTCCCTCCTCGTGCGACACGTGGGTGGCCGGCTCGAGCTGGAAGGTCGCGTGCTCCACGTCGAAGTGCTCGACCAGGCACCTTTGTAGGGCGTCGAGGATCTGGGGCGTGTGCCCGCTGTCAAAGCAGTGGTCCTCGACGACGACATGGGCCGACAGCGTCGACAGGCCCGAGGTGACGGTCCAGGCGTGCAGGTCATGGACGTCGAGCACATGGTCCACCTCTACGAGGTGGGCGCGCACGTGGGTGAGGTCGAGGTTGTCGGGCGAACCCTGGAGCAGCACGAGCCCGGCGTCGCGCAGTAGTCCCCAGGCCGTGATGGCCATGAGCACGACGACGAACAGCGACGCGACCGCATCGGCCCGCTCCCAATGGCTGAGTACGATCACCAGCCCGGCGACGGCGGTGGCGATGAAGGCGAAGAGGTCCGTGACCACGTGCACGTACGCACCTCGCACGTTGAGGCTCGAGCGATCGGCCCTGGCGAGCAGCGTGCTGGCGGCGACGTTGACCGCGGCGCCGACGAGGGCGATCGTGAGTACGAGTGCGCCGTTGACGTGATGGGGCGTGATGAGATGCTGGACCGCCTCGACGAAGATCACCAGCGCGACGGCCACCAGGGTCACGCCGTTGACCGCGGCCGACAGGATCTCGGCCCGCTTCAGTCCGAAGGTCCAACGACCTTGGGCCGGTCGGCGAGCCAGGCGAACGGCCCAGAGGCTCGCGCCGAGCGCGCCCACGTCGGTGAGCATGTGACCGGCGTCAGCGAGCAGGGCCAGCGAGCTGCCCAGAATCGCCGCAATCACCTCGCCGACGAGGAAGACCACGATCAGTACGAGGGCGCCCAGGAGCGACGGCACGCTGGCGTCGGGCGTCGCGTGGCCGTGACGGCCGCGGTCGTCGTGACTAGCCATGCGTCCTACGAGCGTTCACCGGCGAACCGTGCCTCGACATGGTCACAGTGTCCCACGGCGCGCAACCGTCAGCGCCTCAGCCCGCCTTGAGGTGCCTGGCGATCGCGGGAACTCGGCACCTGAAATCGCCGATTCTCACTGCATGAGGCCGTTTTCAGCAATCACCTTGGCGTACCAGTAGAAGCTGGCCTTAGGGAGCCGATTGCCCGTGGGAAAGTCGATCCACACGATGCCGAATCGCCGCGAGTAGCCAAAGGACCACTCGAAGTTGTCGAGCAGGCTCCAGACGAAGTAGCCCTGGACGTTGACACCCGCGTCCATCGCGTCGCGCACCGCCGTGATGTGATCTCGCAGGTAGTCGATCCGCTCGTGGTCGAGCACGTGACCGTTGGGGTCGACGTAGTCGTCGAACGCCGCCCCGTTCTCCGTGACGTAGATCGGCAGCGACGTGTACTCCTCCTTGATGCGGATCAGCAGCTCGGCCAACCCCGACGCGTCGACCTCCCAACCCATCGACGTCGTCTCGCTCCCCGGGGTCTCGAGCGAAATGACCCGCAGATCGGGGAACTGCTCGCTCAGGGGAACGAAGTAGCCGGCCGCGCGGGCCTCGCTGGCCCGTGCGGCGTCCATGACGGTGCCCGGGAAGTAGTAGTTGACCCCGAGGAAGTCGAGCGGCGTGGCGATGGCCGCGAGGTCGCCGTCGCGCACCACCGAGAAGCCCGGGGAGAGCCCGGCGTAGTGGTCCAGCATGTCCTCGGGGTAGCGGCCGTGGAAGACCGGTTCGAGGAAGAGACGATTCAGGTTCCCGTCGGCGCGCTGGGCGGCGGCGACGTCCTCTTCGTGGTCGGTGCCCGGGCGAAGGACGCCAAGGTTGAGCGTGATGCCGACCTCAGTCTCGGGCGCGGCCGCGCGCAGTATCGGCACGGCCAGCCCGTGGGCCAGCAGCAGGTGGTGGTTGGCCGCCGCGGCGCGCGCGAGGTCGTGAATGCCGGGCGCGTGGCGACCGGACCCGTAGCCCAGCCACGCCGAGCACCACGGCTCGTTCAGGGTGATCCATCGCGTCACGCCGTCGCCGAGGGCGTGGGCGACGATGTCGACGTATTCGGCGAAGCGCTCGGCGGTGTCGCGCACGACCCAGCCTCCCTGGTCCTCGAGCGCCTGTGGGAGGTCCCAGTGATAGAGGGTGAGCGTCGGCTCGATGCCGCGCTCGACCAAGCCGTCGACCAGGCGGCGATAGAAGTCGAGACCGGCCTGGTTGGCCGGCCCCTTGCCATCGGGTTGGATGCGCGTCCACGCGACGGAAAAGCGATACGAGCCCACGCCCAACTGGCGCATGAGCTCGAGGTCCTCGCCGACACGGTGATAGTGATCACAGGCGATATCGCCGACGTCGCCGTTCCAGACGGCGCCCGGCCGATGGGCGAACGTGTCCCAGATCGACGCGCCGCGCTCGTCCTCGTGGACCGCGCCTTCGATCTGGTACGACGCGGTCGCGGTTCCCCAGAGGAAACCGGGTGGAAAGACACTCGAGGGACTACCCTCGTGCGCGCTGTGCATGCTCATGTGGAAACTCCTGGTCGAAGGAACGTTGGGGGGCTTACGACTCGCGGTCCGCCGGCCGCCAGGCCGGCGGACCGCATAGTCTTACTACCCTCCGCGCGCGGTTTCGCAGGGTCCGCAGGGTTGGAACGGCGAAACCGCGCGCGGAGGTGACTCTCTAGGAAACTGCCGTGATCTTCGTCAGGATGTACGGCAGCTCGGGGTCACCGGGCGCCGGGTCCATGTAGGGATTCGACGTCGTCGGGAAGCCCGTGTAGTTAGCCGTCGAGTACTCGCACCACGTGGCTCCGTAGAGCAACGGGATGACCGGCAACTGTGTCGCCACAACCTCCTCGAGTGGCAACGACGCCGCCTTCACGGCCGCCGTGTCGCTCGGGTCGGTCCCGGCCAGCTTGGCCAGGTCCGCCTGCACCGCCGAATTGTGGTAGCGGCCGTAGTCGCCGGTAGCCGACTTGCCGATCGCGGCCGAGGTGGTGTAGTCCAGCCAGTTGTCGAACTGGGTGTACGGGTTGACACCGCCGTTGCCCCAGTGCTCGATCGAGGTGAAGTTACCATCGGCCGAGTCCGTGTACCACTGCGACGCTTGCACGCCGTAGACCGTGGCGTCGATGCCTTCAGACTTCAGTTCGGACGACATGAGCTGCGCGTCCGCGTAGTAGTCCGAGTAGGCGATCGGATCCTCGATGGTGAACTTGATCTCCTTGCCGTTCTTCGCGTAGAAGCCCTGGTGGTTCTTCTTGTAACCGTCCGCCGTCAGGATCTTCTTCACCGTGGCCGGGTCGTTGGTGGACTTGATGTCGTTCTTGAACTGCGAGCCCAAGTACGATGCCTGGTTCGGCAAGATCAGGCCGCTGAGCGACGTCGCCGGCGCCTCGTAGCCACTCTCACCCTTGATGCCCAACTCCTTGCGGTTGACGCCAACGCTGATCGCCTCGCGAACCTTGGGGTCGTTGAGGGGCGCCTTGGTGATGTTGAACTCGAGCGTCACCGTGTTGCCCGGAGCAAAGAACGTGTGATTCGTCGCCTTGTCCTTGTTCACGAAGATGCTGTTCACGTTGGCAATGTCGTTGCCCGCCCACGTGAGGGTCCCGTCGGCCAGGTCGGTCGCCGCGTCGGTGTTGGTGTCCACGCTCAAGACCTGGACCTCGCTCGCCGCGGGGGTCGAGCCCCAGTAGCTCGGGTTCACCGAGTAGTCAACGACGGAAGACGAGAAACTCGTCGGAACGTAGGGTCCGGTACCGATCGCTTGCGTGTTCGACACCGTCGACGTTGCCACTGGGGAGAACGTCGTCCAGTAGCTCGATGGCACCATCAACTCGTTACCCGCGATCGCCGTGATGTTGGCGTACTCCGCTGTCGCGAAGTTCAGCACCACCGTGTTGCCACTGACAGTCGCCGGGCTCGCCAGAGTCGGCATGCCGTAGACGTTGGCGGCGGGGTTGGTGTTGGTGCCGTTGAACGTCGCGGCGACGTCGGCCGGTGTGAAGGCCGAGCCGTCGCTCCACTTGACGCCCGTGCGGATCGTGAAGGTGAGCGTCTTGCCCCCGTTGGACCAGGCGTACGCCGTGGCGAGCCACGGGTACGACGTCCCCGCCTTGATCGTGTCGAACTCGAACAGCGGTTCATACACGAGCGAGCAGACGGACTCTTCCTTGCAGAACGAGGTTCCGTCGTACGGGTTGAAGTTGTTGGTGAACGTGACGCCCGTATTACCCTCCAGCACCAGTGGTGGACTGGCGGCGGACGCGGCACTCAGGCCTACGCTCGTCACGATGCCCAACGTCAGGCACGACAGGGCGGTAATGAGAACTCCTATTTTTCTAATCATGTTTTTCCTTTATATTGATTGTGTCCAGCCGGCTCTCGCCGACGTTTCTTATGAACCGTGTGTGGGTCCTTAATGAACTACGCGAGGCCGGTTGGGCCCTCGCCATGTGGTCGCCGCGACCACCTCGATGGCGGAGCGGCGACTCTTACCTCGTGCTCATGTCGTCGTCGTGGCCCCCTTTCCCCGTCGTGTCGGTATCGCTGGCCCTGGTGAGACCTCGGGTCGATCCCGGTAGAGCCAGCACTTCGATGTGTGGGATTCGCCGACGAGAAACGCCGGCGGCTCCTGGGTGCGACAGATGTCCATCACCTGAGCGCAGCGCGGGTTGAACCGACAGCCCTGCTGGGCGATGGTGGACAGGTTCTGCTCGCCGATGTTCGGTGCGACCGAGAGTGGGTTGGACGGGTCCGGCACCGAAGCGATGAGCAGTTGGGTGTAGGGATGGGTCGGGGCGTCCACCAGCGCGGTGCCGCGCGAGTACTCGACCACCTGCCCCGCGTACATGACGATGATCTCCTCGGCCAGGTAGCGCGCCGAGGCGATGTCGTGGGTGATGTAGAGAATCGCCAGACGATCGTCGTCGCACAGCCCGCGCAACAGGTTGAGCACGCCCAGTCGCACCGAGACGTCGAGCATCGAGATGGGCTCGTCAGCGAGCAGGACCTTGGGTTGAACGCACAGCGCGCGCGCAATCGAGACGCGCTGGAGCTGGCCGCCGGAGAGTTCGTGAGGGAATCGGTCGAGGAATCGCTCGGGCGGTTCCAGCGACACCCGTCGAAGGGCCGACTCGGCCAGCGCGCGCGACTCCTCTTTTGATGCGCCGTGGATGCGCAGCGGTCGGATCAGGTTGTGGTGAATCTGGTGGACCGGGTTCATCGAGCCAAAGGGGTCCTGGAGGACGAGCTGAACGTCCGAGGTGTACGCCAACGAGCGCCGCGCCTTCGCTGCGACCGGCGTTCCCTGTAGCACGAGCTCGCCCGACGTAGGAGTGAGGATTCGGGCCAGCAGGCGTGCGAGCACCGACTTGCCCGAGCCACTCTCGCCAACGACGGCCGTCACCTCGCCCGCGCGCAGATCAAGACTGACGTCGTCCACCGCGCGCACGATCCTCTTCGCGTTCAGGACGTGGCCGGGAACTCGAACCTTGAAGTGGCGCGTCAGGTGCCGTGCCTGCAGCTCGCTCACGACGGCATTCGTGTCGCTCACGTGGAGCTCCCTTCGCTCGGAGTCGTCGGTGTCGCCCTACGCAGCTCGACGGGGACAGGGGCGTGTGCGTCGTCCACGTGCAGCCAGCACGCCACGTAGCGATCTTCCCCGCCGAGCTTCGCGAGCGGCGGCCTCTCGGTGGCGCAGCGCCCCATCGCGTAGGCGCACCGGGGATGGAAGGCGCAGCCGCCCGGCAGATCCGAGAGGTCCGGAGGGGAGCCGGCGATGCCCGTGAGCTCCCGGCGCTCACCGTGCATCGGCGGGAAGGAGTTGAGCAGGCCGAGCGTGTACGGGTGGCGCGGCGCGTCGTAGAGCACTCGGGCGTGCGCGCGCTCGACGAGGCGGCCCGCGTACATCACGACGATCTCGTCGGCCAGTTCCACCAGCAGCGAGAGGTCGTGGGTAATGAAGATCATGGCGAAGCCGAATCGCGCGCGCAACTCGGCGAGTTCGCCAAGGATCTCACGCTGGGTGACGACGTCCAGCGCCGTCGTCGGCTCGTCCATGATCACGAGTTTGGGGTCGAGAGCCAGGGCGAGGGCGATCATGACGCGTTGGCGCTGGCCGCCAGAGAGTTCGTGCGGGAATCGCTGGAGGCGGTCCTCGTTCAGCCCGACCAATTCGAGCAACTCGATGGCCCTGGCTCGCCGCTCGGCCCTGGACATCTCGCGGCGATGAGCCTTGAAGACCTGGTCGAACAACGTGTGCACGCGCACCACCGGATTCAGGGCGTTGAGGGCGCTCTGGATGACCACGGAGATCTGCGTCCAGCGAACACCGCGAAGCGTCGCCTCGTCGGCGGCGATGAGGTCGATGAACTCGTCGGCCCCACCCTCGCGCGCGGGCCCCACGTTGAAGAGCGCGGTGCCGCCCGTGATCACGGCGGGTGCGCGCAGCAGCCTCGTGAAGCCGTAGACCAGCGTCGACTTTCCCGAGCCGCTCTCGCCGGCGACCCCGAGCACCTTGGATCGATCGAGATGCAGGTCGACGCCGTCGACGGCCCGCACCGCCGAAGCGTCCACGCCGTAGTCGACGCAGAAGTCCGTGATCTCGAGTATGCGTTCGTTCACCGCGGGGCCGACCGGTGCGCTCGGCGCATCGCCGATCGCGGCCGCCGCGGCGCGGCGTTCGAGCGCGTCGGTGCTCACGAGGTCACCTTTGAGGCCGTCACGGTAGCGGCGCCCTTGACCCCCGCCGGGCGCAGCACGGGGGTCAGGCCCAGACGCACGCGCCGGGGCAGGCCGCGGCGGCGGCGCTGACGAGCGGTCAGACCGGACTCGCGCAAGCGGGGGTTGATGAACTCGTCAATGCCAAAGTTCAACAGCGAGAGCCCCGTGCCCACCAGGGCGATGCACACGCCCGGCGGCACGAACCAGTACCACTCACCCGACAACGGGGCGTTGTTGGCCTGCGCCCAGAAGAGCATGGTGCCCCAGTTCCACACCGACGTGCTCGTCAAGCCGATGTACGCGAGGGTCACGTACGCCCCGATGGAATAGAGCACCGTGAACAGCAGGGAAGACGCGAGGATCGGGAGAAGGTTGGGCGCAACCTCGGTGAGCATGATGCGCCACCGGCTCTCACCGATGATCCTGGACGCCTCGATGAAGTCCCTGTTGCGCAGTGACATGGTCTGAGCGCGCAGTACGCGCGCTCCCCACGCCCAGCCGGTCAGCGCGATCACGAGCCCGATGACAAAGGCGTTGGACCGGCTGTTCACCGGAAGATAGCTGTCAATCACGATCAGCAGGGGCAAACCGGGGATCGCGAGGAATACGTTGGACACCAGCGATAGTCCGTCGTCCGTGACGCCTCCGATGTAGCCCGCCGACACGCCGACGATCGTCGCCAACGCGGTCGCCGCCAGGCCGGCCACCAGAGCAACGACGATCGTGGCGCGCGCGCCGACCAACGTTTGCGAGAAGATGTCCTGGCCCAGGCTGGTCGTGCCGAACCAGTGATGCAGCGACGGCGTGAGGTCCGGCGCGAACGATGTGTTGTCGGGGCTGTAGGGAGCGAGGTACGGACCGACAATGGTCAATAGGAGGAAGAAGCCCGTGATGCCCAGTCCGAGCAGGACCTTGGGCGACCGGGGCAGGTGCAGGGTTTTCATGTCGTGGCCTTCGTCCTGGTGCGCGGGTCCAGTGCGAAGTACACGAGGTCCGCGATGAGGTTGGCCCCGAGGACCGCCAGCGTGATGATCAGGAAGATCCCCTGGATGAGCGGATAGTCCTCGTTTTGGACCGCGTTCAAGAGAAGGTCGCCCACGCCGGGGTAGTTGAAGACGAGCTCGACCAGCAACGCGCCCGAGACCACGAGACCGATGGCCAGCGACAGGTTGGCGATGCTCGGCAGGATGGCGTTGCGGGCGGCGGTCATGATCACCTTGCGGCGCGGCAAGCCCATGGCGACGCTCATGAGCACGAAGTCCTCCGCGACCATCGTGATCATCATGTTGCGCATGCCCAGCATCCAGCCGGCGATCGAGCTCAGGACGATGGAGATCATCGGCAGCTCTCCGTAGCGGATCGCGCTCGATACGAACGCCCACGTCCACGACGGCCTCACGCTGAGGCTGTACGCACCGAGCTCCGGAAACCAGTGCAAGTCACTGCCGAAGATCAGCAGCATCACGGTGCCGAGGAAGAAGTACGGGACCGCCTGGAAGAACGTCGCCGTGGGAATGAGCGAATCGAGCCGTGAACCGCGGGTCCAGCCGAGCAGCGCCCCCGTGATCGTACCGATGAAGAAGCTCAGCACGGTCGAGATGCCGATCAGCCCCACGGTCCATGGCACGGCGCCCTTCAAGATGGTGCTGACCGGCGTCGACAAGGTGATGGAGACCCCGAGGTTGCCGTGGAACAGTTGATCCAGGTACGTGAAGTACTGGTGGATGAGGCTGTTGTGAAAACTCCCGCCGAAGGAGAGTCGGATCGCCCGCACCTCGGCGGGCGTCACGTTGGATTGCACCTTTCCGATGAGCGTCTGAATAGGGTTGCCCGGCATCAGTCGAGGCAGCAGAAAGTTGGCCGTGACGGCGACCCACGCCGTGACGATGTAGACGCCTAATCGACGGGTGATGGGTAACATTTAGCCCACCCCCCGCCCTTCGAGGGCGCCGCCCGCCATCGCGAGCGCCTCGCCATCTTCGCCGCAGCCGCAGCTGCGACGCACCACCAATTGGGTCGGCAGTACCAGCGAGTGAGTGGCGCTCTCTGCGCCGTCGAGGGCCCCTACCAGCGCGTCGACCGCCTTCTCGCCGAGCAAGTTTCCCGATTGACGAATCGTCGTCAGCGGAGGACTGAAGTAACGGGTCAGCGTGATGTCATCGAACCCTGTGACCGCGATGTCCTCGGGGACGCTGAGTCCCCCGTCACCCAGCGCGTGGATCACGCCCACGGCCATCTGGTCGTTGGCGCACGCGAAGACCTCGGGCAGTGGTGCCTCGATGGACATCCGTTGGCGCATGGCCTCCGCCCCGCCACCCGAAGTCCAGTCCGCCTTCAAGACGTCGCGGTAGGCAACAACGCCTCCCATGCGCTCGATCCCCGTCCTGAAGGCGACCTCGCGGGCCACGCTGTCGGGGCTCTCGTCGAATCCCGACACGAAACCGGCCCGCTGGATCCCGTGGACCCCCACCAGGTGCTCGGCCAAGCTATTCATCGCGTTCTCGTTGTCGACGCGCACCGTCATCGCCGAGGTGGAATCACCCCGTCCCGCGAGCAGCACCAGGGGAATGCGCCGAGCGAGGAGATTCGCCTCCGCGTCGCTCAGGATCCGGTCGAGCACGATGAGTCCGTCCACGGTGCCCGTGAGATTCATCAGGCCCGTCATGCCCTCGGGCCTGGTGGGCCCCGCGCTGCGAAGAAGCAGCGAGTAGCCCAGGGCGGCCGCGCGCGCCTCCGCGCCGCGGATCACGATGTCGGTGTAGAGCAGGCTGGCCTCTTCGACCGCCGGTGACGTGCCGTCGAGCGGCGCGTGAGTGAAGACCAGTCCGAGGACCCAGTGCTTGCCCTGGGAGAGACGGCGGGCCACGGCGTTGGGCACGAACTCCAACTCCTCCATCGCCGCGAGGACTTTGGCACGGGTGGCGGGCCGCACGGACGAGAGCGAGTTGATCGCTCGACTCACGGTCGCGATCGAGACGCCGGCACGCTTCGCCACGTCGTAGATCGTCGGCTGCGAATCGGCCATTCAGTCCCTCCACGGATTGGCTTTGAGCACCCTGCCCTAATGTAATCGCTTACAAAATACATGTCACGATGGGTCGTGTCAATAGCGTGAACGTACCGTTCTTCTACGAACGGGCGCGTCAGGCACGGAGGTAAGCGCTTCCCAAAATTCAACGGGCGCCAGGCGATGAGACGTCGCCAGGGACAGGCGTTGACGCACGCGGCGCCGTTCGCCGCCTCACTCTCAGGGCTTGCGAATAAGTTCACAACTCATCTCTCTCGAAACCGTCGTTGTGTATCGTGCTGGTTCTGCGTCCCAGCGAAAGTGAGGGATCGTGCGCGAGTACCGGCTCTTCGTCGGGGGTGAGTGGTGCAACGGCGGCGCCGGCACCATGGCCGCCGTCAGCCCTTCGAGCGGCGAAACGTTCGCGAGTGTTGCCGTGGCCGACCTCGCTGACGTCGATCGCGCCGTGTCGTGCGCCCGCGCGGCGGCACCGGCGTGGGCCGCGAGCTCGGCCTTCGACCGCGCGTCACGGTGTGCGGCCGTGGCCGGGTCGATCCGAGCGCGACGCGACGAGTTGGCCCGCGCGTTGAGCGAAGACCAGGGCAAGCCGCTCGTCGCCGAGGCTTTCGCCGAGGTGGACGAGCTGACCGAGTACTTCTCGATGGCGGCCGAGGATGCCAAGCGGTACGAGGGCTCGTTGCCGCCCTCGGCGTCACCCGGGGCCCGGGTGCTGGTGCTGCGCGTGCCCCTCGGCGTCGTCGCGGTGGTGTCGCCGTGGAACTGGCCGTACACGATGGCCGCCGAGGTCTTCGCCCCGGCCCTGGCGGCGGGTAACACGGTCGTGTGGAACCCCAGCTCGTCGACGGCCGCCTGTTCGGCGCTGCTGGCCGAGGTCATCGCCGAGGCCCAGCTGCCACCGGGCGTCTTTAACTTCCTGCCCGGACCCGGGGCGATCGTCGGCGGCGCCGTGATCTCTCACCCTCTCGTGGACGCCGTGGGTTTCGTGGGATCGGTCGCCACCGGACGCCGGATCGCCGAGGGCGCGCAAGGCAAGGTGCAGATCCTCGAACTCGGCGGCAACGGTCCGATGGTGATCTTGCATGACGCCGACCTCGATCTCGCGGTCGAGGCGACCCTGGAGGCTGCCTACCTCTGCGCGGGGCAGAGCTGTACCGCGGGGGAGCGATTCCTCGTGCACTCTTCGATACGGGCCGAGTTCGTCGAGCGGGTCGTGGCGGCGACGGCGCGCCACGTTCGTCTCGGTGACCCCTTCGACCCGCTCACGACGATGGGGCCGCTGAACAACGAGTCGAACGCGCGCAAGTTCGACGAGCACGTGGCCGACGCACTGGCCCGCGACGCCGTGCTGCGCTGCGGCGGGAGTCGCGAGCCGGGGCACGCCACGGCGCTGTTCGTCGAGGCGACGGTGCTCGATGGTGTCGATGACGAGATGCTGATCGCGCGCGAGGAGACCTTCGGACCGGTCGTGCCGGTGATCGAAGTGGCGTCGGACGCGCAGGCCCTCGAGCTCACGAACGCCTCGCCCTACGGATTGACCGCGGCCGTGTTCACTGAGGACCTGGAGCGAGGTCTGGCCTTCGCCGAGGCGGCGCGCGCCGGTTGGGTCAACATCAACGCCTCGACCAACGTGTGGGAGTCGCACCTACCTTTCGGCGGTCGTTCGGGCACCGACAGTGGCCGCGGACGGGTCGGTGGGCGATCCCTGTTCGAGGCCTTCACCGAACCTAAGACGATCCGCTACCGCGCGCCGAGACCGCTGTAGATCGTCGCGACGACGGCGTCGCTCACCAGGTCTTGTCGATCCGGATGTCGCCCGACACGGTCGTGGCCTTGACGAAGACCTGTTCCTCGTCGTCGCCTCCGTCGTAGTCACCGAAGTCGATGTTGCTCGACAGTTCGCCCGAGATGGTGTTCGCGTTCACGTCAACGACCAGGCCGCGGGCCACCTTGACGCGAATGTCGCCCGACACCACCTTCACCTCCAACCGACCCGGTTGGGCGACCGTGAGGTCGACGTCGCCCGACGCGCTCATGACCTCGGTGGTCGCCGCGGTGTCATGGCACTCGACGTCACCCGACGCGCAGCGACACCGCAGGCTCTTTAACACGCGGTCGATGCTGACGTCGCCGGAGGCCGTGTGCGCGTCGACGGTGTCGCACGAGTTGGTGACGCTCACGTCCCCGGACACGGTCGACACCGTGACGGCGTTGAGCGGCCCCTGCAGTGAGACGTCGCCGGAGACGGTCTTGATCTCTAGGGAGGAGCCCTCGGGGACGACGACGGTCACGTCTAAGTCGGAGCCCCCGAAGTCGAACCACGACACCCGGACCTTGGAGGGCCGGCCGTGCGCCGAAGCGTCGCGGGGCTGCGTGCGCACGTCGAGCTGGCGAGTGGTGGGGTCGTAGTCGACGCGGGCCTGCTGGAGCAGGTGGTGGTACTTCGCCGAATCGGCGCTCAGCGTGACCCGGGACTCGTTCGTCCGGCTCGCGCGCACGGTGATGTCGCCGCTGCGCGAGGTGATCGTGACGTGCAGCGCACCGGTGACGGCGAAGGTCTCCTCACGCCGTCCATCGCTGGTGCGCGAGGTGGCGCGCTCGGGGGAGTCGTTGGTGTCGCCCATGGTCTCAGCCTTTCGTTTGGCGCGCGCCGACGTGGCTCGCGGCCCGCGCGAGGAAGTCGTAGATGGGTCCGAGCGTCCCCAGCGTCGAGTCGTCGCCGGCGTGGCGCTCGCCCCCGCAGTTCTCGAAGTTGAGCGAGTCGCGCCGGGACTGGCGGTAGGTCTCGTGACGGGTTGGCGTTGAGAATCGAAAGTTGATCATGGTCGTTCCCTTCGCCCCTAGGCTCGGCCCTTGCCGCGAAGTTGGCGACGGCCCAGGATCGACGAACCGGACTGGTCGGTGCGAACCGAACGCTCGAGGGAGCGCACGATCCACGAATTGATCGACGAACCGACGTCGGAGGCCATGTGTTCGATGCTCTCCTTTAACTCGTCGCTGAGTCGCAGGGCGATGCGGGCCGTGTACTCCCCAGTGGAGACGATCTCGTCGGCGCTGGCCCGGATGAGTCGAGAGAGACGCACGGCGTCGCCCTCGAGGTTGAGCGAGAGCGGTGCACCGTCGTTCAGGTTGAACTCCTGGACCAGGCTGTCCAGGGCGTCCAGGAAGTGCTTCTGCAGCGCCGGTTCGACGGCCGTGCCGATCCGCTCGACCAGCAGCGAGGTCTCGGGACCGGCGAGTTCCGAGAGGTTCTTGAAGTCTTCACGGATCTGCTCGATAAAGTCTGATATCAACATGACATCACTATAGCATCATTCTGCCATCATTTGTAGCGGAATCCCTGTCGACCGCGAGAATCGATGCCTGGCGAGAAGGAGTACCTGGTCAAGCGGTAAAAGTTGCATCCGAACCCTGACCGAGCGGCCCGTACACGCACAATCCGCCAGGTCGCGGAGAGCGGCCTGGCGGATTGTGGTGGAGCTGCGACGGAGGTGCCTAGTGGATCAGCACCTTCAGCGCGTCGTACTTGGACGCGTTGCCGAAGACGTCGTAGGCCTCGAGCACCTGGTCGAAACTGAATTCGTGGGTGACGAACTTGTCGGCCGGCAGGTTGTGGGCCGCGACGAGCTTGAGCAGCATGCCGAGGGTGTTGGTGTTGACCAGGCCCATCGAGATGTCGATGTTCTTGATCCAGAGCTCGTTGAGCTTGAGCTCCACCGACTTGCCGTGCACGCCGATGTTGGCGACGTGGCCTCCGGGGCGAACGATCTCGGTCGCCATGGTGAAGGTCGCGGGCACGCCCACGGCCTCGATGGCGACGTCAACGCCGGCGCCGTCGGTCAGGGCCATCACTTGCTGTTTCCAGTCGGCGTCTCCGGAGTTGACCGTGTCGGTCGCACCGAATTCTGACGCCCTCTTCAGACGGGCGCTGTCGAGGTCGATCGCGATGATCTTGGAAGGACCGTAGAGACGGGCCGTCATCACTGACGAGAGGCCCACGGGGCCCGAACCAATGACCGCGACGACGTCGCCGGGGTTGACCTGACCGTACTGGACGCCGATCTCGAAACCGGTCGGCAGGATGTCCGAGAGCAAGATGCCCTCGGCGTCGGTCATGCCCTCGGGAATCTTGTAGACCGAGTTCTCCGCGAAGGGGACTCGGACGTACTCGGCCTGGGTGCCGTCGATCATGTAGCCGAAGATCCAGCCGATGCCGGCGATCCCTTCCTCGTCGAGGCAGTGGCTGTAGAGGCCCTGGCGACAGTTGGCGCAGCGCCCGCAGGAACTGACGCAGGACAGGATCACGCGGTCGCCGACGGCTAGCTGGGTGACGCTCGTGCCGACTTCGGTGATCACGCCGATGCCCTCGTGGCCGAGAATACGTCCGACCTCGACCTCGGGGACGTCGCCCTTGAGAATATGAAGGTCGGTGCCGCAAATGGTGGTCGCGTCCATCTTGACGATGACGTCGGTGGCCTTGAGGATCTTGGGGTCGGGTACTTCTTCCCAACTCTTCTTGCCGGGGCCCTTGTAGACCAGTGCTTTCATGATGTGCCTCCTTGGCTTATTGCGGATCGACAGTGCTCGTCGTGAGATCTGGACGACTCAGGCTCAAGCTCAACAATCCCTAAGGGCGAACCTATCCACGTTGAAACTGTTTCCTCTAGGGTCCGATGTCACCTCTTGCGTCGTGGGGCCAGAACATGGGCCTGGTGGCGGCGCAGGAGACGGTACGGGGCCCGCCACCACCCGTTGCTTCGTTTCATTGTGACGGCCGACGGGGTGTCCCACAGGTTCGCGAGTCCCGCGTTCAATCGCGGCACGACGGTGACGGACGTCATGGCGACCGGGGGATCAATGTTCGTGGGAAGGGCCGTTCGTGGGACGAACGTCGCGTCACTCGACCACGACGATCATCCTTCAAGTCGCAGGACCTAGGAAGGTTCGACGCCGGAGAGGAGACTCCCGCCAACCTGGGCGAGGAAGGAGCGCACGGTCGACGCGGCGACGCGATGCATCACGGCGCGGTCGACGCGCGCACCGAAGGCGCCCAGGGGAACGGTGTAGATGACGGCCAGCGACAGTCGGCTCCAACCTTGGCCGATCGGGGCCAGTTCCATGTCGCCTTCGAGCAGGGGGAAGAGGGACTGCCACTCGCTGGGCACCCAGGAGATGGCCCGGGCCAGCGCGTTGTCGCGCTCGCGCACCGGCCACAAGGTCACCTGCACCTCGCGCGTCACCAGTCCCGACGCCCACGACGGACCGATGCGCATACGCAGAGTTTCGCCCTCTTGGGTCGCGGTCGTGGCGAAGGGCGCCAGCCACAGTCCCTCGGAACTGAAGCGTTCGGACAGGGCGTCGAAGGGACGCTCGAGGTCGGTGAAGTCCTCGACGAAAATAGGGTTCCGGCTCTTCTGAACCGTCGGTGTCGTTCCATCCGCGTCCATCAGGCAAGTATTGGCCGCTTTTCGTACGGGGCCCCAGGGACAAAAGTCCATTCTTGCGTGGTACTTCTACGGGCGGCGATTGACCCGCAGTTCGAAGATCCCCGGGACGTGCCACTCAATCGACGAGACGATCGGACGCCCGGCCGTGGTGTAGTCGATCTCGCTGATCTGCTGGAGGGCGCTGCCGGGACGCACGTCCAGCAGGGTGCCCAGGCGCCGGTCGGCGATGACCGGTAAGAGCACCGCGTTCGCGTTGACCACGGGGTGGCCGATCCGTTCGAGAACGTCGTAGAGCGACCGGTTGAATCCCTTGTCGCTCACCGTGAGGACGTACCGCTCGGGCAGGACGTCGAGGGAGTAGATGACGGGCCGTCCGTCGGCCGTGCGCAGGCGCTCGAGGCTGCGCACGGCCTCACCCGGTTCGAGGTCTAACTCCTGGACCTCGTCGGCGGTGGCCGGTCTCGCGTCCACGTTGAGCAGTTGCATCCCCGGCTTCATCCCGGCTTCGGCGATCATGTGCGTGTAACTGAGCGTCGCGTCCAGGGCGTGGCGTGGGCCGGGCAGGCCGACGACGTAGGTGCCGCTGCCGTGACGGCGCTCGAGGTAGCCGGCGTTGGCGAGTGCCGAGACCGCCTCGCGCACCGTGAGGCGGCTCACGTCAAAGCGTGCGGCGAGCGCCTGCTCGTTGACGAGTTTGGCGCCAACCTTCAACTTGGCGCTGACGAGGTCGTGCAGCAGTCCCCGTCGGACCTCGTCAACGCGGTTTCCCCGAGCGGTCGCGACCCGGGTCACGCGCCGGCGACCTCGAGCACGTGACGTACCTGGGCGGCGATGTCGGGGGCGCCGGGAAAGAGCCCGTCGAAGATCGCCGAGCCGATCGTGAACCCCCACGCGCCGGCCGACTCGAGCATGGCGATCTGCGTGTCGTTGACGACCGAACCGGCCGCGATGACGGGGCCGGCGGAGGCGTCGACGACCGCCCGGGTGAGTTGCTCGATGTCGGCGCTCCGGTGACGATAGGCGAGCAGGTCCAGCCCGTAGACG
This sequence comes from Acidimicrobiales bacterium, assembly GCA_050010495.1. Lineage (GTDB taxonomy): Bacteria > Actinomycetota > Acidimicrobiia > Acidimicrobiales > RAAP-2 > RAAP-2. Next base: position 24,870 of record JBEKKW010000016.1, read on the forward strand.
CCGGGCCTCGCCGTGAGCAGGGCCGCACTCTGGGCGATCTCGGTAACGGTGCCCTCGAGGACGCTGGGATGGCCGACCACCCGCCCCGGGAACGGGCAGTACCGCACGGCGCTGCCCGCGAGCAGCGGCAACACCGAGTCCGGCTGCGTACCGCCCAGCACCCAGTCGACGCCGGCGCCCAGGGCGGCCCGTACGGAATCGATCTCCGCCTCCCTCGTAGTGGAGACAACTTCGAGCATTACCTCAAGTCCGGCGTCGTGGGCGGCGCGGGCGATGGCGACCTGGCGCTGTGGTGTGGCGCCCACGTCCTTGAAGCCGATGTAGCGCAGTCCGGTCGAGGCCAGCGTGTCGACGTGGTCGAGGGCGTCGTCGACGGTGCTGTCGGAGTGGGTCAGCATGAACACGAAGTTGATCATCGAGCGAGCTCCCTTTGCCGAGCGAGTACCGCCGCGGCGTCGGACCGGTTCCACAGCCCGAGCAGCTGGGCCAAGTCGACGACCGTGAAGCGATCACGCATGAGGTTGCAGTGGGCCAGTGTCCACTCGACGGCCTCGGGTTCGGGAACCGGGTCGAGGTCGTCGTACGTGACGGCACCCCGGGCCCGGCGCAGCGAGGACGCCACGACCTCCGGCGCGAGCAGCAATCGCTCGAGATGAGCATCGTGATCGGGCCAGCGCAGCACCACGCCACGAATATCGTCGAGGTGCTGTCCGATCCACGTGGCCTTGCGCTCGTACACGCGCCAACATTCCTCGCCCATCGCTCCGGTGGCGTCGAGGCGTTCGAAAGCCGCGAGGACCTGTTCGCGCGTGGCGACGTTCGTGGCGCTGACCTGGGCGCCGGGGCCGCGCAGGTGCTCGCGCACCCGGGCCCAGATCAACGCGGCCGTGACACTGGCCGCACCGACCTGGGAGCCGTGCGACGCGCTGGCGAGGGCGGAGGCGCCGGCGTGCATCTCCAGCAGGTGGCTGATCAGGTGCTCGGCCCCCGATGAGGGCGCCGTGCGACCAGCGACACCCATGGCCAGTCCACCGGCCGTGAGACAACTGGCGAGCAAGGCGATGGCGTCAGGTTGGCCACTGCCCACCTCGCCCGACGCGGCCAGCAGTCCGTCGATGTCGCGGCGCATCATCGCGATGATCGTGGGTGAGAAACTGGCGTCGATGCCGACGGCGTTGGCGAGATACCAGTCAGCACCGGCCGAGAACAACGAGAGCTCGTCGCCGAGGCCCGAGCGCGTCATGGCGAGGGGGGCGTTCGCGACTGCCTCGGGGTCGATGAGCAGGGCGTCAGGCCACCTGCTCGGCGTCGTGCGTTTGACACCTTTTATTAGCAGCACCGACTGGTCGTCAGAGAAGCCGTTCACACTGGCGGCGGTCTGGACGACCACGTGGGTCAGGGCCAGTTCGCGGGCCACGACCTTGGCGATGTCGACGATGGTCCCCGATCCGACGCTGACGATCACGCTCGGAGTGGTCCGTCGCACCATGTCGACGGCGTCGGCCACCGTCGCTTCGTTGGCGTGCACCAACCCGTCGGGGCCGCGGGGCGCGATGCGCACCATTGCCGTCTGGTGTGCGCGCAGCGCGTGGAGCACGACGTCCGAGACGTCGCCGTCGCCGTAGCTCTTCGGTGTGGTGTCACAGAAGAGGCACACCGTCGAGGAACTCGCGACACCGAGCCGTTCGAGCACCGACGCCAGCGTGTGGATGGCGCCGGGACCTCGCACGACCTCACGGACGCCGATCTCGTGCAGCGACGCGGCCTCGGGGGACGAACGCGCCATCGTCCGAAGATCGTTGAGCCGATCGACGACCACGGTCTCGACGTCGCTCACGACAGGGCTCCGTCGACGCCATCGAAGAGCGCCCGGTATCGCTCGTAGGTCTCGCCGTAGACGGCCTGGCTCTGCGGATCGGCAATGAACGGCTCGTCGGCCAGCGTTACCGTGCGCTCAACCGCGTCGTTCATGTCGACGAACGTCCCCGTCGAGACGCCGGCGAGCAGCGCGGCGCCCAGGGCCGTCGCCTCGGGGACGAGAACGCGTCGCACGGGCCGGCCCGTCACGTCGGCCTTGATCTGCATCCAGGTCGAGCTCGCCGCCCCGCCGCCCACGACGCGGATCTCCTCGTGCCCGAGCCCGAGCGCGGCGAATCGGTCGGTGACGTCACGCAGCGCGTACGCGCAGCCTTCGAGGATCGCGCGGGCCAGGGTCTCGCCCGTGTGCGACATCGCGAGTCCGGCGAAGGCGCCGCGCATGCGGGCGTTCCAGCGAGGGGTCATCGCGCCCGACAGCGCGGGAAGAAAGAGTACGCCGTCCGAACCGGCCGGCGTCCGAGCGGCCATGTCGAAGAAGTCGGCGTGGGAGACCTTGAGCACGTTGTCGCAGAGCCAACGGGTGCTGCCGCCCGAGACGAAGCCGGGATTCTCGACGAGGTAGTAGTCGCGCAGGGCGTGCGCGTGGGTCTCGACGAGGCCATCGCCATCGAGGACGAGGGCCTTGGACGCCACGGTCACCGGTTCGGCGGTGCCGGTGACGTCGGTGATGGTGCCGTCGGTGACGGCCCCCGCGCCGATCGAGCCGGCGTGTTCGTCCCCGGTACCGACTAGCACCGCGCAGTGCTCGGAGAGACCGAACGTCGCGGCCGCGCGGGCGCTGAGTGTGCCGGCGACCTCGCTCGCGTCAAGGATCTGACCCAACTGTTCGGGGCGCAGGCTGGCCACCTGGAGCAACTCCTCGGACCACTGTCGTGAACGCAGGTCGTAGAGCAGGCTCGACGAGGCGTTGGCGTGATCGAGGGCGAGGCGGTCGGTGAGGCGGTGCAGCAGGTAGCCGGCGGCGGGAGGGAAGGCCGACGCCCCGGCGAAGATCGCCGGCTCGTTCTCGCGTAGCCACATGATCTTCGGCCCGGAGTGCGAGGAGTCCGGAACGAGTCCGGTGATATCGAAGAGTCGTTCGGCCCCGACCCGCTCGGCGAACGCTCGGGCCTGGGTCTCGGCCCGTCGGTCGAGCCAGATGATGGCCGCACCGGCGGCGGTACCGTCATTCGAGATCGGCACGACGCCGTCGACCTGGCAGGCGAGGCTCATCGCCTTCACCTCAGTGGCGGCGACGCCGGCGGCGGTCAGCATCGAGGCGATGACCAGGGAGAGTCCCTCCTCCCAGTGGCGCGGGTCCTGTTCGGCCCACCCGCCCCGGGGGTGCTGCATCGACAGGGGGTGTGACGACGCGGCGCAGGTGAGCCCGTCGGGATCGAGCAGCACGCCCTTGATGCTCTGAGAACCAACGTCGACGCCGATGACGTAGCTCACGGGTCCGTTCGGTCCTTCGCAACAGGCCGAGGTGTGTTCGCCGGGCGGGCCATCGCCGCGGTGGTGCAGATCGGGACGATCGATGCGCTCACGGCGCTCTCGGCGCGGACCGAGGCGGCGACGTCCCCTGTCAGCTCGTCCATCGCCCCCCAGTCATCGGCGTAGCGCCTACGTTCCCATCACAGCAGTCCTGAGCACCACAGTAAGTCATCTGATGACTTTGGTCAACTGGTTCGGACCTGCCGACCGGGTGCTGCGTCGGCGAAAGCCGCCCGATCCGGCGCGGAAAAGATTGCAAAATCGTTTGACAGAAGTCATCAGATGACTTACTGTGGTGCAAAATTGCGCCGAGACCGGGGGGGCTACGTGGCAACCGAGGAAGAACAGATTGAAGAGGAGTTAGGTCTCCGGGCCGATTCCGTAAGTCTCTGGGGTGACTTCGTGGTCTCCATCGCGAACGTCGCCCCCTCCAGCAGCGTCGCCTACACGTTGGCCATCCTGGTCGCGTTCGCCGGGCACATCTCGCCGCTCGCGGTATTGATCGTCGGGCTCGCGATGAGCGCCTGCGCCGTGGGGTACGCGAGCCTCAACCGGTGGCGCGCCCACGCGGGCGCGCCCTACGTGTGGGTGGGCGAGGCCGTCACGCCGTCCATCGGCGTCGGCACCGGACTGTTGAACGTGGCGGTCTCGACGTTCGCCAACGTCGGCAACATCACGCTCGCCGGCGCGTACTTCCTCTTCGTCGTGGCCCCGACCGGCGACACCTTCTCCAATCCCCTTACGTGGGTCGTCGCGACGGCCATCATGGGTGTGCTGGTCTACCTCTCGATCCGCGGCATCCGACCGTCGGTGCGATTGCAGTGGGCCTTCGTCTTCATCGAGTACAGCGCCATGATCTCGTTCGTGATCCTCGCCCTGATCCACGAGGCCTCGCACGCCGGTGGCGCGTCGCTGCCCGGGATATCGGACTTCGCCTTCTCCGGCGCGGTCCACGGTATCGGCGGCTTCACCGGACTGGCCAAGGCTGCAGTGCCCTGTGGGTTCCTCTACCTCGGCTGGGAGGCGACGGCGGTACTCGGCGAGGAGTCAACGAACCGCAAGATCAATCCCGGGCGCGCGATGATCATGGGGACCCTGTTCCTCACGGTCTGGTACACCTTCCTCATCGCGGTCTTCGAAGGCGTGTCCAGCCAGGCGAACGTCTTAAAGGACGGCACCGACGTGCTGGCCTACGCCGGGCAGCTGCTGGTGCCGGGCTTCTTCGGGCGGGCGCTGCCCCTCGCGGTGCTGGTGGCCGTGATCGGCACCTGCCAGATCCAGATGACCGAACCGAGCCGCGTGCTCTACGCGCTGGCGCGCGACAAGCTCATCCCGAGGGTCTTCGGTTTCATCAACAAGAAGCACCAGACGCCGTGGGCCGCGCTGCTGATCCTGGCGGCCATCCCACCGATCTTGTTGATCCCGTACCTCGAGAACGCGTCAGCCAACCACGCCATCGGCGACATCATCAGCTCCGACGGCATGATCGGGTTGTTCATGTACTTCGTGGTCGCCTGCGCCAGCGTCTGGTTCTATCGGGACCACCTCAAGCACAGCGGCAGCAAGCTGCTCTGGCTGGGCATCGTGCCGTTGCTCGGCGGGCTTTTCATGGGCGTGATCTTCGCCTACGGGTTGACGACGCAGGCGCACATCGTCTCCTGGGTCGCGGTCATTATCCTGGTGATCGTGTTCGCGCTCGGCTTCATCATCCGAGCAGCGCGGCCATCGTCGCCCTACTTCACCTCGATCAAGGAACGGCGCGAGTCGGGCATCAAGGGCTCCGACGAGTCCTAGCCGGGCCACCCGGGGTCACCTCGTCGAATGTGCCGGTTCGTCACGGGCCGCGGCATTGGCGACGCCCGGGTCTGTTGACGAAAGTTCGAGGGGGCTCACTAGGGTTCGTTTGGTAACGCTCGAGAGGGGGTCGCAATGACGCGATTTGATGGCAAGAGTGTGGTCGTCACGGGAGCCGGACACGGCATCGGGCGCGCGAGCGCCCTGCGCTTCGCCTCCGAAGGGGCGCACGTCGCGGTCGTGGACATTCGTGGCGACGAAGCGCAGCACGTCGCCGATGAATGCACCGCGGTAGGTGCGCGAGCCCGCGCGTACGTGGGCGACGTCTCCGACGCCGGTGCGGTGGCCGCGCTCGTGACGAGCATCGTCGATGATCTCGGCGGCATCGACGTGCTGCACTCCAACGCCGGTCGGCTCCGGGCCGGGACCGTCGAAGAGACGGACCTCGAGGAGTGGAACCGGACCCTGGCGGTCAACATCACTTCGATGTTCCTCGTGGTGCGCGCGGTCGTCCCGGTGCTGCGCTCACGGGGCGGCGGAGCTATCGTGACGACCGGTTCGATCAGCGGAATGTTCGGCGAGCCGGCCCTGTCGGCCTACACCGCGTCCAAGGCCGCGGTCGTCAACCTGACTCGTAGCCTGGCGATCGACTACGCCAAGTCCGGCATCCGCGTCAACTGCGTGTGCCCCGGCTGGGTGGACACCGGATTCAACGATCCCCAGTTCCAACACGACGAGTTGACCGAGCAGGACATCACGACGCTGATAGAGCGCACCGTGCCGATGGGTCGTCAGGGGCTACCTGAGGAGATGGCCGCGGCGGTCGCGTTCCTGGCTTCCGACGAGGCCTCCTATATAACGGGTCAGACCCTGCTGGTCGATGGGGGTCTGCTCTGTCACGTCTGATGTCGCGAGGTGAGTCCTCGTCGAAGGTCAGCCCGTCGAAGTAGATGGGGAGCGAGCGTCTGAATCGACCAACGAAGGTTCGCCGCTGTCGGCGATCCGGTCGTGGAAATGAGCACGTCGACTGGCTCAATTCGTCTTGATGCGATAGACCTGCTCGAAGCGATGACGATCGCGCCCTCGTACGTCTCGGGCGTCGCCGTGTCCGCCCGACACGCGTTGCCCTAGCGCCTTCGTCCATGGTCCCACGAGCTGACGTCAGTATCCGTAAGGGTTTTCGGGTAATAGTTGACTATTTCTATTTAATCTAGTAATAAAGTAGGAAATAGAAACAGACCCCCCTACCGAAAGGCACTTACCAATGATGTTTCGTACCCACCGCACCAGGCACCTGAGCGTTCTCGCGCTCGTCTGCTCGCTGACCCTGTCCACGGCCGGCGTCGCCCTCGTGGCCGGCTCGGGTTCGGCGGCGACGTCGAAGGCGTCATCCGAGGTGACCACACTTCGCTACGAGCCGTTCCCGACCATCCTCAACTTTCCGGAGTTAGCCGAGAGTCTCGGTTACCTCAAGGGCATCAAGCTCGTCAACGTCGGCGAGGACGAGAACGGACCGGAGGAGATCGAGGCGCTCGCCGCGGGGGACCTCGACTTCGCGGCGTCCTTCAACGGTGGGATCATCTCGGCGGTGGCGGCGGGCGTGCAGATCAAGTCGGTCATTAACTACCTCGGTGACCAGGGGCTCGCGGCGGGAGGCATCTACGTGCCGGTCGGCAGTTCCATCACCTCGGCGCAGCAGCTCGTGGGCAAGACGGTCGCGTTCAGCCCCGGCACGCTGGCTGGATCGACGACGGACACCTATCTCTACGACAACGGGATCAGCCCCTCGTCGGTGACCACCGTCGCGCTCAGCGGTCTCTCCGAGATCGCCGCCCTCACGAGCGGCAGCGTGGACGCCGGCTACCTCGTCGGCACCGCCATCGCGCAGGCGCAGAGTCAGACGTCGTTGAGGGCCCTGGTGACCGAGAACACGCTCTACGGCGTGATCGGGACGTGCGGCATCGTCTTCACGGATTCCTTCATCAAGCAGAACCCGCTCACCGTCAAGAAGTTCGTCGCCGGCGTCGCCAAGGCCATCGTCTGGGCGCAGGCCCACACCACGGGCCAGGTGATCACGCAGTACGTGGGCTGGCTGACCGCGCAGGGTCGCTCCAGTGACGCGGCCGCCTTCGCCTACTGGAAGGCCGACGGCGTGCCCTCTAAGGGTGGCGTGATCACCTCGGAGGACTTCCGACCGTTCGAGACCTGGCTGGTGAAGACCGGCGAGATCAAGACCGGCCAGGTGCAACTCAAGTCCATCTACACCAACCAGTTCAACCCGTACTTCAAGTCGTGACCGCCAAGATCGAGCTGCGCGGCGTCGCCAAGAGCTTCGACGTGCGCCGCGCAGCGAGGGGCGCCAACCCGGTGGTGATCGAGGCGCTGGCCGACATCAACCTCGACATCCGCTCGGGCGAGTTCTTGGCGGTCGTCGGTCCGAGCGGCTGCGGCAAGTCGACCCTGCTCGACCTCGTGGCGGGTCTCGACCTGCCCACCGCGGGCGACATACGAATCGACGGCGACGTCATCACCGGGCCGGGGCTCGATCGGGCCATCGTGTTCCAGCAGTACGCGCTGTTCCCCTGGCGCACGGCTCGCGACAACGTCGAGTTCGGCCTAGAGGCGATGGGCAAGGCCCGCTACTCCAAGAACGAGCGCAAGGAGCGCGCCCTGCAGTGCCTGTCGCTGGTCGGCCTCGACGGCTTCGAGGACCGGTACCCTCACGAACTCTCCGGCGGGATGAAGCAGCGCGTGGCGATCG
>JBEKKW010000017.1:0-33210 GCA_050010495.1 Acidimicrobiales bacterium
CAGCGCGAGGCTCGGCCGCTTGCCGTCGTGGGGCAGGTAGTCGCTCAGGCGCATCGCCTGGGGACCGAAGCGGCATCCCGAACGGTGCGACGTGCCGCCGTCGAAGGGCGCGCCGATGATGGCGGCCAGTGCGTCGGACCACTCGGCGGGGACGTCGGGATCGGCGCTCGGCACGCCGAGGAACGTGGCGTCGGGCCCGTAGAGATTGCCAATCCGCATCGCTCTCCTGCTCTGTCGCTGCGACGTCGCCCCCAACCTTACGCTGGGGTCACCATGAAAGTCCGCTCCGTCTCGGCCTCGCGCCTCATCGACGCGCCGGCCCAGGCCATCTTCGACCTGCTCGCCGACCCTCGGCGCCACCACGAGCTCGACGGCTCGACGAGCGTGCGGGCCGTGCGCGACGCGCCGGCGCGGCTCAGTCTCGGCGCGACCTTCTCGATGTCGATGCGCATCGTCCTGCCCTACCGCGTGACCAACACCGTCGTGGTCTTCGACGAGCCGCGCGCCATTGCGTGGCAGCACTGGGCCCAGTTCATCTGGCGCTACGACCTCGCCGAGGAGGGTGGCGCCACCCGGGTGACCGAGAGCTTCGACTACGACCGCCCGTGGGCCTGGACCATCATCGCGCTGCGCTGGCCGCAGAAGAACCGCGCCGCCATGGAGGAGACCCTGGCGACGATCGAGCGGATCGTCAGCCCGACGCGGGGGCCGTCGTCGTCGTGACGGGCGTCACCACGTTGACCGGCGCGCCGACGTTCAACAGCTCGACCCAGGTCTGACCGGGCGTGAGGGCAATGGGCGTCCCCGCGGCGTTCTGGTACTCGAGCTCGTCGGACTTGCTCGGTCCGCGCGTCCAGGTGCCCCTCTCCTCGCGGCCGTCGGTGAAGACGTCGACGGTGCCCGAACCCTGCAGGTCGGCGTAGGAGGACATCGTGCCGATCCCGTTGACGTAGTTCACGAACATCACAATGACGTTCTTGGGCGATTCGCGCACCCCCGTGCCGGTGACGTCGGCCTTGCCGAAAAGGGTGCGGTCCCACGAGAGCGACGTCGTGTCCCAGGTCCAGGTAACGGGGTAGATGCTCGGGAACTCGACCGTGAAGCTGGTGACCTTGGGCCCGGTCACCTTCTGTCCCGGGCTCTGGTACGTGAAGAGCGAGGGCGGCGGGACGGGCGCGGCGCCGAGGGTCTTGCCGAGCGCGAACAGCTCCGGCGCGACGGCGAAGAGGTTGTGCGGGGCCTGCAGCGAGAGGTCGCGGAACATCGCCGTGCCGGCGCTCGACTCGTCGATGAGCTTGACCGGTGCCGTCTCGATGCTGGCGACGGCGTAGGCGGCCCCGCCCGAGTAGGCGAAGATGCCGCCGAGGGGCCACACGACCTGGGTGTCGGTGGGTCGCACCGAGCGTACCGGACCGACCTTGGCGGGGGCGTGGGAGTTGAAGATGGCCGCCAGGCGGGTGATGCCGCCGTTGACGATCTCCTCGTAGACGACGTCGGCCTGATCGACGCCCCACTGGGGCAACGCGTCGGGCGTGTTCTCGATCTTCACCGTCAGGGCCGGCCTCGTCAACGCCGCGCCCCCGGGGTCGGGCAGGCCGGTCAGCGGGGCGATCGGCGGCGGCACCGTCGTGGTGGTGCTGGTCGTGGTCGTGGCCGACTTCGCGGGCGTGTTCTTGCGGTTGAGCAGCCAGGTCGCGACGCCGGCGGCGACGAGCACGACGACCAGCACCGGAATGAGGACCTTACGCATTGAACAACCTTAGGGGAAGGCCCGGCCGCGATCGGCTCACTCGGATAGGGCCATGCGGATCACCGTGTGGGGCAGGCCGGTCTCGACGCTCACGTGCTGCGAACCCTCGACGACGCTCCAGCCGGTCGCCAGGTAGAAGCCCAGCGCGCTGTCGCGCGCGTAGGCCCAGAGCTGGCGCGCGCCGCGGCGACGCAGTTCACCCTTCGAACGCTCCAGCATCACCGACCCGTAGCCGCGGCCCTGCACGTCAAAGTCCGTGGCCATGAAGCGAAGTTGATAGGCCATTTCGTCAACCTCGAGCGGACCGGTCGAGGGGAACCAGGAGGCGCTCGCGACGACTCGATTCCCGAGGAATCCCCCGAAGTGCACGGCGTCGCCATCATCGTCGCGGGGATCGCGGGCCGGGCTGTTGGGATCGCCGCCGCGCAGCACGCGCCGGCGCAGGTCGATGAGCGCATCGACCGACACGAGGCGCACGTCCAGGGGCTCTTCCCCATCGCTAGGCAAGGGACTTCACCATGGTCGTCAGCAGAATCGAGGGGTCGCGTTCCATCGCGACGACGTCACCCGTCGCGCGGAAGCCCTCGCGCTCGTAGAAGGCCCGCGCGCGTTGCATCGGCGCGGCCACGTGCAGGTACAGCGACGTCGATCCCTGTTGCCGGGCCCACTCCTGCACCGCGTCGACGAGGACTTCGGCGACCCCGGTGCCGCGCTCCTTGGGTGTGACGTACATCCCGTACAGCCAACGGGTCCCCGGGTAGCGATCGTTCGGGCCACCCGACGCGATGCCCACCCCGCGAACGGCGCGCTCGGCGAGGAAGTAGTTCCACTCGCGCGCGACCTGGCGCCAGCGGCGACTGGTCCATTCGAGGCACTCCCCGTAGGTCGAGCCGTAAGCCTGGGGCGAATCGAGCAGCGACTCCAGGCGCAGCGCGCGCAGCGCCATCGCGTCGCCCGCTCCGCATCGGCGCACCTGCAGGGCGCTACCCGTCAAGGCGCATGTGCGACGCGACGATGCGTTCGCCCAGCGAGCCCGAGGCGAAGGTGTCGCGCACGTTGTCGTGGTCGATCTCGGGACGGTTCTGGGAGAGCTTGGCCTTGCCCTGGACTGCGGTCACCTCGATCTCGATCCCGACGATCGCCGCCAGCTGGTGGCCGATGTACTCCTCGGGCGAATCCTCCACGTGCCAGCGGGGGTCGCGCCCCTCCTCGAAGCGATCCGTCACGAGGCGTATCTGCGCCGCCAGCCAGTCGACGTCGTCGTGCACGCTCAGACGGCCGCGCACCTCGCAGGCCACGTAGTTCCACGTCGGCACGACCCCGGGGCTCTCGACGCGACTCGGATACAGGCTCGGCGAGACGTAGGCGCTGGCCGCGAGGAAGATGGCCAGCACCTCGGTGCCCTCCTCGACCGAGCGCCACCAGGTGTTAGCCCGCGCGACGTGGGACTTGATGGTGCGACGGTCCTCGCTCGGCACGACCGGCACGTACACGCTCTCGAGTCCTTCGGGGGTGTTGATCACCAGCAAGCCCGCGCCGGCCTCGTCCACGATCCTCCAGGCGGCCTCTTCGTCGACGGCGTGTTTTGGCGGCACGTACATGCCTCCATCCTTTCACGGATCGCCGCGTGATTTAGAGGGCCGGTCGGCGCGGCAGACGGGCCGTGTAGATCGAGTAGCCGTCGATCTGGCGAACCACGAAGGTCGCGATCACGACGGCGGCGACCATGGGGATGGCCAGGTCGAACCCGCTGTGGGTGAGCTCGAGCACCAGCACCAGGCCGGCGAGGGGCGCCTGCATCACGGCCGCGATCATGGCCGCCGCGCCCACCAGTGCGAAGGCGCCGATCGGCGTGCCGTGCCAGAGGTGCGTCCACACCAGGCCGAGCCATCCCCCCAGCACGGCGCCGGTGCCGAGGAAGGGGGTGAAGACGCCGCCGGCCGCCCCGCTGCCGAGCGTCAACGCCGTCACCATCGGCTTGAGAGCGAAGAGGGCGAAGAGCAGGCCCATCCCGCCGAGGCCGAGGAAGGCGTCGTGGGCCATGTCCTTGCCGTTGCCGAAGAGCTGGGGGTAGTGCACACCGAGCAGCCCGACGATCAAGAAGGCCACCGGCATAACCACCAGGATCCACCGGCCCGAGGCGCGATGGTGCGCGACCCACCCGATGAGGCGCACGTACAGCACCCCGAGCAGGCCGATCACCAGCCCGGCCGGCAACGACCACACCATGAGCGAACCACTGAAGGCATAGTGCGGGATGTCCGCGTAGGTCGCACCGCTGGGCAGGTAGAGCCACGCCACCATCGTGGCGATCCCCGAGCAGGCCAGCGCCGGCACCACCGTCGGCAGGGCGAAACTGCCGCACAGGACCTCGGCCGTGAAGATCGCGCCGCCCAGGGGCACGTTGTAGACGGCCGCCAGACCGGCCCCGCCGCCGCAGGCGACCAGCAGGCGGCGCTGCGCGACCGAGAGGTTCATCCACTTCGACACCAGGCTGCCCGACGCGCCACCCATGAGTTTCGGGGCCGCTTCGCGACCGGCCGAGGCGCCCATGCCAATGACGACCTCGGAGATGATCGAGGTGAGGAAACTGCGCCGTATGGAGAGCTCCCCGTCGCCGTTCCAGACGGCGTCGTCGATTTCCGACCTTTCGTTGCTCAGGTACTTGCGAACGCTGAACCACCCGATGGCGCCGATCAGGCCCGCGAGGACCAGCGTCGTCACGCGGTGCAGGTCCGAGGTGCGCGACACGGCGCTCGCGTAGTCGCCGGAATGGTAGTTGAAGGCCAGTCGCTCCGCGACCGACAGGATCCACATCAAGAGGTCGCCGAACAGTCCGGTCGCGACGCCCGTCAGGACCAGCGCGACCCAGAACCCGGCCGTCAGTGCCGCGGCGCCGTCATCGGTGGCGTTGGGCTGTTCCATCGCCCCCCGGCCCGAGGCGATCCTGCGCTTGATCAAGGGCGGAGGAACGCGGCGCCGTTCACTCTCACGGTCTCGCTTGCGCACCATGGGCCTCTCGTCAACTCTCCCCACGAGCGTACCCGGCGCTATTTCGCCCCGAGTTAACGTTCGGCGACGACCGATGCACCCTCGTCCTTGACACAGTGGTGCTCGGGCTCGATGATGGCGCCGCACGCCGGGCAGACGAGTTGGACCCAGCAGGCGGGGTCGCCACCCTCTTCGGAGGACTCGTGCTCGTCGTGCTCGCTCACGCGTTCAGCGTAGTTGTCCAGAATCCTGGGCCCGGGGCCGACGACTCACGTCCCCGACGACGAACCGGGAAGTATCAGGGCCGAAGGATCGAGGTCCTTCACGTCGGTGAAGCCGGTGAGGCCGAGCGTCACCATCATCTCCTCACGAATGATCTTCACCAAATGGTCGACGCCGGCTTCACCCCTCGCCGCCACGGCGTAGGCCCACGACCGGCCGATGAGGCAGGCCCGCGCGCCGAGCGCGAGCGCCTTCACGACGTCCAGGCCGCTGCGGATGCCGCCGTCCATGAGGACCTCGCATCGTCCCTGCACCGCGTCGACGACCGCGGGCAACGCTCGGATCGTCGAGGGCACGTCGTCGAGTTGGCGCCCGCCGTGGTTCGAGACGATGACGGCGTCGGCGCCGCGCTTGACGGCCTCACGCGCGTCCTCCGGGTCGAGGATGCCCTTGATGGCGATCGGACCGCTCCACATCGAGCGCAGCCACTCGAGATCGTCCCACGTGACGCCGGGGTCGAACTGCCCCTCGACCCAACGCTGGAAGTCCTGGGGGACCTTGGCGTCGGGCAGGGCCCGCTCGAGGTTCCCGAACGTGAGCGGCTTACCCCCCAGCGCGACGTCGCGGATCCAGCGGGGATGGCTCGCCAGGTCCCAGGTGCGGCGCACCTTGCCAATGTTCGAGATGCCGCCGCCCAGGCCGTTGCGTCCGTCCCGGTACCGTCGCCCGATCACGGCCAGGTCGACCGTCAGGACCAGCGTGCTGCACCCGCCGGCCTTGGCCCGGGCCACCAGGTCCTCGGCGTAGGCGCGGTCCTTCATCACGTACAACTGGAACCAGATTGGCGCTTTAACCTCGGCCGTCACCTCCTCGAGTCCACAGATCGAGAGCGTCGACTCGCAAAAGATAATGCCGGCCCGTTCGGCCGCCCGGGCCGCCTGCACCTCGGCGCGGCGCGCCAGCATGCCGCCGAAGCCGACCGGGGCGAGGATCAGGGGCAGCGAGAGCTCCTGACCGAGCACCGTCGTCGAGAGCGTGCGGGTCGAGACGTCGCGCAGGACGCGCTGGCGCAGTTGGATTTGGCGCAGGTCGTCGCGGTTGGCCGCGAGGGTGAACTCGCCGAAGGCCCCGCCGTCGACGTAGTCGAAGATCTGACGGGGCAGCCGGCGCCGGGCCAGTTCGCGGTAGTCCTCGCACGAGGCGGGGGCCAGCCCCAAGGAATGGTCTCGGCGGGAGGCGGGCACGGTCTTCATTATGGTCTACCGGCGCTCGGAGCCGTCCGTCGTCACACCACCCGGACGGGACGGCGGCCTTTGCCTAGGGCCGGCGCCCCGAGAGGTCGAGCAGCGTTGCCTGGAGATCGGCGTCGCCGTCGAGCGTGCCCGAGGGGCCCGCGCCGAAGATGCCGATCTGGCCGATGAAGGGCTCCATGGGCGACAGGACCCCGTAGGTGTGGGCCACCAGTTCGGGCGCCAACTGCTCGTCGGCGCCGAGGGCGCGGGCCAGGTCCCAGGTGTGCAACGTCACGTCCATGATCCGAAAGTCGTAGAGCTGGCCAACGGTGACGTCACCGATCGGATGGTGCGCGGTCTGCTCTAAGTCCGCGCCATTCAGGGCGACCATCTGCGCGGCGAGGGCCCGGCGACATTCGTCGACGACCTCGGGTTGGACGGGGCTGCGCATGATGTCCTTCGCTTCCGCCTGGGAGCAGCCGTCGACGAGTCGGACCGTCATGAGCGATCCCCGAGCCACGTGCCAGACCAGCTGCTCGACGCTCCACTTCTCACACGGCGTCGCAAGCGCGAGCTCGCTCTCGGTCACCTGATTCAGCACCGACTCGAACTGTGCGCTGGCGAGATTTAGTGCGTCGTTGAGTTCCACCAGAGCAACCTACTGGGGCCTCGGGTCCGTTGGGCCCATTGCGTGAACCTTTGACGCTCGCGGAACTACCCGAGGGCCTGCGCGAGGTCCTCGATGATGTCTTCGATGTCCTCGATACCGACGCTCAGGCGCACGAGGTTCTCGGGCGGCTCCAGGATCGATCCGGCCGCCGAGGCGTGCGTCATCACCGAGGGCAACTCGATGAGGCTCTCCACGCCCCCCAGCGACTCGGCGAGGATGAACGTCGTCGTCGATTCGCAGACCTTGCGCGCCGCGGCCGGGCCGCCCTTGAGCGTGAAGCTGACCATGCCGCCGTAGTCCCTCATCTGCGCGGCCGCGACGGCGTGACCGGGGTGGTCGACCAGTCCGGGGTAGTAGACCCGCTGCACCGCGTCGTGACCGGACAGGAACTGCGCGACGGCGGCCGCGTTGGCGCAGTGGCGATCCATGCGCACCCCGAGGGTCTTGAGCCCGCGCACCAGTAGGTAGCAGTCGAGCGGGCCCGGCACGGCCCCGATCGCGTACTGGTGAAAGCGCAGCGCCGCCGCCAGCTCGTCGTTGTTCGTCGCGAGGAATCCACCGACGACGTCGGAGTGGCCGCCGACGTACTTGGTCGTCGAGTGCACGACGACGTCGGCACCGAGGGTCAGGGGCTGCTGCAGGTAGGGGGTGGCGAACGTGTTGTCGATCACGCAGAGCGCCCCGTGCTCGTGCGCGACCGCGCTCAGCGCCTCGATCGACACGACCGTCAACAGCGGGTTGCTGGGCGTCTCCAGCCAGACCATCCTCGTCGTCTCGGTGAAGGCGGCGTGCAGCGCCGCCGGGTCGCTCAGGTCGACGCAGGAGATCGTCACGCCCCAGTTCCCGAAGACCCTCGTCAGCAGCCGGTAGGTCCCGCCGTAGGCGTCGTTGCCCAGGATCACGTGGTCGCCCGGGGCCAACGTGCGCAGCAGCGCGTCCTCGCTGGCCATGCCCGAGGCGAAGGCCACGCCGTACTCGGCCTCCTCGAGGCCGGCCAGGCAGACCTCGAGCGCGGAGCGGGTCGGATTGTCGCCGCGCGCGTAGTCGCTGAAGCGGGTCACGCCCACGCCGTCCTGGGCGTAGGTCGAGGTGAGGTAGACGGCCGGGTTCACGGCCCCGATGATCGAGTCCGGCTCGGAGCCGATGTGGATGGCCCGGGTGTTGAAGCCGCTCACGTGACACTCCGCTGCTCGAGGAAGCCGAGCAGGTCGCTGCGCGTCAGTACGCCGACCGGGTGTCCCCCGTCGAGGATCAGCACGCTGGCCGACGTGCTGAGACGGCGCGTCAGCTCGCTCACGCTCATGCCCACGCCCACCATCGGCATCGGCGGGTCGGCGATCTCCTTCACGCGAAGGTCCAGCACCGACGCGTCGCGCGTCGTCACCTCCAGCAGGCCCAACTCGCTCAGCGAGCCCGACACCTCCTTGGCGGCGAGGGGCAGCTCGTCGGTCACGGTGACGAGCAGCTGGGAGACGTCCTTGGCGCGCATGAGCGAGATGGCGTCGCGCACCAGGGTCTCCTCCGTGACGAGCACGAGGTCGGCCAGGCCCCGCGCCTGGCGGGTGATCTTCGCCTCGAGCACGTCGCCGGCGTCGCTCTCGTTGTGCGGACGCAGGAAACCGAAATCGCTCATCCAGGTGTCGTTGAAGATCTTGGACAGGTAGCCGCGCCCCGAGTCCGGTATCAGCACCACCACGACGGCCCGCTCGTCCAGCGGCTCGGCGATGCGCAGTGCGGCGGCGACCGCGGTGCCCCCGGAGCCGCCGATCAGGATGCCCTCGCGCTGGGTCACGGCCCGGGCCATCGAGAAGGCGTCGGCGTCGCTCACCGCGACGACCTCGTCGACGAGCGACGGGTCGTAGTTCGCGGGCCAGAAGTCCTCACCCACCCCTTCGGTGAGGTAGGGCCGCCCGGCACCGCCGGAGTAGACCGAGCCGGCGGGGTCGGCCGCGATGACTCTGATGGTGGGGTCCTGCTCCTTGAGGAAGCGGCCGACGCCGGAGATGGTGCCGCCGGTGCCGGCGCCGGCGACGAAGTGGGTGACGTGGCCGCCGGTCTGGGCGAAGATCTCGGGACCGGTCTTCTCGTAGTGCGCACGGGGGTTGTTGGGGTTCGAGTACTGATCCGGTCGAAAGGAGTTCGGCGTCTCCTTGGTGAGCCGCTCGGCGGTCGAGTAGTAGGAATCGGGATGATCGGGTGCGACGGCCGTGGGACAGACCACCACCTGCGCGCCGTACGCGCGCAGCAGGTCGATCTTCTCTGGCGCCATCTTGTCGCTCATCACGAAGATGCAGCTGTAGCCGCGCTGCGCCGCGACGATCGCCAGGCCCACCCCGGTGTTGCCGCTGGTCGGCTCGATGATGGTCGAGCCCGGCCCGAGCAGGCCGTCGCGCTCGGCCGCCTCGACCATCGTGAGGGCCGGCCGGTCCTTGGAACTGCCGCCGGGGTTGGTCGTCTCGAGCTTGGCCAACAGGTCGCAGCGAAGGTGGGCGCCGATGCGGCCCAGGCGGACCATCGGCGTGTTGCCGATCAGTTCCAGCGGGCTCTGCGCGACATCCATGTCGGTGTGATACACGGCTCTTCGTCTCTCCTCGTCGTGCGCGAACGAGCGCGACGGCTCAACTCTAAGGCAAGGCCGTCGACGCTCGGTTCAGCTAAGCACCCGGATGAGAGCGAAACCGTCGTAGCCCTTGGCGCCCACGGTCTGCACTGCCGTCGCCTCCACCCGGCCCTCGCCGGCCAGTTGCTCGAGGAATTGGCGGATGCCCTGGACCCGCTCGTCGGGGCTGGCCGGGTTCACCACCTCGCCGTCGCGCACGACGTTGTCGGCGACGATGAGGGTGCCCGGACGCGAGAGCTGTAAGGAGAGCTCCAGGTAACGCGGATAGCCCTCCTTGTCGGCGTCGATGAAGATGAAGTCGAAGGGCTCCGCCCCCTCGTCGATGAGTGACTGCAGCGAGCGCTGCGCCGGCCCCACGCGCACCTCGACCAACGCCGAGAGTCCGGCCCGCTCGATGTTGGTGCGCGCCACCGAGGCGTTGAGCTCCTCGAGTTCGAGCGTGATCAGTCGCCCGTGTTCGCCCAGCGAGCGGGCCAACCATATCGTGCTGTAACCGCCGAGCGTGCCGATCTCCAGGATCCGTTGCGAACCCTGGACTCGGGAAAGCAACTCGAGCAGCTTGCCCTGGTTGGGCGCCACGTTGATCGCGGGTAGCCCGGCCACGGCGCTGTCGGCCAGCGCCGCTTCGAGGGCCGGGTCGGCCAGTCCCAGCAGCGTGACGAAGTACTCGTCCACGTCGCTCCAGGTGTCGTCGCTCGTCACGTCACGAGTGTAACGAGGGGGCCGAGCGGGTCCGCTACTCGAGGGTCCAGAGCAGGCGGTAGTAGCGGACCTTCTCTTCGTCGACGGGCACGCCGTAACTCTCGTACACCAGCGGGACCCAACCGGGGCCGTAGTTCCACTCCGTGCTCCACGCCATGACCGCCAGGTCGGCCCACCGGTCGCCCACGCCGAGCTGTCCGAGGTCGACGTGGGCCACCCACGCGCCGCATTCGTCGAGCAACGTATTGGGAGCGCAGGCGTCGCCGTGACAGACGACCAGGTCCACTTCGGGGGTCTCGCCCAGGTCGTCGATCGATGCGGTGGGGTCGTGATCGGGCGTCATCGCGGCCCCGAACCCGAGAGCTGCCTTCGCCCCTCGTTGCCTGATCGCCGTCAACCGCCGCGCCGCCGACCACTCGAAGGGACACGTCGCCGTCGGCATCGCGTCGTGCATGGCGCGCAGCCCGCGACCGAGCGCGACGCTGGCCGCCTCGGGGTCCGAGCTCCACTCCTTCGACACCGCGTTTCGCGCGTCGATGGTCCGGGTGATCAGCCACGAGCCGTCCTCGTCGGCCCCGGCGTCGAGGACCTCGGGCACCGGCGTGTAGGCCCTCGCCCATTCGAGGCGGATCCGTTCGTCACCGAGGTCGACGTCGCTCGAGGCCGGCGACCACTTGACGTGCACGCCGAGCGGCGCCCCGACGCGCACCGTGAGGCCGCCGAGCTCGTTGCGCCAGACCACCTCATGGTCGTGCGGCCCGATCAGCGCCACGAGCGCGTCGGGCAGTTCCACGGGGGTTGACGGGGGGCCGGAGAGCATCCCCTCAGTGTCCCAGTTCCCCGGCACGTCGCCCCTCGGTTCGTTCGCCGACGTCAGAGCCGCCGGGCCAGCACCGCCACCTCGCTCGTCTCGTAGCCCAGGTGCTCGTAGAAGTGCACGGCCGATGCGTTCGTGTGGCGCACCATTACCTGGACCTTGACCGCACCGTGGTGGCGCAGCCACTGCTCCGCCGCGCCCATCATCGCCGAGCCGAGTCCTCGACCCTGGTGCGCCGGCGCGACGCAGAGGTAGTAGACCCATCCGCGATGGCCGTCGTGGCCCACCATGGCGGTGGCGAGCACCTCATCGGCCTCGACCACTCCCAGCACGGCCGACGACGGACCGATCAGCGCACGGTCAAAGTCCTCGAGCGGATCGTTCCACGGCCGCGTCAGTCCGGCGGCGCTCCAGAGCGCGACCGCCGACCCTCGATGCTCGCGGCCCAGCGCCTGGACGTCCATCGTCCAATCGTACGGGCGGCCCCGGCGGCCGGGGCCGGACCCGTCTAGCCGAAGACCGTGCCCGAGGAGTCGGCGTTGCGCACTCGCTTGCGCGAGAAGGCGCCCAGGTTGATCACGTTCGACGTGTGCTCGCCGCGGTAGTGCACCGGCTCGGCGTCGTGGTCGTGACCGGCCAGCACCTGGTCGATGATCGTCGCCAGGAAGCGGCCGACCAGCGGGGCGTTCTTGAACTGGTTGCCGCTCGTGCCCATGGCCACGAAGTAGCCGTCCAGTTCCGTTCGGTCGTAGATCGGCGTCCAGTCCTGCGCTACGTCGTAGAGCCCGGCGACGCCCCGGGCGCTGACCGGCACCCGTAACGTCGTGAGGCGCCGCGCCGCGCGGGTGACCTGTCGAGCGAACGACGACGAGGTCACGCTCGGGTTCGAAGAGTCGGGGTCGTCAACCCACTCCAGCTCGTCGCAGGCCGGCTCCGTGCCCCCGACGAGGATGGTGTCGCCCGCGCCCGCGCGGATGTAGGTGCCGAGGTCCATGTCGGCGATGCTCGGGCCGTAGCCGGCGGCGTTGAATCCCGGCGGGGCCGCCACGACGTGCACCTCCTGGCGCATCGGGCGCACGGCGACGGTGAAATCGGCGCCGACCCCGGCCAACTCGTTCATTCGACTCGACCACGGTCCGGCCGCGTTCACCACGATTGGTGACGAGAGCGCCGTGCCGTCGCTCAGGCGCACCCCCGCGGCGCGCCCGCCTCGACGCACGACCTCGGTGACGGACCGGTTGAGCACGAGCGACGCTCCCCGACCCTGCGCGGCGCTGACGAGGTTCTGGGCCGCCAACTGGGGGTCGTCGATGAAGCCGGCGTCGGGCATGAAGAGGGCCCCCAGGTCGCGTGGCGGGTCCTCGAAGAAGGCGTCGTCCTCGATGGCCTTGGGCGGCCAGTGGGCGCCGGCGTCGAGGCCCGCGACCCGGGCGCGCAGGGTGTCGGGCCCCCACTCCTCGTAGGGGACTCCGACTCGCGCCAGCAGCGCCGCGGCCCGGGCGCGAGGGATCTGCGGCGTGTCGAGCACGATCATGCCGGTGCGGTGGAAGCGGGCCAGCGGTCCCTCCAGACCGCCCAGGTGCGACGGCCACCTCTCCCAGCAGTGCTTGGCCTCCCAGGAGGTCGCCACGCCGTCGACGGTCGAATAGTTGAAGCGCACGATGGCGCTCGATGAACTGGTCGAACCGTGACCGGGGGCCCCGCCCTTGTCGACGATCACGACGTCGCGGCCGCCTCGGGCCAGTTCGAAGGCGATGGCTCCGCCGATGACCCCCGCCCCGATGACGACGGCGTCGGTGTTCAACGGCCCAGCCACGCCGGCTCGTCGGTGCCGAGCGGGCGCGCGGCGAGGGCCCAGCGCAGCGCCGCGCCCTCGACCTGCAACGGCGGCGCCAGGCGGCGGGCCTCGCCCCAGGTCGTGTGCTCGATGGCGTCAGGCGCCTCGGGAATGACCAGCGACCGGCCAGTAGCGTCGCCGGGCCGGTCGTCGCGCCCGGTCTCGACCAGCACCTGGGCCGTGCGCGCCAGCGACAAGCGCCACTGGCTGCCCACGCTCTCTCGTCGTCGCAGGCCCAGCCCCGCGAGCACCGAGGCGGCCAGGAGGTATCCCGTGGCGTGGTCCAACGCCTGCACGGGCAGCGGCACGGGCGCGGCGGCGCCGGTCGCGACCCGTTGGGCGTCGGCGATGCCCGAACTCATCTGCACCAGGCTGTCGAAACCGCGCCGGCCCCGCCAGGGGCCGGTCCAGCCGTAGGCGTCGAGCGACACGTCGACCAGTCCGGGGCGAACCTGCGCGAGATCGTCATCGCCCAGACCCAGGCGCTCCAGGGCGCCGGGGCGATAGCCGTGGACGAGGACGTCGGCCGTGGCGAGCAGTTCGAGCACGACGTCGCGGCCCCGTTCGCTGCGCAGGTCGAGCCGGGCGCATCTTTTGCCCAGGGTGACCTCGGGCACCACCGCCGGCTCGTCCCACTCGGGTGGGTCGACCCGCAGGACGTCGGCGCCCCAGCCGGCGAGCAGTCGGGTCGCGACCGGACCGGCGAGCACCCGCGTGAGATCGAGGACCCGCACCCCTTCGAGGGGCCTCTCGGACCCAGCCGCCGCCCGTTCATCGGGCGTCGCCGTGGTCGTTCGCGTCATCGCGATCACCGCTTCGCCGGCGACGGCCCGCCCCTGGGGGTGGCGGCGCCACTCGTCCAACGACCGCATCGCGGCCGCGGCGCCGTGCGCGCCCACCACCGCGCTCTCCAAGTCCTCACCGGCCCAGGTCCGCACCGCGGCGGCGACCTCGTCGCGGTCGCCCGACACGTCGAGCACGGCCAGGATGGCCTGGCGGTGGCGGGGGGCGTTGGCGTGCAGTCGAATCCAACCGTCCTCGCAGACGTAGTCGCCCGACACGGCGTCCCAGGGCGAGGGCAGTTCCCAGCCCTGCGGGCGGATCGAGTACATGCACCACCCGTTGGCCAGGTCGCGGTCCACGAACACGCTCGGCGCTCGCCCGCCCTCGCTTTGGAGCGCGGCCATCGCCGATCCGGCGGCCCCGATCGACGCCTGGGCGAGGTCGCTCACGGCGAAGATCGAATCGAGCGATCCCCCCTCGCCCATGGTCGGTGGCTCCGTTGGCGAGATGTGCAACGCCTCGCAGAAGAGGGCGTGCAACTCAAGCGCCGTCGCGGTCATATCGCCCCATTGTGCCACCGCCTGCGGCGACGAGCCTCAGGGTCCGGTCTGGCCGTCGATGACTTCGCGCAGCAGATCGGCGTGGCCGCAGTGGCGCGCGTACTCCTCGATCAGGTGCACGACGATGAAGCGGAGGCTGACCGGCTCCCCCCAGGGCTGGAGCGCGCCGTGTCTGTCGAGGTCGACACCTCGGGTCAGGTCGTTCGAACGCTCGACGCACTCCTGGAACGTGAGCGCGACGTCGGCACCGCGGCGCGTCTCGAGGTCATCGAAATCGGCGCCCACCATGTCCGGGTCGTAGGTGCAGGTGAGCTCGAGGCCGGCGAAGACGTTCGCGAACCAGTAGACCTCGAAATCGGCGGCGTGACAGAGCATGCCCAGGAGCGAGAGCTTCGAGGGCGCCACCGCGCGCCGTCGAAGGTCGGCGTCGTCCAACTCCGAACACTTGACCAGCAGGGTGCCGCGGTAGTAGTCGAGCATCGACCACAGGGTCTCGGCCTCCGCGGCGGCCGACGGCGGGTCGGCCCGGTCGGGCCGTGGGATAGGGCTCACCTGGGGAACAGTACCCTCGCGCCCACGACGTCGCATCGACACGCCGTCGACGCGGTGTCGACGGACACGGTCGTCCATCGCCGTCGCGTGGTCCCCGAGCGTCGCGGGGCGCCCGCCACGGCGTAGATTTTGTGCATGGCCATAACCCCCGACACCAAAGACTGGACCTGGGTCCTGGATCGTCCCTGCCCCGAGTGCGGCTACGACCGCGCCGACTTCTCGCGCGACGGCCTCGCCCGGGTGATCCGGGCCAACGCCGCCACCTGGCAGATCGAACTGACGCGCGACGACGTGCGGGTCCGCCCGAGCGCCGAGTGCTGGTCGGTGCTCGAATACGCCTGTCACGTGCGCGACGTCTACCGGGTCTTCGACGGGCGCATCACGCTGATGCGCAGCGAGGACGACCCGGTGTTCGCGAACTGGGACCAGGACGAGACGGCCGTGAACGACCACTACGACGCCCAGGACCCCGCGCAGGTGGGCGTCGAGCTCACGGCGGCGGCCGAGACGGTGGCCGATCGTTTCGACTCCCTTCTCGACGACGAGTGGGGCCGTGGCGCCACCCGTTCGAACGGCAGCGTCTTCACGATCGAGACCCTCGGGCTGTACATGGTCCACGACTCGATCCACCACCTCTGGGACGTGGCCTACTAGGGCGACACCCGGCGAGGTCGCGTCAGGGCCTCGCGATCACCTCGACGTGCACCGCGACGAACAGGCCGTTGTCGTCTTGCGACCACGCGAGCCAGGCCTCGGCGATCCTCGAGAGCTCGTCGGCGCTCGTGAGCCCGTACTCGACCCCCTGACGGGCGAACTCGCTGTCGCGCACCCGGTCGGCCCAGAGCCGTCCCCACCACGCTCGCTGCGCCTCCTCGTGGAAGGTCCACGTCGAGGACGTGACCTCGAGGGAGGTGAAGCCAGCACTGCGCACCCAGGCCGCGAGGTGGCGCCCGGCGTTGGCCGTCGCGCGGTTGCGCGCGGTGATCTGCTGGTAGATCTCCATCCAGCGATCGAGGTAGGGGTCGTCGGGGGACCAGACGAAGGCGCCGTAGTCGCTGTCGCGCACCGCGAGCAGTCCACCGGGTCGCAGGACCCGGCGCATCTCGATGAGGGCCGCGACCGGCTCGCTCAGGTGCTGGAGCACCTGGTGGGCGTAGACGACGTCGAAGCTCGAATCCTCGAAGCGCAGCGAGTAGACGTCGCCCTGCTCGAAGTGGACCGGCGACGCTCCCGACTGCCCCTCGCGCGCCAGCGCGATCACTTCGCTCGAGAGGTCGACGCCGACGGTGCGACCGGGCGCGGTCAACTGGGCGAGCTCGCTCGTGATGGTGCCGGGCCCGCAGCCGACGTCCAGCAGGTCCTGGCCAGGCGCCAGGTGCGCGAGCAGGAAACGGGCGGAGTTCTGCGCGGTTCGCCATCGATGACTTCGCAGCACCGACTCGTGATGGCCGTGGCTATAGCGGTCGTCGGGTTGGGCCACGAGGCGAGGTTAGCGAAGCGCCCGTCACGGCCCGGCGGGCGCCCCTAGATTCGGCCCATGGCCCGAGCACCCGAACCACCCAACGATGCGACGTTCACGGTGCGCGACGCCGTACCCGAGGACCACGCCGCGTTGCAGGTGATCTTTCGAGAGGCCTCACTGGCGAACCCCGACGACCGCGAGATGCTCCAGGCGCGGCCCGACCTCCTGGAGTTCTCCGACGAGGTCATCGGCCAGGGCCACTGCCGCGTCGCCATCGACGTCGAGGGGCGGGTCGTCGGTTTCTCCTCGTACCTCCTACAGGCGGAACACGTCGAACTGGTGGACCTCTTCGTTGACCCTTCGATGTGGCGACACGGTGTGGGGCGGGCCCTGATCGACGACGTCGTCACCGTGACGCGCGACGGCCCGAGTGCCAGGATCGAGGTGACGGCCAACACCAACGCGCTGGCCTTCTACGAAGGCACCGGCTTCGTGCTCGACCACCCCGCGGACACCGAACTGGTGCCGGGCCTTCGCATGCACCTCGACGTCGAGCATTAGACCCGATCGGCCCGCTGCGGTCAGTTCCGTCGACGCGAGCGGCGACTACTCGGGTATCTGCGTCGACAGGCAGAAGGGGTGACCCGCCGGATCGAGCAGCACGACGTAGCGATCGGGCTGGGGTTGCACGTCGGGCCGCACCGCGCCGAGGCGCAGCGCGTCACTCTGCGCGGCCTCGAGGTCGTCGACCGCGAGGTCCAGGTGGATCTGCTTGGGGTGGGCGTTGTCGGGCCACGAGGGCGCCTGGTAGTCGTCGATCTTCACCGCCGAGAGCCACATACGGTCGGTCTTGACCGCGACGAAGTGGTCGCTGGTGAAGGCGACCTCCCCGCCGAGCAGGGCCGCCCAGAACTGGGCCAGGGGCCCGGGGTCGGCGCAGTCGAGTGAGATGGAACCGAGTCGGACGTTCTTCACGTCATTGAAGTTAGCGCCCACGCCATACGATTAGCAGCCACGCCGACAGCGCGCCACGGACTTTGGTCGCTTTTTCGCGCCCGCGCCGTCGTCGAGTGTCGACTAGGGCTCGACGGCCTCAAAGGTCCGGCCGTGCAACTCCTGCGACACCGAGATGTCGAACCACGAGTAGAACTCCTCACGACCCCGGCGCTGCGCCGCGAGGTGGCGGGGGTGTTGGGCCCAGGTCCGGTGGCTCTCGAGGTCGGTGAAGCGCACGACCGTGACCCGCTCGCCGTCGGGCGACTGGTAGAACTTCTCGTCGACGAATCCGTTGACGGTGCGCACCAGAGCGCTCATCTCGGCGGCCACCAGGGTGTAGTCCTGGTCGACGCCCGGGCGCAGGCGGCTGCGAAAGACGGTCACGATCGTCACCCACCAATCCTGGCACAGGCCCCGGAAATCGAGCGTCGGGCGGACCTGGCGCGAGACGCGAACGGGCGCTAGCCCGCGTCGGAGACGAAGAAGACGTTACCGTCGACGTCGTGGAAGCGAGCGCCGAAGCCGCCCCAGGGCATTGGCTCGGGCTCCTGGTCGAAGGCCACCCCGAGGGCGCTGAGGCGTGCGAAGTCGGCCGGCACGTCGTCGCTCATCAGGTAGATGTCGCTGAAGACGGGGGCGTCCGGCGTGGGCGCGGGCCGGCCGTGGATGTGCGGGGGTCCGAGCACGATCGCGGTCGAATGGCCCGGGGGGGCGACCGCGAGGAAGCGGTAGTCGGGACTCATCTGGTTGTCCTGGCGCACCTCCCAGCCGAGCTTGCCCACGTAGAAGTCGAGCGCGGCGTCCTGGTCGCTCACGATCACCACGGACGAATAGATGTGCATCATCACGAACCCCCTCTGTGAACGCACGGCCCAGGTCGCGCCGGCGTACTAGCAGTCTCGCTCGAGATCGCTGAGCCTGAGCATATCGAGCAGGAAACGGTCCTCCGCGGGGCTGGCCGCGAGGCTCTGCGCCGTCGCCGTCACGTCGCTCGCGCCCGGCGCGCTCGGCGCGACGCGGACCTCCAAGGCCCCCTGCAGGGCGCGGGTGTAGGCCGACGAGACGAGGCCGTGATAGCAGGCGATCGAGGAACGGACCCCCTTCACGTTCTCGAGCACGTAGTGGTAGATACCTCGGGGATAGCCCGGCACCGCAGAGAAGATGCCGTTGCAGGCGTCGAGGGAGGAGACGGGGATGGTCGCGCCGTTCATGGCCACGTTGTCGTAGATGCCGAAACCGTCGAAGGCGAAGCCCAGGATGAGCGGCCGCCTGGACGCGGCGTTGGACTCGGTCACGGCCGCGGTCGTCGCTCCGGCGAGCGAGGTGACCGGGGCCACGGTGGGCGTCACGCCGCTGGCGTACTGGACCAGGCAGGCCGGCAGGCCGTGGTAGTGGTACTGACCACCGGGGCCGGGGTGGCCGTCGCAGTCGTCGAGGAACGAGGCCGTCGCGCCGTTCGCCGACGCGATGAAGTTGTCGCTGGTGGCGACGGTGGCGTGGTTCGCCTCGTAGGGGTTGTAGAGCGCCGCGCCGTCGAGCAGGAATCCAATGGGCCCCTGGTTGGCCGCCGTCACCGTCTTGGTGTACACCGGCGTCCTCGGCAGCGTGTAGTCGTAGTTCTGATCCTGCAGGATCGACGCCGACGCGACGACCGACGCCCCCGAGGCGCTGACGTCCATCGGGTTCGCCGGGACGGCGTAGTAGGTCGCGACGAAGTTCGACGCCGGCAGGCCATCGGACTTAAAGGTCCACGATCCCTTGGCGAACGATATCGAGACGTTGGTCGTCCACTTGACCTGTCGCACGGCCGCGACTTCGCTCTGCTTGCTGTGCACCGTGATCCTGGCGGCCGCGCCGGCCACGGATGGCGCTGCTACCAGGCCCGTGCAGGCGGCGAGAGCGCCCGCGAGTGTGACCCACCGGGGAACGGATGCCACCACGCTCTTCTCCTCCGTCTCGGGGCCCCACGTTACACGGGCTGTCTAGATTCAAACCATGGAGCCACGCATCTCAATCATCACGCTCGGTGTCGCCGACCTCGAACGCTCGTACCGTTTCTACAAGGAGGGGCTGGGCCTGCCCACCACACGTAGCCCCGACGACGGGATCGTCTTCTTCCAGACCGGTGGCGCCGTGCTCGCGATCTATCCCTACGGCGAACTGGCCGACGACGTGGGACCCGGTTGGGATAGTCCACGCTCGAGGTTCAGCGGTTTCACCATTGCCCACAACGTGCGAGAGCGCCACGAGGTGGTTGACGTGTTGGACCTCGCGGCGTCGGCCGGTGCCGAGGTCGTCAAGGCGGCGCAGGACACCGCGTGGGGCGGTTACGCCGGCTACTTCACCGACCCCGACGGCTATCTCTGGGAGGTCGCCTGGGGTGCCTTCGAGTTCAACGGGGACGGATCCCTGATCGTGCCCTGAGAGGGCCCCGTGCGGTGGGCAGTTCCGTGACCAACCACTGGCGCACCGGGTTCGACCTTCGAGACGTCCGCGAGCACGTGCCTCGCGCGCGAGAACAATATTCTGTGGGGATGCGACCCAACGAATCAGACGTCGATGTTCCCCTGCCGGCCCTGCTGCACGCGGCCCGGGGGGCCTACTCGCGCGTGATCCGCGAACGACTGTCGATCGTGGGCATCGACGACCTGCCGCCCCACGGCGCCTACATCGTGGGAGGCCTCACGATCCCCGTGCACGCCGGACAGCTATTCCGCGAGCTCGACCTGCGTGAGAGCGTGGCGCACCGTCTGATGCACGCGCTGTTGGAGCGCGATTTCGTCAAGGTCGCCACCGGGGTGCCCAAGTTCGACGTGCCGGACCTCGAGCTCACCGAGAAGGGGCGGATCGCCGCCAGCGCCGCCGCCAGCGGCGTCACGGCGGTCAACGACGAACTCAAGGTCATGCTCAGCCCCCAGGAGCTGTCATCGCTGCGCACCGGCTTGATCGCGCTGATCGACATCCGCGAGCGCGCGGAAGACCACCACGACTGACGAGTCTCGAACAACGAATAATTTGCACCGACTTCTCGAGATGGCCAGGGTGGAGGGAATCGTCAGCTCGAGATGGACGTCACTCGGCGCCATCGGTCGTCCCCGGATGAGGTGACGGCTACGACAGCAGCGAGCGGCGCAGCCAGGCGTTGTCGAAGGTCACGCCGCGAACCTGCTTTTGATATGTCTCGACGACCGCGTACCCGAGATGCTCCAGCACGGGCCGCGCCAGCCACGAGGCGTCGACCCACAGCCGTGGCATGGACCGCGCCCTCGCCGCGTCCTCGGCGGCCTCGACGAGCCGGCGGGCGACGCCGCGGCCAGTGAACGCTGGACGTACGTAGAGGTACTCGAGCGTCCCGTCGCCGTCGAGACGGTCCACCAGCCCCGCGAACCCGACCGTCTGCGAGCCCGACGTCGCCACGAAGGCCTGCCCGTCATCGATGAAGGCGCGCAGCACGTCATCGGTGAAGCCCTCGAGCCACACACGGCGCTGTGGGACGTCGTAGTGCGCGCCCGCCGTGACCTCGATCGATTCACGAGCTATCTGCACCAACGTTTTGGCGTCGCGGGACCGAGCGGGGCGAACTACCACGTGCACGACACTAGGACTGCGGCCCCTCAGATCGCGCGGTGGTGCGAGACGAACCAGGCCAGCGCACCGTGACAGAGGGCCCGCTCGGACGGGGCCAGGGTGCACGACACCAGGTAGCTGTAGGTTTTGGAACCGAAGTAGGCGACGGCGAACGCCCTGTACGGCCCGCCCGAGGGATAGGCGTGGCCGACGACGTGGGGTCCGTCGCTGAAGTAGCGCGTCGACGCGGTGGAGCTCGTGATGACCTCACCCGAGGGTCGCCGACAGGCGGCCAGCATGCTGGCGCTCGCGTAGGTCGACGTGATCAGCCGGCGCGCGGTGGCGAAGAAGGGGCAGACCAGCGACAGCCGGCAGGCGTCGCAGGCCGGGTCTTGCTGGACGGTCAGTTCCGTGGCCGACGAGCGGCCACTCAGCGCTTGAAAGGGCGCCGGCGCCGGACTGCCGTGTTGGTAGATGACCAGCCCCTCGTTGCCGTCGGCGCCGATGCTCGCGGCGCAGGACCAACCCCTCGGGCCCACCATGCGCGCGACGTCGTAGCGGTCGACGTAGAGCGCCACTGACGTCGCGAGGGTCGCCGAGATCCGTACGGCGATCGTCGTCGCCAGGCGCACCGGCGGCCCGAAGTCGGCCCCCCGACTCGTCGGGCACTGCACGACCGGTACTTCGGCGACGACCGAAGCGCTCGCACCGGCCAACCGCTCGGTGCCGACGCCGACCGACAGGGCGGCCGCCACGACGATGACCGCCGCGGCGCCGAGCAGCGACCGATGCGACGCAGAACGATCGCTCATGCCGGCAGCGATCCGTCACCCACGAAGTCGAAGAGCCGCTGACCCTCGACGTAGGGATCGGGGGCTCGATCGAGCCGCTGCGTTCCCACCGTGAAGACGAAGGGCTGCGGGGCCGCGAACGCCACCTCGCTGAATCCCGCGTGCGCGAAGGTGGAACGGATGAATCCCGTCAGGTCCGGGGGCCGGCGGTGTCGGGTCCATATGACGTGTGCGCCGGGTGCCGACAACGACGGCAGTAGCGAGATGGTCCGGGCCATGTCCGTCTCGGTGATGTTGCCGAAGACACCGCAGACGAGCAGGAGGTCGGCGGGGACGATCCCCTCGTAGGCGTCCGTCACGCCGGCGTCGGCGCGCACGACGGCAACGGTGACGCCCTTCTCCAGCGCACGCTGTCGCGCGAACTCGACGTTCTGCGGGTCGAACTCGACCAGGTGGGCCGTGACCTCGGCGCAGCGGGGATGGCCGGCCAGCACGTCGATGGCGTCCCGACCCTGACCGGCGCACATCGAGAGCAGCCGAACGGGCCCCGGCGCACTCACGTCCAAAACGTGGCGCAGCTGTCGCTTCACCTCCTCAAGACGCGCCGACAGCGGTGAAGAAGGGTCGTCGTAGGGCTCGTGCCACCTGGTCCAGTGCGACCCATCCACCCCTCGATGTTACGGTGCCGCTCGACCGCCGTAGGGCCGATGGGCCAGCCGTTCGACGCGAGTGCTACGGTGTCGACCCGCCTGAGCGTTCGACCCGTTCCACCAGCGAACGCAGTGAATCGACCTCGACGAGCAGCGCGGTTCGCCCCATCCTCGTGACCGAGACCCACGTCCGGGGCCTTCGACCGGCGCTGCCCTTGGTCACCTTGACCAGTCCGGCCTCCTCGAGCACTCGCACGTGCTGCGAGAGGTTCCCGGCGGTCAGCCCCATCGTCTCTTGGATGAATTGAAACTCCACCCGTCGGGCCTCGTTCACGATGGTGAGCACGCCCAAACGCACCCGCTGGTGGACGACGTCGTCGATACCCTTGACGGGACTCTCGTCGGACGAAGCGAGACTGTCCGAAGCCATCACTATCGACGTCGGTCGCTGCGGCGCCCGACGGCCCAGAAGGCCACGCCCCCGACCAGCAAATAGAGCCCGGGCAGGATCAGGTTCGGTAATCCCTGATATGAGCCGTTCCAGTTGCTTCCGATGCCGAGATCCTGGAAGAGGTTGCTCACGTTGTAGAGCGACGAGAGCAGGGCGAGCGCGAAGAAGCCGGCGACGAAGATCGAGAACGACAAGCGCCGTTCGAGCGCCGCGAGGATGGCCAACGCGATCGCGATCACGAAGAGCGCCTGCATGCCGCGCTGCCAGAAGTCGCCCGGTATGTCGATGGTCACCCATCCGCGACTGGCCACGGCGAGGGCCAGGGCCGTCGTGGCGAGGCAGGCGAAGGGCCAGATCCGACCCACGACCCCTGACGATCGCGAGCGCAGCCAGTAGAACGCCACGACCGAGCAGATGCCCACGAAGATGGCGATGACCCAGTAGGTGGTCGCCCACGGACTGACGTTGTCCACCAACGGCGAGCTCGATCCCAGACCGGACCCGAAGAGTCCGTGGACCAGCCATACGGACGTGCAGGTGAAGGAGTTCGCGCTGCCGTGGCAACCCGTTGAGTTCGCGGACAGTTCGGGCGCGTGGTAGAAGATCATCGCGACCAGCACCACGACGCCAAAGACCACCAGGGCGAACCAACTGCCGTCACGGGCCAGTCGGGTCCGCCGTCGAAGTGAATCGGCGTAGACCAGAATCGCCGTCGAATCTTCAATCTGGTTTGTAATGCGAACTAGTTTGTCATACAAAGTACAATCTGTCAAGAACCACCGAGCGGGCGAAGCGCCCTACTAACTCACGGCGCGACCGGAGCGCCAATCGTCATGACCGAGTTGGGATCGCTGGGATTGAACCGTTCGTCGTAGATCTCGACGTGCGGCCCCTCGACAATCTCGAGGCCCGATGACGGCAGGTACTCCGCGTAGAACCACGCCGTGGTCTTCGCGATGGTCTCGGTCGAACCGACGTGCTCACAGCCGACGTACGTTCCGCCGGCGAATGCCAACTCGACCAGCCCCTCAGGAACGACTCCCGATTGAACGGCGCGCACGCCCGCGAAATAACTCATCCGACCCGGCCACCCCGAGTCCGACATCACGCCCAGCGACCAGTGTTCGTGGGGAGCGTTCCGGTCGACGAGGTCGAAGAGCCTCTGCCACGCGGCGGGTATCACCGCCTGGGCATCCGACTCGGCGTCCATCGAACTGACGAAGTCGCACGAGACCCCCACGAGCCGCGCGGGGGCGAGGACCACCTGCACGATCTTGGCCGTCATTGCCCGACCCGTCCGAACAGCCAGTACGCCACCGATCCGCTCAGGTTCAAGCTGGAGAGCCACCAGAGCCACTTGGGCCCGCGCACGGCGTCGCGAGGTCTGCGTCGCAGGTCCCGCCACATGAATGGCGTCACGATGGCCCACACGAGAACCGCGACGGCGACCTTCAGGTAGGGCGACTTTCCCTTCACGATTCAACTATGCCACTCCGGCGTGACGAATCAACGGGCGGTCGTCGGCCCCAACTTTTCCGTGCCAGCCTTGGGCGCGTCAGGACCTGGTCTCGATCTCGTAGACCGGCAGCGTGCGTCCGGTCGACGGCGATGTCGACGAGCCCACCAGTCCGGCACCGACATGTTCGTAGAACGATGCGGCGAACGGGTCGGACTCGATGAGGAGCGAGGCCCAACCCCGGGACCGGGCCACGGCCAGGGCATCCTGCAACAGGGCCCTGCCGATACCGTGACCGATCGCCTCGGGCGACACGAAGAGCATCGTCAACTCCGGACGGGGCAACTCGCCCAACGCGTAGAAACCGACCACCCCGTCGATCTCGTCCTCGGCGACGAACACCATGGCCGCTTCGACGTCCGTCACGTCTACCGTGAGTTCGCCCCGACAGAGCTCGATGAACTCATCGTCGTAACCCCACGAGCGCTTCGATTCGAGCGCCAACGCCGAGAGTTCGGATATCTCAGAGACGGTCGCGAGGCGAATGACCATGGGTCAAGTATCGCATCGGACCCTCCCTCGATATCGAGCCGACACACCCGTCCCTGGAGTGTTGTTGGATGTCGAACTACGACTGAGACACTTAGAGCGAAGAGAGAAAGCCCAGCAGCGCCTCGAAGTAAGCCTCCTGGTCGTCGTACATCGCCATATGACCACCGTTCTCACAGATATAGGACGAGCCGCGGGGCATGAGCGTGGCCATCATCTCGAGAAACGTGGGGTCCATCGTGTCGTGACGACCCCCAAGGACCAGCGCGGGGACGGTTATCGACGCAAGGTCGTTCGTGCGGTCCCAGTCGGCCAGACTGGCCTCCTCCCAAATGCCCATCTCACTCGGACCCTGCATCGTGAGGTACAGGTCGTAGTTGATGTGGGCGAAGGAGAAGGCGACCGGCTCCGGGTACTCCTCTGGTTGCATGCGCAAGATGTGGTCGACGTAGTACGAGCGATTCAGCAACTCCATGTAACGGGGGTTGGCAAAGTCCCTCGCGGCTTCGATCCCTCGAATTTCGGCTAGGTCGTCTTGATCCATCGCGGGCATCAGGACATCGTTGGCGTAGCGCGAGTACGCCGGAGCGCTTGACATCATGTTGGAGATGACCAGACCCTTGAGTTCCTCACCGTGCGCCAGCGCGTACTCCATCGCCAGAATCCCGCCCCAGGAGTGGCCCAGGAGGACGAAGTTGTCGGGTCCCAGGCCCAGAGCCACGCGGACTTGCTCGACCTCGTCGACGAAGCGGTTCACGTCCCACATGCGCGAATCGGCCGGGTTGTCACTGCGACCGGACCCCAGTTGGTCGTAGTAGTAGTACTCGATACCCGCGGCCGGCAGGAAACTGTCGAACGCCTCGAAGTAGTCGTGCGTCGCGCCCGGCCCGCCGTGCAGCAGGAGCACCTTGAGCGCGGGATTGTTGCCAATCCGCTTCGTCCACACGTTGAAGGTGCCCAATGGTGTGGTGATCGGAATCATCCTGACGCCGCCGGCGAGGGCATCAGGTCGGCCGGTTCGGTCGTAGTACTGCTCGCTCACTAGACCCCCTTTAGCAAATGCTGACTAGTAAAAAACGCGAAATGATAGAGAAGCCAATCACTCTTCCAATGAAAATCGGATGACATTCGCTTTTCATGCCTTGGTAGACGTGATAATCAGCTTACAAAGCGACCTGAATTGTCTTGACAATGGGCAGCAGCTTGAGCAGTTCATTACCACTGAGACGCACGCCTTGCGGATGAAACGGAATCGCCTCTCGCATGTTCTCGATGACTTCATCGATGGATTTGCCGGTGGAAACAACTCCGTCCCGTCCAATCACGTACGCCGCAAGGTTCGTTCCAGCGTCTTCGATTACGATCGTATATTCGGTCATTGCGTTCGCCCCCTCAAGCCGGTTTGTCTCATGATGTTAGCGAGTGTGCCTCTCGGAACTTCGTCGAACCGATGACCAGGCACCGTGACGCAGCCAACCTTCGCGGGCTGATGGAATCGACGGTGACTTCCACGCTGTCTACTTAGAAACGAACCATCGGATTCGATCTCCTTGATGATTTCGCTCACCTTCACGGCCTCGCAACAGTCGATGCAATCTCAATCCTGGACCACGTACCCAAAGGAGTTCGCTTGTCGATCATTGTCAAAAACGACGACGGTTTGGTTGCGACTTATCCCTTAGTGCGCACTACCGGTGACGCCCGGGACAAAGGGAGTCGCGTCGAAGTAGCCACAGACCAGCATCCGCTCCTTGAGGGCATTCGGCCTCAGGCCACCGGGCGTGTCTACCCACAGTGAGGTGAGCACGGTGCACCCCGGCTGTTGTGCCGTGGCTCCGTCCGCCCATTCGACCATCGACGACGCTTCGCCTTTTCGAGCTCGCAAGAGGACGAGTGGCAGAGGTTTCGACTTTCCATCTTTGTAGCCCATCCAGCCACCCAGGTATCCATCACGGACGTGCCCCGCCGCCCGGCTCTTCCCGGTTTCGAAGTTGACTCCCACGACGTCGGAGTATCCCGTCAGCGAGCACGCCGTGGCGCTCACGTTTCGGAAACGAATGACCAGACCCGCGTGCAGAGAGCCCCCCGGAGCCGCGGCGCCCGTGACCGCGAGTTGCGAATCGACACACTTCGGCATCGCGATGGCGCCCGCCGCGAAGATGGACGAGCGCAACGGCAAAACAGCCAGCAGTCCAGTGATCAACAGCGCGGAGAGAATGGCTCCCGTTAGGGACTTGACTCGTAGGGCCTGCGTTGTGGCCATTGTCACTTTCCAACCCTCATCGTCAGCACGATTCGTGCGAGACCCGTACGTCCCCGGCGTCACGACCCCGCGGCCTTACGAGCCTTCCACCAAAAACCGATAGACATTCGTCTCGCGGGTCACGAAGCCCACTTTTAGATACATGGAATTGGCCGCTTCGCGCGATGGCCGACTGGTCAAGTCGATCGTTCGCACCTGACGCCGGCGGGCCTCTTCGATCGCGGCCAACGTGAGCGACTCCCCGACGCCGCTTCCACGCACGGTCTCCTCGACCACCACGTCCTCGATCCACGCCCGCACGCCGGTCGGAATCGCCACGACGACCAGGGTCAGTGTTCCCACCACGACACCATCATCTCGGGCGACGAAGAGCGTCGTCGCCGGGGATTCCACGAGCGCTATCAGGTCCGCGATATCGAGCGCCTTCGCGGAGCCCGAGAGCTGGGGCACCAACCGGTTCAGCCCGGCCAATAGTTCGTCACTGGCCTCGCGGGCGATCTCGACGGAGACGGTCACTGGTCACCTCGCCACACCGGACGGCGTAGATCGTCATAGAAGACGTCGCGATGCTCCCCTTCGATGGCGGCGAAGATCGGGCCGGCCCAGCGCTCGGCCCCGATCGTTGGCGCGGGGAGATTGTCACGACTGAACCAGCCCGCGTCGGTGCACTCGAGTTCATGGATCTTCAGTTCCCCGCCGGTCAAGCGACAGTGGAACAGCAGCGAATAGAGCGGGATCCGCGACGATCCCAGGCGCATGCCGTCGAGCACCGCGATGAGGCGCACGGGCTCGACGTCGAACCCGGTCTCTTCACGCACCTCCTTGACCACCACCTCGGGCGCCGAGTACCCCACGTCGCACCACCCGGTCGGATAGAGCCAGATGCCGGAGTCGGCCCGCTGGATGAGCAGCAGCTCCCCCTTCTCGTTGGCCACGGCGGCGCCGACCGCCACCTTGGGGGTCACGTAGCCGGGCACGCCGGTGCCGACCTCCTTCATCCACTCAGTGACGTTGCCGTCACTGTCGCTGACGCCGTCGAGGCCCGATTCGGCAGCGGCCTTGATGTCGCCCGCGATCTTCAGGATCTCCTCGTAGCGCTCGCGCTCGAACTGGCTCTCGGTGAAGCCCATGCCCGTGCGCGCGACACCGGCCAGCGACTCGGCCCAGCGCCGAAGGGTCTTTTCCGGTACCGGTTCGCTCACGCTTCGACGCTACCAACGTTGGCTAGGCCAACGCCGCGCCCAGCACGTCGTCCAGGGAACCGACCGATCCGGAGTAGAAGGACCCGAACTCGCCGTACAGCGTGGAGGCCTCGTCGAAGCGCATCGTGTAGACGCACTCCTTGAGGTCGTCGACGTGCACGCCGAAGAGGGTCACGCCCCACTCCCAGTCGTCCAGA
The DNA here is from genome assembly GCA_050010495.1 of Acidimicrobiales bacterium. GTDB lineage: Bacteria > Actinomycetota > Acidimicrobiia > Acidimicrobiales > RAAP-2 > RAAP-2. The sequence continues at coordinate 28,321 of JBEKKW010000017.1, forward strand.
CCGGTGGAACCGGTGACGACCTGGAGGATCCGGCCTTTGAACGTGCGCCCGATCGTCCCGTGCTGGCGCATCAGGCGAAGCCGTTCGTCGTAGTCGAGGGCGTACCAGTTGTTCTTCTCTCCGCGCAGCTTGGACATGGGGTAGAAGCAGAAGGCCGACATGCCCTCGGGGGGCAGAACCGGGAAGAGGCGGTCGTTGAGGATCTTCTCGGGCGTCCCTGCGGCGTACTCGCTCACTTCGGTGACCGAGACGTAACTCTCGGAGACGAGCAGGCCGCAGGCCTGCACCCGGGACTGGAACCGACGCAGGTCCCACAGATCCTCGCCCAGCACCATGAAGCACAGGTCGGCCTTGGCCCCGAGGATGGCCGCCGTGACGACCTGCAGTCCGCCCTCGCGGGCCGCCTCGACGGACGCGCGCAGCGCCTCTCGGTCGACCTCGCCGTCGACGTGACAGAAGAGGTGCACGACGTTGAGCCCCCGAGAGGGGACGAGCGGCGGGGGTGAACTCATGGCACAAGACTACGGCGTGACGACTCGATCTCGACAGGCGATGCGAGGGCCGGCCCGGCGCACCGTTCACCCCATGTTCATCCCCGGCATCGAACCGTCCGGCGAACCGCCGAAGTACAGCTTCTTCGGGCCCTTCACGACGAGGGCCGTGACGTCGAGGTGACGGGTGGCGCCCTGGGACTTCGAATGCCACCCCAGCACGAGGGGCACGGTCGAGCCGACCTTGAAGGCCGCGGTGACCGCGCCGAGCATCGCCCCCTCGCCACGCAGGCTCAAACGGAGGGAACGACCAGTTCGAACCTTTAAGTACGCGACCCCCACCATGTGCGTGTTGGCCTTGGTCAAATTCGCGTCGTAGTCGATCATGTCCATCGGCGACAGGGGACTCGTCACGGAGGTGATCCAGACCGTCGAGCCCGTCTCATTGATGATGTCGAGCGAGATCGCCGACGCGTGACCTCGTCTCGCCGAGGTGACCGTCGCGTCCTTGACCTGAATCGTGCGTGTCGCCGCACTCACTATCGGTCCGGTAGCTACGAGCGTCGCCAAGACCACCAGTAGGCTGACTCCAAGTTTGATGCGCACGTTGGCACATTACTTCGTACGATTTTCACCGATTCCGCCGAGACGTGCCGATGGTGGGCGTCCGTGCAATGGTCGCACCGCCCATCGATTCATCGCGTATGCGCCGAATCAAGTCGGCGTTCGTCAAGAATTGACGGCGAGGCTCGAGGAGGCGTGACATGAACGAGGTTGACTCGGGAGATTCCCAGGGCCGACTCCAGTCGCTGCTCTACTCCAGTGACTTCCTCGACAGCATTCGCACCGGCGTCCTGCTCCAGGACACGAACGGCGCGGTGCTGGGATCCAACGCCGCAGCGTCGCGATTGCTCGGACGGACCTTCGACGCGAGCGGGACTTCCGACGCGGACGCCTGGCAGGGGGCGGTGCGAGAGGACGGCACTCCCTTCGCACCCGAACAGCTGCCCGTGGCGTTCACGCTGCGCACCGGCCACACGGTGCTCGACGTCGTGATCGGGGTGGACATACCCGGCCGGGTGCGGCGCTGGCTCTCGGTCGACACCTACCTGTTGACCCTGGCGGACGGCACCAAGGGCGTCGTCTCGGCCTTTGACGACATCGACGTGCAGTGGCACGAACGCCATTTCTTGCAGTTGCTCGCCGAAGTGAACCGGGTGGTGATGTCCGCGTCCGACGAGTCGGAATCGCTCGAACACCTCTGCGCGACGCTCGTCGAGTCCGGTCCGTATGTGCTCGCCTGGATCGGCATCGCCAGCGACGACGAGGAGCGCTCCGTCGACATCGCCTACTCGGCCGGCGCCACCGAATACCTCTACGACGGCATGGTCTCGTGGTCGGGCGAGAAGTCGAGCGGTCTCGGCCCGAGCGGCGCTGCGATGCGCACCGGCATCAGTCAGGTCGCCAACGACCTCGCCAACTTCCCAGGTTTCGAGCCGTGGCGCGAACGGGCGGCCCAGTTCGGCATCGGCTCGTCGGTGGCGATCCCCTTTCGGATCGGCGACCGATCGGCGGGCCTGTTCGTCTACGCCCGCGAGGAGTTCGCCTTCGACGACGCCACCGTACGCGGACTCGAGCAGATCACCAAGGAGGTCGGCTTCGGCGTCGCGTACGTGCACTCGGTCAAGCAGACCGAAGCGGCGCTCGAGGCGACCATCACCGCGATCAACGCGCAGCGCGAGACCGAGCACGCGCTCAGCGAGGCCGAGCAGCGCTTCCGTATCGCCTTCGAGAGCAACATGGCGCCCATGATCTTCTCCGACACCGAGGACCGCACGATCGCCGTCAACGACGCCTTCTGCGAGATGGTCGGGTTCAGCCGCGAGGAGCTGATGGGTCAGGACACCCGTATCTTCACCTACCCCGAGGACGTCGGCATCACCGAGGAGACCCTGCGACGCGTCACCGCCGGGGAGGGGGACCAGATCCGCTACGTCAAGCGCTACCTGCGCAAGGACGGCCGGGTGATCGTGTCCGAGGTGGCGAGATCGACCGACCGCAACGCGGCCGGAGAGATCCTCTACTTCGTCTTCTCCGAACGCGACGTCACCGAGGAGCGAGCCCTCGCCGCCCAGCTCACCCATCAGGCGCTGCACGACCCGCTCACCGGGCTCGCCAATCGCGCGCTCTTCAACGACCGCCTCGCCCAGGCGCAGGCCCGGGCCGTGCGTAACAACGGGACGGGCGCGGTCCTGCTGCTGGACCTCGACGACTTCAAAGGCGTGAATGACACCCACGGCCATCTGGTCGGCGACCAGCTGCTCGTGGGCGTCGCGCGCCGCTTCGAGCTCGTGACCCGCTCGACCGACACCCTCTGTCGCTTCGGCGGCGACGAATTCCTCTACCTGGCCGAGGGCCTGACGTCGCCGAACGAGGCCGAGGAGGTGGCGAGCCGGCTTCTCGACGTGCTCGCCGAACCCTTCTCCATCGGCGGGGTGCACCTCGAGCAACACGCCAGCATCGGCGTCGTCATCTTCGCTGCCTCCAATGGCCAGAGCGGCGAACTGGTCCAGAACGCCGACGTCGCTCTCTACGAGGCCAAGCGCCAGCATCGGGGCAGCTTCGCCATCTTCACCCCGAGCATGCACCAGCAGGCGGTCAGCCGCTTCACGGTCATCCAAGAGCTACGCAGCGCCCTCGTGGCGCGCGAGATCTCGATGCACTACCAGCCGATCCTTAACCTCACCACCTATTCGGTGGTGGGATTCGAGGCCCTGATGAGATGGGAGCACCCCGAACGGGGCTGGATCGGCCCGAGCACCTTCATTCCCCTGGCCGAGCAGAGCGACCTCATCCTCGACCTCGGAGCGTTCGCGCTACGCGAATCGGTGCTCGCGGCGATGTCGTGGGGAGGCGAAGCCGGTCAACCCTTCGTCGCGGTCAACCTCTCGGCCCATCAGTTCTACAACCCCAATCTCATCGCGACGATAAAGGAGGCCCTCGCCCAGAGCGGCCTGGCGCCCGAACGGTTGATCCTGGAGATCACCGAAAGCGTCGCCCTGCTCGACATAACCGAGACGTTGGAGTCGTTGCGCCACCTCAGCGATCTGGGCATCGCCGTGGCGCTCGACGACTTCGGCACCGGCTACTCCTCGCTCTCCTATCTGGTGATGCTGCAACCCCGGATCATCAAGGTCGACCAGTCGTTCGTGCGTCCCTCCTACGAGAGCGACCAGCACGACGCGCTGCTCGAGGCCATCGTCTCGTTGGGCAAGAACCTGAACATGACCATGCTGGCCGAAGGGATCGAGACGCCCGCCCAACTCGAACGACTGCGCCGGACCGGTTGCGAGCTCGGACAGGGCTACTACTTCTCCCCCGCCGTGCCCGGCGACGAGGTCGCCGGACGCCGTCGCGACGTAGGACCAAGTTCGGCGTTAGTTGGCATGAGGATTACGACTCTCACGCCGGTCCTCATGGGAACCACGACTTCGCGCACGGTGCTACCTAGAATCCTTCGTCATGGCGATCACGTCGTTCACCGTGAGACACTGACGATGCAGCGGTGCTCGGACTGCGGCTGCCCCCTGCAGACGCTCGACCTGCCGTGCCCACAGTGCCTCGAGGCGAGTTCCCTGCCGCCCCCGGCGTCGACGCACCAGTACGCCAAGACCTTCAACTACCGCCCGAAGCCGTTCGGCTACCGCCCCGAGGTCTTCGCCGCCGAGGTCAACCGGTGGCTCGCGGACCAGTCAGGGCTTATGAACGTGGCGGCCACGTTCACCTACTTCCAGAACCAGGTTCGCTCGCTGACCATCAACTGCACGGCGTCGAGTACGCAGTCGTCTCCCCTGGTCCAACTGGAGCACGTCCAACTGCTGCACGGGGCGATGGGCCGGCGGCGCGAGTCCGTGGGCGACGCGCTGAACTCGTGGGGTGACCAGTTCCCACACCGGCGCCGGATCAACCACTGGGTGGTCTCGTCCGCCGGTGTCGCGTCCGACCTGTGGATCCTCTTCGTGCAGGAGACCGAGCCGGCCTGATCGCCGGCCCATCCACCATCGACGGGCATCGCCGGACGGCATCGCTTCTATGGAGACGAAGACGACGAAGGGGCGGGGACCCGTCCCCGCCCCTTCGTCGCTAACCGAAATCTTTAGTAGTCGTCCATGCCGCCGCCGGGCATCGCCGGGGCTTTCTCTTCGGGCTTGTCGACGATGACGCACTCCGTGGTGAGGAACAGCGCTGCGATCGAGGCCGCGTTCTGCAGGGCCGAACGCGTCACCTTGGCCGCGTCGATGACACCGGCCTTGATGAGGTCCTCGTACTCCCCGGTGGCCGCGTTGAGTCCCTCGGTCGGCTTGGCCAGGTTACGCACCTTGTCGACGATGACCCCGCC
>JBEKKW010000018.1:0-31702 GCA_050010495.1 Acidimicrobiales bacterium
CGCGCCGGCGCCGGCGCCGCTTGCGCGCGAGGCGGGTCGCCAACTTGCGACTGAGCGGGCGCAGGGCCCGCTCGAGCTGGGCCATCTCGTCACGATTGGCGTGCATGACGTCGAGGTCCTCGGGCAGCGGGCGCCGCACCGACTTGGCGAGCGCCGAGGCGCCGCGGTCGTCAACGAGCCGTTCGCGGATGACCCGTTCGATCTCGGCCTTGAGCTTCTCGACGCGGTCGCGCGCGTCGTCGCGCGAGATGCGCTGGGCCAACTCGTCCTCGGTCGCCGCCTTCGCCAGGGAGACCGCGCTGAGGCGGGCCTCGAGCTGCTCGAGGTCGAGGCTGCGCAGGGTGCGGTACAGGTAGTAGGTGCCGCCGACCGGGCGACCCGGCTCCATCCCGGCGTAACGGGTGACCGCCTCGGAGGCCGCGTCGCGCAGGGCGTCGGCGTTGTTGTCGCGCAGCGCGCGAAAGAGCAGTTCGGCCAGCTCCTGGGCCGAGAGCGACGACGACGAGCCGCCGCCGAGCCCGCGCAGCTGGCCCGTGCCGGCGGCCCCGCCCTCGCGCGCCAATTCACCGTCGAGGTCCGGATCCTCCAGGGCCTCCTGCGCGCTCCGCCACGAGCGCGTGGCGAAGAAGACGTCGAAGGCGCTGTAGAAGACTGGCAGATGATCGCCGTCCTTGACGAGGGTCGCGGCCAGGGAGCCGCGCACCATCGAGCGTTGGCCGAGGTCGATGACCTCGACGGCCCGGGCCGCGTCCACGTGCTCGCTCATCGAGACCGGTATCCCGGCGGCGCGCAGTTCGGCGATGAAGTCGCCGAGCAGGTCAAGCAACGGGCTTGGAGCGCCCGAGGAGTTCCTTGGAGGCTCGCTCGATGTCGCTCTGGTACTTGAGCAGGATGTGTAGGGTCGCCGCCGCGTCCTCGTCGCCGATCTCCTTGCGCCCGAGTACCACCAGGGTGCGGGCCCAGTCGAGGGTCTCGGCGACCGAGGGCGACTTCTTCAGGTCGAGCGCGCGCAGCGAGCGCACCACCTGGGCGATCTGCTCGGCCAGGGTCGTGGAGATGCCCGGCACGCGCGCCAGGATGATGTCGCGCTCGCGCTGGACGTCGGGGTAGGCCACGTAGAGGTACAGGCAGCGACGCTTGAGGGCCTCGCTCAGCTCGCGGGTGTTGTTCGAGGTGAGAAAGACCATCGGTATCTGGGTCGCGCGCACGGTGCCCATCTCGGGGATCGAGACCTGGTACTCCGAGAGGATCTCGAGCAGCAGCGCCTCGGTCTCGAGCTCCACGCGGTCGACCTCGTCGATCAGCAGCACCACGGGGTCGGTCGCGGAGATGGCCTCGAGCAGGGGACGGGTGAGCAGGAACTCCTCGGCGAAGATGTCCTCCTCCAAGTGCTTCCACTCCTCGGGCGCCGATCCCTCGGACCGGCCGGCCTGGATACGCAGCAGCTGCTTACGGTAGTTCCATTCGTACAGGGCCTTGGACTCGTCCAGCCCCTCGTAGCACTGCAGGCGGATCAGGCGGGCCCCGATGCCGTCGGCGACGGCCTTGGCCAGGGCCGTCTTGCCGGTGCCGGCCGGGCCCTCGACGAGCACCGGCTTGGCCAGACGGTCGGCGAGGAAGGTCACCGACGCGATCGCGTCGTCGCTCAGGTAGTCGTGGCGGGCCAGGCGCTCGCGCACGTCGGCCGGCGAGTCGAAGCGCGGCGGCGGCACGCCCTCGAGCCCCAGTCGCTGCGCCAGTTCCTCGCGCGGGTCGAGGCTCACCGGACCTGGCCCTCGCCGCGCACGACCCATTTGAGGCAGGTCAGCTCGCGCAGTCCCATCGGCCCGCGCGCGTGCAGCTTCTGGGTCGAGATGCCGACCTCGGCGCCCAGACCCAGCTCGCCGCCGTCGATGAAGCGCGTCGAGGTGTTCACCAGCACCGCGGCGGCGTCGACGCGCCGCACCCACTCCTCGGCCCGCTCGGGGTCCTCGGTGAGGATCGCCTCGCTGTGGCCGGTGCCGTAGCGGGCCACGTGCTCAATCGCCTCATCGAGCGATTGCACGACCTTGACGGCCAGGATCAGGTCCAGGAACTCGTCCTCGAAGTCCGATTCCTTCGCCGGCTTCGCGTCGGGCAGGAACTGGCGGGCCGACGGGTCGGCTCGCAGCTCCACCTCGGGCATGGCGCCGGCCATCGCCGGCAAGAAGCGGGGCGCGAGCGCGTGATGGACCAGCACCGTCTCGACGGCGTTGCAGACCCCGGGACGCGAGGTCTTGGCGTTGCGCACGATGGCCAGCGCCCGCTCGACGTCGGCCGACTCGTCGACGTAGATGTGACAGTTGCCGTCGCCGTCGAGCACGTAGGGCACGCGAGCGTGCTCGCGCATCGCGGCGATGAGACTCGGACCGCCGCGCGGTATCAGACAGTCCAGCACCGACGTCATCTGCATGAACTCTGTCGCCGCTTCGTGCGAGCCGTCGCCCACCAGGGCCACGCCGTCTTGGGACAGACCCTCCTTCTCCAGCGCGTCGCGCCACAGGTCGACGATGAAGCGGTTCGTCATCATCGCCGACGACGAGCCTCGCAGGTAGGCGGCGTTGCCGCTGCGCACGCACAGCCCGGCCACGTCGCTGGTGACGTTGGGCCGGTTCTCGTACACCACCCCGATGACCCCGAGCGGCACCCGCACCCGCTGCACGCGAAGTCCGTTGGGGCGCACGTCGTGGTCGAGACTCTCGCCGAGCGGATCGGGCGACGCCGCGATCTCCACGAGCGCGTCGGCCATCGCCCGCACCCGCTCGGGCGTCAGGGTGAGGCGATCGCGGCCCGGTCCGGACTCCTGGTAGGCCGCGACCTCGCGGGCGTTCACCTCGAGCAGTTCCTCGCCGCGCGCGCGCAACCTTCCGGCGACGTCCACCAGCACGGCCCGGCGCTGCTCGTCGGTGGCCTGGGCCAGGCAACGCGCCGCGTCGCGCACGGCTCGGCCCTGGGACTGCAGTTCACTCGTCGACATTGCTTCAGGTTAATGGAGGAGGCTCAGGGCTTACGAAGCAGCACCAGGTCGTCGCGGTGCACGGCGACCTCGTCTCCCTCGTCAAAGTCGTCGGCGTCGAGGCGGACCAGCCCCTTGGCCACGACCTGGCCGTCGGGGCCCTTGATCTCGACCGCGTCGCCCTCGACGAAGGCGCCGTCGTGGGCCGCCACGCCGACGCGCAGCAGGCTGCGCCCGTGGTTCTCCAGTGCGTCGAGGGCGCCCTCGTTGATGTGCAGCGACCCGCGGCTCGCCACGGCGAACGCAATCCAGGCCTTGCGGGCCGAGAGCCGTCCGCTGCGAGCGCGAAAGATGGTGCCGAACCCCGGCGTGTCGCGCAGCGAGCGCTGGAGCGCCTCGCTAGCGCGGGCCGACGCGATCACCGTGGTGATGCCCGACCACGTGGCGATACGCGCGGCGGCCAGCTTCGAGGCCATGCCGCCGCTGCCCACGGCCGAACGGCTCAGTCCGGCCAGTCCGAGCAGTTCGGCGTCGATCGCGGTCACCTCCTCGATGAGGGTGGCCTCGGGATCGAGGCGGGGATCGGCCGTCAGCAGTCCGTCGGTGTCGGTCAGCAGCACCAGGTGCGAGGCCTGGATGAGGTTGGCGACCAGCGCGGCGAGGCGGTCGTTGTCGCCGAAACGGATCTCCTCGTCGGCGACGGCGTCGTTCTCGTTGACGATGGCCACCACGCCGAGGGACTCGAGCGCCTCGAGGGTGCCGCGCGCGTGCAGGTACTGGCCGCGGTGCGAGAAGTCGAGCGGCGCGAGCAGCACCTGACCGACCGACGTCTCGAAGGGCGCGAAGGCGTCGCGCCAGGCGTGCATCAAGAGGGGCTGGCCGACCGCCGAGACGGCCTGGAGCGTGACGGCGTCGTTCGGGCGAGGCCGGCCCTGTCCGACCTCGGACCAGCCGGCGGTGATGGCGCCCGAGGTGACCACGACGACCGTCCAGCCCTCGCGGCGCAGCTGGACGACGTCGCGGGCGATGTCGGCCAGGACGCTGTAGTCGACGCCGCCCGACGGGTCGGTGACCGACGACGTGCCGACCTTGACGACGGCCCTACGCGTCGCCATCATCCCCGTCCCCGTTCAAACGGCCGTGGCGGGCCAGCCGTTCGCGCCGTGTCGCGCGGTGGTGGTCGCCGCGGTCGAGTCCGGCCCCGACGTCGTCACGCCACCACTCGAAGGCCAGTTGTCCGATGTGCACGACGTCACCGTCGCGGGCCCCGGCGCAGCTCAAGAGCCGGTCGACCCCCAGGTCACGTAGTCGCCGCACGATCTCGGCCAGCGCCTCGTCGTCGGTGAGGTCCTGGAAGCGCACGGCCCGGCGCACGGCCCGTCCGTCGACCGTCCAGCCGTCGACCGTTCGCTCGATCACGATCTCGTCGGGCAGCGGGCGGTGGACCACCACGGCGTGCTGCTCACGTTGCGCCTCCTCGAGTCGCACCTGGACGACCAGTTCGCCCAAACGGTTCACCAACGTGTCGATCCCTTCGCCGGTGACCGAGGAGATCGTCTCGACGCCGGCCATCTCGTGGGCCGCGACGTCCCCCTTCGATCCCACGAGCACCCGAGGCCGCTCGAGCAGGTCGGCCTGGTAGTCGCCCAACTCGCCGAGCAGCACCCGGAGCTGGTCCTCGGGCGATGACGGGGCCATCGCCGAGAGGTCGAGCAGCACGCAGAGCACCCGGGCCCGTTCGACGTGGCGCAGGAAGTCGTGACCGAGTCCGCGTCCCTGCGCCGCACCTTCGATGAGCCCGGGTACGTCGGCCATCACGAACTCGGTGGCGTCGCCGGGACGGGCGACGCGCCGGCCCACCCGCACGACGCCGAGGTTCGGCACGAGCGTCGTAAAGGGGTAGTCGGCGATCTTGGGCCTCGCCGCCGAGACCCGAGAGATCAGGGTCGACTTGCCGACGTTGGGGAAGCCGATCAGGGCCACGTCGGCTTGGAGCTTCAGCTCCAGGTCGTACCAGCTCTCCTGACCGACCTCGCCCTGCTCGGCGAAGGCCGGGGCCCGGCGGGCGTTGGAGAGGAATCGGGCGTTGCCGGCGCCGCCGAGGCCGCCCTGCGCCGCGAGCCACCGGTCGCCGGGCCCCGCGAGGTCGACGAGCAGCTCGCCGTCGCGCCCGTAGACGACCGTGCCCACCGGCACGCTGACCGTGACGTCCTTGCCCCGAGATCCGTGCTGGCGCTTGGACGTGCCGTGCTGGCCGTCACTGGCGCGGCGAAAGGGGTGGTCGCGAAAGCCCAGCAACGAAGCCTGGTTGGGGTCGGCGAGGAGCCAGATGTCCCCGCCACGCCCGCCGTCGCCCCCGTCGGGGCCGCCCTTGGCGACGTGGGCCTCCCGTCGAAAGCTGACGCAACCGGCCCCGCCGTCGCCGGCTTTGGCGTGCAACTGTGCGGCGTCGACGAAGTTGGACACCGGTTCATTCTACGAGGCCGCCTTCTTACGACTTCTTGAGGACCGCACGTGGGAGCGCGGTGCCGCGGACACGGCGCGTGCCAGCGACTTCACCGATCAGAGACGGTGCCACCGTCGAGCGCGGGCTCCCGCTCTCACGGGCGAGCGGTGCGGCGCCGATGGTGGTCCCTGGCGGGATGGCCCGAGGCCCGAGCGACATCGACGCTCCGCCCCCGCGCACGGTTCGCGGACCGACGGGGACTGCACAGCGTCACACCTGGTCAAGGGCACTTTCAGACGGATCGGCCCGGCCCGGCTGATTGTGAATCTCCAAGCAAACGCTGGAAAATCGTGATTTTGAGGCAAAACCGAGTCCGTGGACGACGAAAACCGTCCGGGTTTTGCACAGGAAAAGTGGCCATTTTTAGCGGAAACTTAGCCGAAATCCCCAAATTTAGGCACTTTAGCGATAAAGATGACTTTGGTTGCTGGGTACAGTCTCAGTCCGTTTCAACGAAGAGTAAGGAGTCGACCGGTGAACAAGGCCGAGTTAGTAGATGCAATTGTTGCCGAGAGTGGCGCGAACAAGAGCACGGTAGCCGAGGTCCTCAAGGCCTTTGAAGACGTCGTTGTCAAGAGCGTCACGGAAGGCGAGAAGATCGTACTTTCCGGCTTCCTGTCGTTCGAGCGTGTCGACCGCAAGGCTCGCACCGCCCGTAACCCCCAGACCGGCGAAGCCATTCAGGTCAAGGCTTCGAAGGCTCCGAAGATTTCGATCGGTTCCACCTTTAAAAAGGCCGTCAAGGGCGCGTAACTCGCCAGCTTTCCTGTAACAAACCGAAATCCCCCGGGCGAGACCCGGGGGATTTCGGTTTTAGGAGGAAAACTCAGTCGACGAGAACGTCAACCAGTTTTCGGCCGCCTCGGTAGCCAAACTTCACGGTTCCCTCAGCGAGTGCGAACAGGGTGTCATCCTTGCCGATTCCGACGTTGCGACCCGGGTGGAACAGGGTGCCGCGCTGGCGAACGATGATGCTCCCGCTCTTGACGACAGTGCCGTCGAAGGTCTTCACCCCCAGGCGCTGCGCGTTCGAATCACGGCCGTTCCTTGACGAACCGCCGCCCTTGGTCTTGGACATGGATACCCCTTAGGCCTTCTGGGAAATCTTGGTGATTTCCACACTGGTGTAGTGCTGACGGTGTCCCCAGCGTCGGCGCTGGTTGGACTTGGACTTATAGGTCAGGGCGCGGATCTTGGGGCCCTTCTCCTCGCCCAGGATCGTGCCGGTGACCGTGGCGCCGTGCAGGGCCGGTCCGGCGGTGACCTTGTCACCGTCGACCAGCAGGACGGGCTCGAAGGCCACGGAGGCGCCCACCTCCTCGGCGCGCAGGTCCACGCGCACGACCTGACCCTCGGTGACGCGCTCCTGGGACGTTCCTACACGGATAACGGCGTACATAGGGTTTCCATAGTAGTCGAACTGGACCTGGGCCGTCCGAGCTACAGGCCCGTCTCGACAACGAACCCGCGCCCGTCACAGACCGTGCAGACGCTCGAGACCGATTCCAGCAGGCCCTCGTTGACCCGCTTTCGGGTCATCTCGACGAGGCCCAATTCCGAGATGTCGAAGACCTGGGTGCGGGTCTTGTCGCGCGAGAGGGCCTGGCGCAGCGCCGACGCGACGGCCTCGCGATTGGCGCGCGGCTCCATGTCGATGAAGTCGATCACGATGATGCCACCGATGTCACGCAGTCGCAGCTGGCGGGCGACCTCCTCGGCCGCCTCGAGGTTGTTGCGGAACACCGTCTCTTCGAGGTTGGTGGTGCCCACGTTCTTGCCGGTGTTGACGTCCACCACGGTCAGGGCCTCGGTGCGCTCGATGATGAGCGACCCGCCCGAGGGCAGGAAGACCTTGCGGTCCAGCGCGCGATGCAACTGCTCGTGCACGAAGTAGCGCTCGAAGAGGGGCAGCTCCTCCTGCTCGCGGTCGTAGTACTCGATGCGGTCGGCCAACTCGGGGTTGACGGCCAGCACGTACTCGCGCACCTTCTCGTACAGGTCGTGGTCGTCGATGATCACGCCGCGATAATCGTCGTTGAGCTCCTCGCGCAGGACCCGCACCGCGAGGTCCAGGTCGCGGTAGACCAGGCGCGGCTGGTTGGACTTGGCGACCTCGGCCTCGATCGCCGACCACTTCTCCGACAGCGACGCGACGTCGCGGGCCAGGTCGTCGGCGGTGACGCCCTCGGCCGCAGTGCGGATGATGATCCCGTGGCGCTCGGGCTTGACCTCGTCGATGATCTTGCGCAACCGGCGCCGTTCGCCGTCGGGCAGCCGCTTGGAGATGCCGATGGTCGACGAGTTGGGCACCAGCACCGCGAAGCGGCCCGGCAGCGAGACCTCCTGGGTCAGTCGCGCGCCCTTGGCGCCGATCGCGTTCTTGGTCACCTGGCAGATGATGGTCTGGCCCGACTTGATCATCTGCTCGATGCGCTTGTCGTTCGAGGGGGCCCCCTCGACCTCGTCGCCGTCGAAGGTCACGTCGCCGCGGTAGAGCACACCGTTCTTGGGGATGCCGATGTCCACGAAGGCCAGCTCCATGCCCGGCAGCACGTTCTGGATGCGGCCGAGGTAGATGTTGCCGTCGATCTGGTTCGTCTCGTCGGCCCCCTTGGCCACGGTGTATTCGACCATCGTGCGACCCTCGAGGGTCGCGATGTGCGTCGCCTCCTTGGCCGAGTGCACGCACATCAGGTAGCGGCCCTGGGCCCGGGTGCGTCGCTCTCCCCCGCGGCGGCGCTTGACCTTGGCGCCGGCGCGGCGGTCGGCGCTGGCCTCGGGGGCTGACGCCTCGACCGGCGCCTCGGTGACGCGCGGCTGGCCCTGACGCTGGCCCGACTGGTTGGATCCGCCCCGACCGCGGCCACCGCGGCGACGGCGGTTGCCGCCGCCCTGGCCGTTGCCGGAACCGTTCGACGACGGTACCGACGAGGTGCTCGAGGGCCGGGTGTCGCCTATCTGGGGTGCGGGACGGGTGTCGCCGATTCGGGGACTAGGTGAGACAGGTGATTGGATGTTGGTTTCGTCGCTCACGACGGGTACTCCTTGAGTTCTGGTGGGTGATGCGGCGCGGGGCGCCGCCGAAAATTGTTGGGACGGGCCGAACGGGGCCGGCGCCGTCGTGCTGGTGGGATGAGAAGTGCGCGCGTCGGGCCGCGGCGAGAAGTGCGAGGAGCCAAATACTCACTAGGGTCACTGCAAAAGCCTGTACCACGTTGCGTCCTCAATATGTCCAGAAGAGGAGTCACACTGCTCTTCTGCTGCGTTCTTAACGCGCACCGTGCATTTTGCACACCTGCGCCCAACACCTTCGATGTTACCGCGCGCGGCCCCTAACCGGCCGGATTGGTCGAAAGGGTGGTCGTCGTGGTGGTAGTTGTGGCCTTATTCTTCGTCGGCACGCTCAACTTGGGCTTGAGCGACACCGGCTTGATGGGGTGGGCCACCAGATAGTTGAAGGCCTGCGCCACGACCGGCGCCGCGGCGTCGGCGCCGTAGCCGCCCTCGGCAACGACACAGAGCACCACGTAACGGGGATGGGTCGTCGGTCCGAAGCCGACGAACCAGGAGGTCGGCTCGTTGTCGGCGCTCGACGCGCTCGCGGTGCCGGTCTTGCCCGCGATGGGGAAGGAAGCTAGAGAGAAGTTCACGATGCTATGGAACGTCTTGTAGGCGGTGCCCGAGGGATCCTCCACGACGCCGGTGAGGCCCTGGAGGATCGGATTACGCACCGCGGGCGGCAGGCTGACGTGACCGAGCACCCGTGGTGCGTAGCGCTCGACGACCTGGTCGTGGGCGTTGATGACGGCCGCGGCGACCTCGGGCTCGTAGCGGGTGCCCCCGTTGGCGAAGGTGGCGTAGGCGTTGGCCAGTTCGATGGGCGTGATGGCGGTGGCGCCCTGGCCGAAGGCCATCTCGATGTTGTCCCCGGTGTACCAGGTGACGTTGGGGAAGGCCACCGGAGCCTCCTTGTGCAGCGCCAGTCGCACCGCCGGCGAGTCGACCCGACCGGTCACCTCGTCGGGCAGGTCGATGTTCGTGGGGCTGTCGAGCCCGTAGTCGGCGCCGACGTCCTGGATCGGGGTGAGGCCGTAGCGGCCCGTCTGGGACCAGAAGAGGTAGCCGAGGTTGTAGAAGTAGTAGTCCGACGAGACCGTCAGCGCCATCGGCAGGTCGACCTCGCCGGCCGCCTCGTTGTCGTTGTCGTGGAACACGCAGCCGCGGTTGCCGACGTGGTAGCAGTTGGGCACGGTGAAGTTGCCGGTGTCGTCGACGTACTTGTACGCGGGGAAGATCCCCGTCTGCAGCGCCGCCGTCGCCGTGATGAGCTTGAAGGTGCTACCCGGTGCGTAGAGACCCTGGATGGCGTAGTTGTTGAAGGCGCCCTCGGCGAGCAGTTGGCGAAAGGTGCTCTCGCTCAGACCATTGACGAAGGAGTTGAGGTCGAAGGAGGGGTAGCTCGACATCGCCAGTACCTGGCCGTTGTTGGGGTCGAGCACGATGGCCGCACCATTGGGCGCGGCCGGGTGCTGGCCGGTCTTGGGGTCGACGGAGGCGCGCAGCTTGAGGATGTCGGCGGCCAGGTCGCTGTCGAGGGCCTCCTGCAGGCCGGTGTCGATGTTCAAGACGACCGAGTCGCCCACGGTCGGCTGCGTCGTGTGCACCGAACCGAGGATCTGGCCGTTGGCGCTCACCTCGAGCGTGCTGGTGCCGGCCTTGCCGCGCAGGAACTGCTCGTAGAACGACTCGATGCCGGTCTTGCCGATCACCGAGTCGGTCTGGTAGCCGGCGTTAGGGTTGGCGGCGATCTCGGCGCCGGTGATCGGGCCCACGTAGCCCAGCACCTGGGCGCCCACGTTGCCCCCGTTGGGGTACGAGCGGGTCGCCACGTTGAGCACCGACACGCCCGGGAACTCGCTGGGGTGCAGCTTGATGAACTCGACGATGCTCGCCGACGCGTCGGTCATGATCGGCGCCGGCTGGTACGGGTCGTACTGCTTGTCGGCGAGGTCGGCGTTGATCTGGCCGACGCTGATGCCGGTCAGCGAGGCCAGCGTGCCCTTGATCTGGGGGTAGAGGGTCGCCTCGGCGCGCGAGAGCCGTATCTCGACGGTCGTCACGTTGGTCACCAGTGGTTGACCGTTGCGATCGAGGATGTCCCCGCGGGTCGCGGGGATCGTCGTCACGCGCAGCGAGTTCGAGTCCACGGTCGCCGCCGAGGACTTGTACTCGAGCACCTGGAGCATGAAGAGCCGTCCCACCAGCACCAGCAGCAACAGGAAGAAGAAGCCCCCGATGAGCCGCCACCGGCGCTCCGGACGGGTCTGGACCTCGTCGGGCGACGCCACGAGGTCGCGGATGCCCACGGGATCGGGCTCGTTGATGGTCCGTCCCCGTCCCCGAAAGGGGTGCAGCGACACCCACGGTCGCCACAGCCGTGAGAACCACGAACCGACGGGCCGGTTGCGCCAGGAGCGTCTCATCGGCGGACCCGCTCACCGGCGTGGCTGACCGCTCGCGCGAGACGCGTCACCGGACGGGCCAACACCATGAAGGCCGTGGCGTTGACGATCATCATCGCGAGAACGCTGCCTCGCCACAGGTTGAAGTTGAGCGCGAAGGCCCCGCCGGCGGTGTAGAGCAGCGGCGCCACCAGGCCGCCGACGCCGGCCAGTATCGGCGTCACGTACCACGCGGCCGAGTCGAGGTCACCGACGCCCTCGCGACCAAGGCGCGACGCCCCGTACGCGAGCACCAGCGCGACGGCCGCCGTCAGTCCGAAGGGCGTTGTCGTGTGCGTGTCGAAGAAGACGCCGGCCACGAGGGCCGTCACCAACGCCAGCGAGGTGAATCCCGTCAGACCCATCGCGAGCGGCCAGAGCCACACCAGCATGATCACGACGCCGTCGACGCGAAGCGCCGAGAGGATCGTCAGTTGCACCGCCACGACGAAGAGCGTCACCAGCAGCGCCGGCACGAGCGCCCTCCTCACGCAGGCGGCTCCCACAGGACGACGTCGAGGTAGAGCAGGTGGCGAAGGTCGGCGGTAGGGCGAAGTGTCAAGTTGTAGGTGGCCGCCCCCGGGGTCAGCGAGACCTTCTCGACCTTGGCCACGGGCAGGCCCGGCGGGTAGAGGGCACCCTCGAGGCCGTTGGTGGCCAGCTTCGTGCCGGGGGTGATGGCCGTCGAGAGCGGGACCGACGTGGCGACGAGTCCATTGTTCACGCCCCGACCGGTCACGACCAGCGACGACTTGCCGTCGCCGAAGGTGACGCCGACCGCCGAGTTGACGTCGCTGATCAGGCGCACGGTCGCTCCCCGGGGGGTGGTGGCGATGACGCTGCCGATCAACCCGCCGTTGGCCACCACCGGCATGCCGACCAGCACCCCGTCGTCGCGACCCTTGGAGATGTCGACGGTCGCGGCGAAATTGGTCGGCGAGACCGTCGTCACCTGGGCCGCGACCATGGGCAGGCCGCCCACGTAGGGCACGTTCAGTTCGGTCGAGAGCTCCTGGAGCTGGCGCTCGAGGGGCCAGTTCTCGTTGGCCTTGAGTTCGGCCTGGCCCAATTGGTAGCGCAGCTTCTGGTTCTGAGCCACGACGTCGCTGTAGTTAAGGGCCCCGGCGAAGACGTGGCCGATCGGTCGCGCGATCTCGTTGACCGTCCAGTTAAAGGGGGTCACGATCAGGTTGGCGCTGCTGCGAAGACCGGTGAGGACGCCACCGGTCAACGCGAGGACCGTCAGGATCGCCGCTGCGACGACGCCCAAGGTCCAGGCACGACGCTTCGAGCGATCGGTGGCCACGGGTTAACGCGAAGGGCTCGTCTTCAACATGCGTTCAAAGGTCTCGAGCTCTTCGAGGCACATGCCGCTGCCCAGCGCCACGCAGTTCAGCGGGTCCTTCGCGACGATGATCGGCATATTGGTCTCGGCTTCGAGTCGCGCCGCCAAACCCGTGAGCAGCGCGCCGCCCCCGGTAAGGACGATGCCCTGCTCCATCAGGTCCGAGGAGAGCTCGGGCGGCGTGCGGTCGAGGGTGACCTTGACGGCGTCGATGATGGCCTGGACCGGCTCCTCGATGGCCTTGCGAATCTGTTCGGTGGAGATGACGACGGTCTTGGGCAGTCCGGTCACCAGGTCGCGGCCCCGGATCTCGGCGCGCAGCTCCTCTTCGAGCGGGTAGGCCGAACCAAGTTGGATCTTGATCTCCTCCGCGGTGCGCTCACCGAGGGCCAGCTGGAACTCCTTCTTCACGAACGCGACCAGCGCCTCGTCGAGCTCGTCACCGCCCACGCGGATCGACTGACTGGCGACGATGCCGCCGAGCGAGATCACCGCGACCTCGGTGGTACCGCCGCCGATGTCGACGACCATGTTGCCGGTCGGCTCGTGGATCGGCAGTCCCGCGCCGATCGCGGCGGCCATCGGCTCTTCGATGATGTAGGCCTTGCGCGCCCCGGCGAACTCGGCCGCTTCCATGACGGCGCGTTGCTCGACGCCGGTGATACCCGACGGCACGCAGATGACCATGCGCGGCTTGGCGAAGCGACGCTGGTGCACTCGGTGGATGAAGTAGCGGAGCATCTTTTCGCAGATCTCGAAGTCGGCGATCACGCCGTCCTTCAATGGTCGAATGGCCTGGATGTTGCTCGGGGTGCGCCCGATCATGCGCTTGGCCTCGGCCCCCACGGCGAGGGGCTTGCCGTCCTTCACGTCGACGGCCACCACCGAGGGCTCGTTGAGCACGATGCCGCGCCCGCGCACGTAGACGAGAGTGTTCGCCGTGCCAAGGTCGACTGCCATGTCCCGGCCCAGCAGTGAGAATCGACGATCAACCATAGAGACCCTTTAACGAGAGCGCCGACACGCGGCTCTTTTGTCTACAAGGTTAGGTCAAGAACGCCGAGCGCATCCAAAAGTTTTTATTAACCCAGACGGGGGAAGAAAATCTCGATTTCCCGTAGCGCCGATTCCGGTGAATCGGAGCCGTGGATGAGATTCTCCTTGGTCACCGTCGCGAGATCGCCGCGGATCGTGCCCGGTGCGGCGCTCGTCGGATCGGTGGCGCCCATCAGCGCGCGCACGATTCGCCAGGTCTCGTCGGGTCCCTCGACGATCAATAGCAGTGAGGGGCCGCTCGTGATGAAGTCGACGAGTGGCTCGTAGAACGCTTTGTCGACGTGCTCGGCGTAGTGACGTTCGGCCGTCGCGCGGTCGATGGTCCGCAATTCGGCCGCCGCGACCCGCAGCTGCTTGTCCTCCAGGCGGGTGATGATCTCACCGATGAGTCCCCGGGCGACCCCGTCGGGCTTGATGATGACGAGCGTTCGGTCCACGACGAGTCAATCTAACAGTCTCAGGCGAGATGGCGCGATGGCACGTGGGCCACTTCCCCGCGCACTTCGCCCACCAGGTAGAGACTGCCGGCGACCACGATGAGGTCGTCGTCGCTCGAGCGCTCACGCGCGTGGGCCAGTGCCGCGAGACCGGAGGGATGCTCGAAGGCGACGCCACCCGCCTCGCGCACCGCGGCGGCCACGTCGCTCGCGCTCGCGGCCCGCGGCGAACGCGGGGTGCAGCAGAAGAACTCGGTGAAGCCGAGCGTGACCAGCGGGGTGACCATGTCGTCGATGTTGCGCCCGGTCAACATCCCCAGCACGCATCGCCGCTGTCCGGCGACGTGAAAGGCGCCGTCGAGCGTCGCGACCAAGGCGCGCACGCCGGCGGGATTGTGCGCGCCATCGACGACGATCATGGGCGCGCGCGAGATCAGCTCCATCCGTCCCGGCATGCGGGCGTTGGCCAACGTGTGGGTCACGACGTACTCGCCGAGGGCCCGGCCGAGGAAGGCCTCGGCGGCGACGATGGCCGTGGCGGCGTTCATACCCTGGTGGATGCCGTGCAGGGAGACCAGGACCTCCTCATAGGTTTCGTAGGGCGTCGCCACGGTGATCGCCCGCCCGCCGAGCGCCAGGTCGTTCTGTTCGAGGAAGAAGGACTCGTCGAGCAACCACAGCTTGGCGCCCAGCTGTTGGGCCCGCTGGCGCGCGATCTCCACGACCACCGGATCGACGGTCGCCACGACGGCGACGCCGTCGGAGCGGAATATGCCCACCTTGTCCGAGGCGATCTCCGCGATCGTCGAGCCGAGGACGGCCGTGTGGTCGAGGTCGACGTTGGTGAGCACGGCGACATCGCTGTTGATGACGTTGGTCGAGTCCCAGGTTCCCCCCATGCCGACCTCGATGACCGCGACGTCGACGCCTTCGTCGGAGAAGTGCAGCAGGGCCCCCACGGTCAGCACTTCGAAGCGGGTGAGCGTGATGCCGCTCGCCGTCTCGACGTCAGCCAGGCGCGACAGCAACGCCACGAGGCTCTCGTCGTCCAGGGGCTGCCCGTTGACCGCGATGCGCTCGTTGATGGCGTGCAGGTCGGGGCTCGTGAAGGTGCCCACCCGTAGACCCGTCTGCGTCAAGAGCGCGCTCGCCAGGGTGCTGGTCGTGCCCTTGCCGTTGGTGCCGGTGACGTGGATCGTCGGGTAGTCCAATTGCGGGTCGGCGAGCAGCGCCAGCGTCTCGAAAATCGGTTCCAGGGTTGGTATCTCCTGGCGATTCGGGGCGACCCGCTCGAAATCCTTGTGTGATTCGAGCCAGGTCAGTGCCTCGAGGTACGTCTTGAAGTGCACTACCTAGCTCGCGCGACGGGTTCGCGTCGCCTTTCTCATCTCGTAGGTCGGCATCAACTTGTCGCGCACCGACTCCGCCGAGACGACACACCTCATCACGTCGCTGCGACCGGGCACGTCGAACATCGGCTCGAGCAGTACGTTCTCCAGGATCGAGCGCAGGCCGCGGGCGCCGGTGCCGCGCTCCATGGCGAGGTCGGCGATCGCCTCGAGCGCGTCGTGTTCGATGACCAGCTCGACGCCGTCCATCGCGAGCACCTGCTGGAACTGCTTGACGAGCGAGTTCTTCGGCTCGGTCAACACGCTCACTAGCATCTCGCGGTCGAGCTGTTGCACGGCGCCGACGATCGGCAGGCGTCCGATGAACTCGGGGATCAGTCCGAACTTGATCAGGTCCTCAGGCAACGCGTGACGGAAGAGTGCGATGTCGCCGCCGCGCTTGGATTCGATCGGCGAGTTGAAGCCCATCGACTTCTTGCCGAGACGGCGCTCGATGATCTCCTCGAGCCCCGCGAACGCTCCGCCGCAGATGAAGAGAATGTTCGCAGTGTCGATGTTGATGAACTCTTGGTGGGGGTGCTTGCGCCCACCCTGGGGCGGCACGCTCGCCACCGTACCCTCGAGGATCTTGAGCAACGCCTGCTGCACTCCCTCGCCCGACACGTCGCGCGTGATTGACGGGTTCTCCGCCTTGCGCGCGATCTTGTCGATCTCGTCGATGTAGATGATCCCGCGCTCCGCGCGCTTCACGTCGAAGTCGGCCGCCGAGAGCAGCTTGAGCAGGATGTTCTCCACGTCCTCGCCGACGTAACCGGCCTCGGTCAATGCGGTGGCGTCGGCGATAGCGAAGGGCACGTTTAGCATGCGGGCCAGCGTCTGGGCGAGGAAGGTCTTGCCGCAGCCGGTCGGGCCCAAAAGCAGGACGTTGGACTTGGCCACCTCGACGTCGTCATCGTGCAATGGACCGGTCTGGATTCGCTTGTAGTGGTTGTAGACCGCCACCGAGAGGATCTTCTTGGCGTCCACCTGGCCGATGACGAACTCGTCGAGGAAGGCCGAGATCTCGCGCGGCGTCGGCAGGTCCTCCAGCACGAACTCGGGACGGTCACCGAACTCGTCGGCGATGATGTCGTTGCACAGGTCGATGCACTCGTCGCATATATACACGCTGGGTCCCGCGATGAGCTTCTTGACCTGCTTTTGACCCTTCGCGCAGAAGCTGCACTTGATCAGGTCGCTGCCTTCGCCAAACTTTGCCACTAGGAAACCTCCGACACGACCTTCGCCTGCACCATCCTAGGAGTCAAGGGGCGCGAAAAACGGCACCTAGGACCGGGCGGAGATAACTTCGTCGATCAGGCCGTATTGGACGGCCTCCTCCGCGCCCACGATGAAGTCACGGTCCGTGTCCTTGCCGATGCGTTCGACCGTCTGGCCCGTGTCGTTGGCCAGCATCGCGTTGATCATGTCCTTCATGCGCAGGATCTCGCGGGCCTGGATCTCGATGTCCGACGCCTGGCCGCCGACGCCGCCCCACGGCTGGTGCAGCAGCACCCTCGAGTTCGGCAGCGCGAAGCGCTTGCCCTTCTGCCCCCCGGCGAGCAGCACCGCGGCGGCCGACGCCGCCTGGCCGAAGCAGAAGGTCGACACGTCGGCCTTGATGTACTTCATGACGTCGTAGACCGCGAGCAGCCCCGTGACGTCGCCGCCGGGCGAGTTGATGTAGAGGTTGATGTCCTTGTCGGGGTCCTCGGACTCGAGGAAGAGCAGCTGGGCGACGATCAGGTTGGCGACCGTGTCGTCGAGCGGCGTGCCCAGGAAGATGATGCGCTCGCGCAACAGGCGGCTGTAGAGGTCGTAGGCGCGCTCGCCCCGACTCGATGACTCGACCACCGTCGGCACGAGGTAATTCTTGATGGAAGGGATTTCGTTCACGCCACTACCTTAAACGGCGTCGTCTTCGCTCTGGTCCGTTTTGAGCAGAGCGCGGTCAATCTCCACGCCATCAGGGTCGACGAAGGTGACGTTGTCCTGAAGCCAACGCGCCGCCTTCATCTTGGCGACTTCGGCGTTGAACGCCACGACGCGTCCCGAGTCGCGCAGGTTGGTGCGCAGCTGGTCGGCGTCGACGCCCATCGCCACGGCCGTCTTTTCGAGCTCCTCATCGACCTCGTCAACCGTCGGCTCGATCTTCTCGGCGCGTACCAGCGCGCGCATGGCGAGGTCGACGCGCACCGCCCGCACGGCGTCCTGGCGCAACGACTCGAGCAGTTGGTCGGGCGTCTGATTGGTGATGGTGAGGAAGGTCTCCAGGGTGAGTTTTTGCTGGGTCAGTCGCTGGCCGAGCTCCTGGAGACGCTCGTTCGTCTCAGAGACGACGAGGATCTCGGGTACGGCCTCCTCGCTCACGAGGTCGCTGAGGGCGATCAACGCGGCGTCGCGCTGCGCGCGCTGGGCGGCGACGATCTTCATCGAGCGCATCTGGGCCAGGATGGCGTCGCGCATCTCGTCGACGCTGGGCCACTCGGTATTCTCCTGGACCCACTCGTCCGTCAGCTCGGGCAGTTCTCGCTCCTTCACGGCCTTGAGCTTCATCTCGTAGGTGGCGACAACACCCTCTCCCATGGCCCCGTTGAGCTTGAGCTCCTCGCCCGCGCGCAATCCGAGGATCATTTCGTCGACACCGTCGGTGATGACGCCCGAGCCGACGGTGTACATGTAGTCGCTCATGTCGAGGGGCTCGGCGCCGGTGTCGATCTGTTGGACGTGGATGTCCATGTTGACGAGGTCGCCCGTGATGATCGGCCGGTCGACTTCACGCAGCACCGCGTCGGTCTCGCGGAAGCGGTCGACCTGGGCGTTGATCTCCTCGTCGCCCACCACCGGCGAAGGTATCGTCACGCGCAACTCGCGCTGACCTCGGATGCTGATCTCCGGTCGGACCTCGACCTCGGCCTCGAAGGAGAGTTCGCCGCTCTCCTCGCCCGAGATGATGTTGATGTCGGGTTGGCCGATCGGGTCGCTCAGGGTGTCGGCGATGGCGCGGGAGTAGAAGTCGGGCAACGATTCTCGAATGGCCTCGCTGCGCAACGCCTCCGGTCCGCCGAGGTGGGCGATCATCACGCTCTTGGGGACCTTGCCCTTGCGAAAGCCCTTGACCGTGATCTGCTTGGCGAGGGCCGCGGCCGCGGTGTCGATCGCTTCGTTCATCTCGAGTTCATCGACTTCGACGAAGAGCTTGATCCGGTTGTCGTCGAGGTTGGTGGATGTGGCGCGCATAGGAGACGCCAGCCTACTTGTTCACCCCGAAATCACTAAATCATGATGGCCAGCACGTCGGCGAAGCGCAGGGCCAGCGAACGGTCACCTCGTACGTCGCTGGCTGAGGCTCCGAGGAACGCCTCGGCGCTGATCCGTCCCGCGGCGCGGCGCCAGAACAGGGCCACGGGCGTCGTGAGCTCAAAGGTCGGCACGTCGCCACTCGCCTCGCGCGCCTCGGCTCGCCCAGCACGAACGCCCAGCACGACCGAGCGGGCCAGCCGGCCCGTGAGGTTGACCTGGATCAACGTGCCCTCGGGCGGCTGGAGCTTCTTGCCCACGACGTAGGGCAGGGCCGCCTCGAAGCGGTTGACGACGATCTCCTCGCCCACGCCGTGGTCGTCGGCCGGTTCGAGCAGGGCATCGCGGATGTCCTGGAGATGGATCCAGCTATCGAGCACGCGCGTCTCCTGGAAGCGGTGATAGGGCCGCTCCCCCTCGGGGCTCCAGCCGACCTTCTCCCACGCGGCGGCGTCGAGGGCCCGCAGGCTCGCCAGGGAGTCCGCGGTCACCTCGCAGAACCGGTCGAGGACGGCGATGCCGGCCTCGCCACGATGGGCCGCGACGAAGGCCTCGTTGACCTCGCCGATGGGGTTGTGCACGTAGCTCGGCCAGGGCCCCTCGAAACTGGGTACCGGGTCGCCCCGCAGCATGAGTTCGAAACCGAGCAGGTGGCTCAGCACGTCGCGCACGCTCCATCCGGGGCAGGGTGTCGGCGCGTCGTAGGCCGCGGCGCTCTGAGGACGCACGACCCGATCTATTGAAGACCAGGTCTCGTCCAGCGCGTCAATGATCCATTCGTACGCCACGACTCCCCCTTCGACTCCGGGCCCAGCCTAGGAAGGTAGCGGCGCTTGACGGACCAACCAATCAAATGTGTCACGATTGAGGAACGGGGCGTAGCGCAGCTTGGTTAGCGCGCCTGGTTTGGGACCAGGAGGTCCCCGGTTCGAATCCGGGCGCCCCGACCGAGAGGACTCAGTGGAATTGGGCGTTGCTGCTCGGTGACTACGCCCTGGGATCGAGTCCCTTGGTTCGAGCCGTGGACTGAGACGCTTCAAGGCCGTCAAAGACAACGTTCAAACCAGAGAGAAACTGTTTGCTCGGGTTGGTCATGTGCCGTTTTCGCGATGCCTCAAAGAGAAGCGGATAATCGACCGCGGACATGTTGGAAAGACCGGTGGTGCCGGTTCTTGAGAGCGAGCCGTAGAGCTCGAGCTGAATGGAGCCGAGTAGGTACACCATCAATGATCGATTCGCTATTTCGCGTTCGGAGCCATTGAAACCTGCGTCGGACAATATTTGATACACGGTTTCCGATAGACGCAAGCCACTTCCGGAAGTAAGCCGATGCGGCAGCGCAAGAGGCACGACGTTGGGATGCATCTCTACCACCGCGCGGACTCGTTCAATAAGAATCGTCATCTGTCGCCTCCACGAACTGCGTTTTGGAACCGTCAAGTCCACATCGGACATGAGAAGGTCCACGATGAGTTCTTCAAGATGCTCTCGGTTTCTCACGTACCGGTAGAGAGACATGGGCGCTACCCCGAGTTCGCGAGCAACGTTACGCATGGTGAACGCGCTAAGCCCCTCGCGGTCGATCACTGACAACGCGGCCGTTGCGACATCGGTATCACTGAAAGAGGTTGACCGGGCCACTATCTATCAGCCTATCCGCGGCTCGCGAGTCGTACGCGTACGTAGTACGCTTAAAAGTGGCCAGTGCGGCCACGACACTCGAGGAGAACGCGCGAATGAACCTGAACCTGAACCTGAAGAAAGTATCGAGAAGAATGGTCCTTGAACTTGCCGTGGTGATCGCACTCGTCTCGTTCAATGTGAACTTCCCGAAGCACGATTCAGCGTCGCAGGCGTGGAAATTCGTGTTCCATCACCCGACGATCCTTCTTCACATCATCGTGGGGACAATCGTGGCCGTTGAAGCAATCATCTTGTTGGTGCGCGCCATTCGCGGCCACGACCGGTTCTGGATAACAGTGTCGGCCCTGGGACTTGCCCTTGTCTTAGTCGCGTTCGCCTCGGGCGAAACCTACGTTTCAACGCAAAAGACCTCGGCGCTGACCCTCATGGGCAACGCTGCTGCTGTCGCTCTGGTTGCGTATGGCGTCGGGTGGTATTGGGGCCGCCGGCGAACACGAGCCTCAATTGCGGATGCGCGACAACCCTCGGTCGAATCGGATACTGACCTGCGTACGCAGGTGAACTGAAGCTTCTCGGCGTCGGACCAGCGGGTTCCCGAGAACCTTCTCAGCGCTCATAGTAACCACGACATTCCTCGTCTTCGTGTGAACCACCTTTCGAATCACGTGTGAATGACCTTCGACCCCCACACACGTGTGATCAGAAAGGTCGACGAACCCGGCACCCTAGGCAAATGCACCAGTTGACCGGACGTCGTGGAATTCGGTTTCATCTCTTGGCACTTAGAGCGACGCAGAATCAAATCTCGTACGATTCTTGGATTGAGACACTGACCTTTCTCTTCACGGACATCGAAGGTTCGACGGCACTTCTTCGCCGCCTCGGGGACGACGCCTACGCCGGCGTGCTGTCCGATCACCAACGGCTGATCCGCGCAGCCCTCGACGACCACGACGGCAAGGAGCAGGACACTCAAGGCGACGCTTTCTTCGCGGCCTTCACCTCGACCATGGACTGCGTGGCGGCAGCCCTTGAGATGCAGCGCGAGTTGCGTGATTTCACATGGCCCGGCGACGAGCTACTGCGGGTACGTATGGGCATCCACACCGGTGAGGCCGTCAGGTCGTCGAATCGGATAGTGGGCTTCGAGGTTCACCGCGCCGCGCGCATCGCCGCAGTCGGACATGGCGGCCAAGTCTTGCTGTCGTCGACCGCGGCCAGTCTTGTTGAGGGCGCGTTGCCCGCTGGGGTGTCACTACGCGATCTCGGTTCGCATCGCCTAAAAGACCTGGCCGGTCCGGAGACCATCTTCCAACTCGTGGCCGAGGGCTTGGATTCTGATTTCGCGCCGCTTCGTTCACTCAACAACCCCGAACTGGCTAACAACCTTCCGATGTCACTCAACACCTTCGTGGGGCGATCAACGGAACTGATCGAGGTACGTCAACTGATCGAAGCGTCCCGACTGGTCACCTTGACCGGTGCTGGCGGCGCCGGCAAGACGCGCCTTGCACTCCAGGCCGCAGCGGAACTGCTCGACGGCAGTGGTGAAGGTGTCTGGTTCGTCGATCTCGCCCCGGTGAGCGACCCGGAACAAGTTCCCTCGACGGTGATGAACGTCCTGCAACTTCGCCTGGAGCCCGAATCGGCACCGCTCGAGTCCCTCCAAAGCTCATTGCGCGATCAGAATGTACTTATCGTTCTCGACAACTGTGAGCACGTGATTGACTCAGTGGCAAAAATGACGGACCTGATCGTCCGACAATGCCCTCGCGTCTCGATCCTCGCGACGTCACGTGAGCCTTTGGGCGTGGACGGCGAGCGCGTGTACCGCGTTCGCTCTCTCTCCCTGCCAGAAGAAGGCGTTGCCGGGGCCGACGACCTCGAGGGTTCCGACGCCGTGGAGCTCTTTCTCGCCCGCGCCCGATCGCACGACTCGACCCTTGAGATCGACGACGTCGTTGCACCGCTGGTCGCATCGGTATGCCGCCGACTCGACGGGATTCCCCTCGCCATTGAGCTTGCGGCATCGCGGCTGTCGACGATGTCGCTCGACGACCTGCACGAGCGTCTCGACCAGCGATTCCGTCTGTTGACCGGTGGAAGCCGCCACGCCCTACATCGCCAACAGACTTTGGGGGCGACCGTGGCATGGTCCTACGACCTTTTGAACGGACCGGAGCGCGACATGTTGCGTCGCCTCTCGGTCTTCGCGGGCGGGTTCGACCTCAAAGCGGCAGAAGCCGTGAGCGTGGCGAGCGGCCTTGAGTCCTTCGAAGTGGCCGATCTCCTCAGTTCGCTGGTCAATAAGAGTCTGGTGAGCGCCGAACGGGCGTCGTCGTCCCTTCGTTACCGCCTGCTGGAGACGATCCGACAGTACGCCGCAGATCAGCTGTCCCAGGTCGGCGCCGAGGGCGAAACGACCCGGCTCCGCGAGCTTCACGCCGAGCACTACCTCGCACTCTGCGTAGAAGCCGCGCCCGAGCTGGAAGGTCCCAACCAGGGCGCCTGGTTGAGCCGACTTGATCTCGAGTACGACAATCTCCTCGCCACCTTTACGACGCTGCTCGGCGAACCAGAAAGGACTGAGGACGTCGTGCTGCTCGCGGTGTCCCTCTATCGGTTCGTCTTCACGCGACGCAACACAACGATTCCGGTCCTCTTACGCGACGCACTGGTGAGCGACGTAGGTCTCGCCCCAAGTGTTCGAGGGCGCGCGCTCACCACGCTGGCCTGGATGACCGCAGAAAACGGGCAAGAGGAGCGGTCCCACAAGCGGGCCAGCGACCTCAGTGAAGAAGCACTGGCGCTCGCCCAAGAGATCGGTGACCCGTATTTTCGCGCCGAGGTGCTAACGCTTCGATCGTTCACGTGGACCGAACTCGAAGAACCGGTCCGGGCCCTCGAATGCGCCGAGGCGGCCCTGGCGCTGTCTCGCGAGCTCAAGGACCCTCGACGGATTGGCGAGGCGTTGATGTCCCTCGTGTACGCGACGCGGACACCATCAGCCATGATCGATGAAATTCGCGAATCCCTCGCGATTTTCCGCCAGCTCGGTGATCACGCTTCAACTACTACCATGCTCCTCTTCATGTCGCTGGCGCAGGATGACTCCTTAGAAGGCATGCGCGAGGCCCGAGCGCTCAATGCCGATGCCATGGAGTTAGCCGAGGAGATCGGCTCGACCTACCATCGACTCCTTCTATGGTCCAACGCAGGGGGGTTCGACTACTCCTTGGGCGATTACGACCAGGCTCTGGTCCACAGCCGCCGAGCCATCTCTCTCTCGCGGCGCAGCGGTCTTTCGGTCGAGCGCGAGCATTGGTCCATCTTCACGCTGTCGTGCGTCGCAACCGTTCAGGGTCACTACCTACTCGGAGCGCAGTTGGCGGGAGCCCACGACGGGATCGAAGAACGCGCAAACGAGCCACTCATGGGACTCTGGTCGCAGGCAGAAGCCGACGCCCGCGACAACAATCGTGTCCTGCAGCGCGAAGCCCTCGGCAGCGACGGGTACGAGCGTGCGATCGCGGTCGGCAAGAGCCTCAGTGCGAACCGGCTCTACGACCTCGCCATGGGCCGAAGCGATCCGGTGCCGTAGGCACCGGCCGAGGTAGTTGCACTGCGTAGCGAACGAGTGTGCGGGCGGGGCCCGCCATGGAGGTCCGTTCGGCGACCTTGCTCTTGTGCTACGTAGAAGTGTGCGCGACGATTCGAGGAGGAACGTCGAGCCTGACGCCGCAGTGGCTCACTGCCCCGTGTGCCGCGAGGGTCTTGGGATTGCCACTAAGTATCCATCGGAAGGACAGTGTCGATAACCGATACGCCAGAGTGCGGAATTACAATCTGACGACAGTTGCTGCCATCGTGGTGGAGAGACGCGAACGGGGTTCATGATGAAAGATTCACGTCAAGAAGTCGATGCCATCATTACGAAATCGGTGGACTGGCGAGGGGAGACGTTGTCGCGACTGCGAGAAATCGTGCTGAGCGCCAGCCCATCCATCGTGGAGCAAGTCAAGTGGAAGAAGCCCTCCAAACCAGAGGGAGTGCCCGTGTGGTCTGTCGACGGCATCGTCTGCATCGGCGAGATGCTGAGGAACGCTGTCCGGCTGACGTTCCCGAAAGGTGCGCAGCTAGTTGACCCGAAGGGACTCTTCAACACCCGTCTAAATAGCAACAGCGTTCGCGCTATCGACTACGTGCAGGGTGCGAAGGTGCCGGTCGCCCCCCTGCGGGCTCTCATTCGCGAAGCCGTGGTCCTGAACGCCAAGAAAACCTCCTGAGCTTGCCGTCGCAGGGCCCGTCGAATTGACGCGGGCCGACTCCACCACGTGACCACGTCCCGAGGCCCCCGCGACGATATCGGTCGTCGCGTCACGTGTGATCAGTGCAGCTTCGACGTCAGCGCCGCTCGCACCGCGGGCCACTCCGAGGCGAGCACCGAGAACATCGCGCTGTCGCGGTAGAGCGACTCCTCGCCGGCCACCTGCGAGGGCTGCCACTGGCGCAGCACGCCCTCGAAGGTGGCGCCAACGCCGGCCATCGCGTTACGAGAGCGCTCATTGCGCGCGTCGGTCTTTAAGTCGACGCGCACCACGCCCCACACCTCGAAGGCGTAGGCGAACAGCAAGAACTTGGCCTCGGAGTTGACGGCCGTGCGCTGGGCCGATGAGGCCAGCCAGGTCCCACCGATCTCCACGGCGAAGGGCGTTCGCTCGCCGGGCCGGCGCCGGATCGTCAGGAACCGGGTCGCACCGACGGCCCGTCCGGTGATCACCGAGACCTGGGCGAACGGCACCACGTCGCCACTTTCGTGGTCCCGCAACAGGCCGTCGACGTAGTCCGTCATCGAATGCACGTCGCCGGGCACGACCGTGAAGGCGTACGTGGCCCGATCCTCGCTCGCTGCAGCCACGAGATCGGGCACGTGGCCCCTCGACAGCGGCTCCAGTCGCACCACGTCGCCCACCAGTTCTGGGACATACAACACCATGCTCACGACTCAAGTATCGCAGCCGTCGCGGGCTCGCCCTCCGGGGCCTGGCGCCGGGCAGTCGCAACTACGACGAGTGGGGGGTGATGAGGTACTTCTCGCCCGTCGCCTGTTTGGCGTAGGCCAGGAAGGCCTCGGGCTGCAGAGCCTGCGCCAGGGAGACCTCCTGGGTGTAGTGGCTGGCGAACGTGGTCGCCAGCCCGTCGGCCACCCGCTGGCGCATCGCCTGGAACGTCGCCGGATCCAGACCCTGGAGGAAGGGGGTCAGCAACCAACCGCCGATGCCCCACGCGAAGCCGAAACTACGGGTCAGGACGGTCGGCTCGCGGTCGAGGCCACCATATATATAGAGCTGTTTGTGCGTGCTCGATCCGTATCGGCTGTAGGCACCCGGGGTGGCCGAGGCGGCCACCTCCATGGCGGTGAGGATCTGGCTCGCCAGCGTCCCACCGCCGATGGCGTCGAAGGCCAGCGTGGCCGACGTCACGGTCAAGGCGGCGATGAGGTCGCCCATGAACGTGGCCGCCGACGAATCACACACGTGCCCGGCGCCGAGCGAACGCAGGATCTCCGCCTGCTCCGGTCTGCGCACGATATTGACGAGCGCGACACCCTCTTCGAGGCACAACCGGTTGAGCATCTGGCCGAGGTTGGAGGCGGCGGCGGTGTGCACGAGCGCCTGGTGGCCCTCACGGCGCATCGTCTCGACCATGCCGATCGCCGTGAGCGGGTTGACGAAGGAAGACGCTCCGAGGGCCGCCGGCGTCCCTTCGGGCAGCACGAGACAGGCGGAGGACTCAACGCAGCGATACTGCGCGTACATCCCCCCGCCGGCCAACGCGACGGTCCGGCCCACCAGCGCCTGGGCCTCGGGCGACGCTCCGGCGCCGACGACGGTGCCGGCGCCCTCGTTGCCCACGGCCATCGCCGTACCGACGCGCCCGGCCAGCGACCTCATCGAACCCGGCGGGATCGTGGCGCGCACGACGGGGCCGTCGCCCGATACCGACACCTGGGCGGTGCTCATGTCCGCCCCGGCCAGCAGCAGCCCCAGGTCGGAGGGATTGATCGGCGAGGCCTCCACGCGGATCACGACCTGCGTGGGCGAGGGCGAGGGTACGGGCAGGTCGACGAGGGAGAGCTCGAGCGTGCCGCCCTCGGTGACCAGCGAGTGCAGCACGAGCCCGGCGAGTGGATAGTGCGTGGTCATGGCCTCATCCTCATTTTCGTTGGTGACGCGAACGACGTTCGTGACGTCGCTCACCCTAGACGGCGTGGTTACCATCCCCGTCGGCCGACATCGCCGCACGCCCAGCGAAAGCGAGGGACGACCCACCCTGGTACCCCTGGCAGGAGTCGAACCCGCAACCTGACGGGTAGAAACCGTCTGCTCTATCCAGTTGAGCTACAGGGGCTCCGCCCAATCGTACCGAACGGCACCCCGCGCAGGGTCGCTTTCGCGACGACGTGTGGCATACTGGAAGGTCTTGGTGGGCGTAGCTCAGTTGGTTAGAGCGCCAGGTTGTGGTCCTGGAGGCCGCGGGTTCGAACCCCGTCGCTCACCCCAGCAGTGCCGGTCCTGCGGTCGTGCGAAGGTGCCTGACGCCGACCGGCCGCTCGAGGTCCGCCAGAGCTCGTAGTTACTTGAGCGCGACGTCGTGCCAGCGGCGCGCTGCGTCGGTCGTCCGCTCAAGGATGGCCGTGACGTCGTTGGAGCACAATGCCAGTCCGTCGTTGGAGTTCGCGAAGACGAAGGACGACACGTCGTCGCACGTCAGAGTCCCGACCGCCGTCATCCGTCGGCCGGCATCGGTGACTCGGAATATATTCTCCCCCTTCAATCCCTCGCCGTAGTCGAGGTAGGCGGCCGTCGTGGAGACCGGATCGAAATAGCCTCCTCCCGTGCCCATGAATTGGCTCACCGGCACCCGGTTCCAACTCGTTCCCGCGTCTTCGGAGAAGAAGAAACTGACCTCCATACCCGTGGGACAGGCGGCCCAGAGTCCCTCGATCGACAACGCGGTGAGGTCACAGCCGTTGATCGACCCGAGAATTGGGGCGGGCACCTGGGTCAACGTCCGCCCGCTGTCGTAGGAGCGCAGCAGTGAGCTCACCGCAAGCGTCGAACTCTTCGGGGACGACATCATCGTCGTCCACACGCGCGTACCAAACACTCCGAGCGAGCCCACGGACGCATCCAGCGGAAAGCGGCCGACCGGTATGACGGTGCTCGACCAAATCGCCGATCGCGAGCGCGAGTGAAGCAACTGATAATCCAGGCAGCCCCAATTGCCGTTGGACTGCTTCTGACAGTGCATGGTGACGAGATACACTTCACTCGAGGTCGCGGCGAGTGAAGTGATGTCGCTGCCCCGCGGCACTGGCACCCGGTTCCACGAACGGCCACCATCGTGCGTCGCGAACAGCATGGTGTTCCACGCCCGTCCTTCGAGGATGTAGCCATCTTCGTTGTCGGCAAAGACGAGTCGATCCAGGGTTCCGGTCGGATTACGCTGATACGGGGCGACCGGCGGCAGCGAAAGCGTCGTAAATGATCGTCCCTCATTGTCGGTGCGCAGTAATTTGACGCACGGATTCGCACGGCATTTCGAGGTGGCGACGATGAAGATCGTGTTCGACTGGCCGGCGCGGACCATCCACTGCGCCTGAAGGGCCGCGGCGTCTGTCGTGGCAGATGCATTCGTCTGGCCTACCGGGCCCACTACGCTCAACGATGCAACGAGCGCGAACGCGGTGACGATGGCCACACCCCAAAAGGCCCTATGCAATGGATGCGCTCGCACAATCACCAGGGTAACGATTACCGTCAAGTGACGGGCGGCGGTGATCGCATGAAGCGGAAGATTCTCGCGCACCCTCTCGCGTCGAACGGGCGACTCTTCGACCGCCCTCGGTACGGGCACGCCGGTATAGACTCATCAGGCGCCGGTAGCTCAATTGGCAGAGCATTTGACTCTTAATCAACAGGTTCCGGGTTCAAGTCCCGGCCGGCGCACCATTTCGCTCAGCCTGGAACGCGCCGCTTCAACTTTCTACCGACCAAGTCACTCGCCCCGCAGAACCTGTGCGGTCGACGTTTGGGCCGCGCTTCGCCCCGGAAGGGCCGACACGACGTTCGCGAGCACCAGTGTCACCAGCGCCACGATGACGATGGAGAGCACCGGAATCGTGGGTTCCGGAACGGCGTCGATGTAGCGAGCGAACAGCGTCCATAGCCAACGCCCGAGCAGGATGCCCAGCGGCACACCCACCACGATCCCGATCACGCCGTTCACCGAGGCCTGCCACGCCACGACCGCTCGCAACTGGCGGCCCGTAAAGCCCAGCGCGCGTAGCATCGCCAGGTCACGTCGTCGTCGCCGAACCGACGCGCTGAGGGTGAGCCCGAGCGCCACGACGGCTCCGGCGGCAAGGGCCAAGGCCAGCACGGCCGGTGTTGAGCCAATGGAGCGATAGTTCTCGATCTCGGCGGGATACTGAACGCCGAGTAGTTCGATACTGTCTCCGATCGCGACGCCGTTTGGCACATCGGCGAAAGCCTTGTTGCCGGCCGCCACGATCTTGTCGAGCGACGCCTTGCCCGCGGCCATTGTGGCTCCTTGGCGGAGGCGAACGAAGACGACGTTGGGGCCGTTGAGCGTGGCGTAGGGCTGAGTAAGAAACTTCTTCATCGCCGCCGGTTCGATTCCCTGGGAGATGATCGCACCCGTGCCCATTGACGTGTGGAGCGTCAATTCGGGCCCGACGGCCGGCAACGTGGCCGTTCCGACGATGGTCAACTTTGTGGGGGGCACGTAGACCGGAGCGTCCTGGGGTGCTCCGTAACCGCCCGTGACGGTGTCGCCGAGATGCTTATGCAACTCGACCATCGTTTCGGCACCGAGGACGATCTGATTTACCGCGTCCACCTGGTGTCCCGAGAGCAGGGGCGGGGCCACCGTCGCGTGCGGCTTGGCGATCAGGGCGGGCACCGTCAAGCCATCAATCTGAATGTTCGCGTAGCCATATCCTGACCACGAGGCCACGAGGGGATCGTGGTTCAAGAGACTGGTTGACTGAGGCGGCACGTTTTCGTCGCCGGTCAACGCCAGGTTCCAGTTCCACCCGTAGAGCGCCGGATGCGATATCAGCGTCGAAAGGCCGCTGCCAAATGTCAGCGTCGCAACGACAATAATCACCGCGAGCGCCGCTCCGACGAGCGCCGATCGTATTGGCACGGCGTCACGGTCCCGGCCGGGCTCGAGGGCGAAACGCACCCCGACCACCGCGGTCAGTGCTAGTCCGGCACCGGCAAAAACTCGGGCCAGCTTCGAACCCATCGGCACGGCGACGGGCGTAGTGCGGCGCACCAGCCGGCGCGACTGGCGCAGCGCCAGAAAGCCGGCGACCCCGCCAAGGGCGATCACAAAGAAGGCGAACACGGTACCGAGCACCGTCCAGTCGAATCCAATTCCCCGGTCCGGATAGACCGGTCGGACAGGTCCGATCGGACCAAACGGTGACAGGAGCACCCCGACGATGAGTGCAAGGACACTTCCCGCGATCACGGAGCCCATCACACCGAGCACCCCCGCCGCCGCTACGGCTCGCGGGCGTGCGCCTAGCGCACGCAGCACCCCGAAGCCTTCGTCATCGTTCGATAGCGTGCGCGCTACAAGGCCGCCGGCGATTACCAGGGCAACGAGCGCGGCGATCAGGCCGAAGACACCCAGCGCGATCGCCTCGGGCTCGATGGAGCGGTTCACCTGCTGCGTGACGGTTGCTGTGACGTGGAAGTCGTACGTCGTTCCCTTCGGGAGAGCCTTGATGATCTCGCGCTCGACCGCCGGCACCGAGGCGGAACCGTGGTCGAGTTGGAAGTTGTACACCATATAGTTTCCGGTCTTCGCCACGAGGGGATCGGTGAGTGCGGGCGTGAAGATCATCAATGTCGGATACCGGTCGACCTCGTCGAGTACGACCTGGCTGTTAATCACCACGGTGCCCACGAGATGCTCGGTGATGCGCAGCGTTGGTCTCAACTTGGCGCTGCCCAGGTCGGCCTGACTGGCTTGGGCAATGGTGTAGAAGTACATAGGCACCACCTGACCCACGTGCCATCCGGTAATTCGTTCGGCGGCCGCGGTGCTGACGAACTCATCGGCCTTTCGCGGATTGGCCATACGACCCTGAGTGACGGTCAGCTTGTCCTGTCGGAAGTACTCCGCCCCGAGGCTGCCGACGGTGGCCACGTTCCCCGAGGCCCACGACTTGGCGATCAACGGGGCTCCGTGGGATCCGGCCGGGTATCCGACGAGATAGAACTGGACGGCGGCCACGTGGTGAACCAGTGGAAGCCGGGAAAAATTTGAGGTGAGGTTCGGACCGGGAAGTAGGACGCTTAGGTCTGACGGGTGGGTACTGGCAAGGAACACGTTGAACGACGATTGAGTTCGTCTGGCCGCCTCGAGCGAACCGACGGCAACCCCACCCACCAAACCGATCAGCAAGACAATCGTCACGTAACCGGTCCAGCGCCGACGACTATTGGTCCGAAACCAGTACCAGGCAACGCGCATGACCCCTGAACCCACGGCCACACTCCTTTCGCCATGCCGCCAAAAGCCGCTGCCACGGAAGTTTGACCGACTGTGTCAAGACGGTCAAGGCGTTCACCCCACCGGATTTCTTCGTGCTAGTACCCCACGTTGCTTCGTAGCAGGTGTGGAACCCTGCTACGACCGTGCTTGAGGGACCGCTCCGATCAGTCGCCCGCGAGAATCGCCGTCGATATCAACTGATCCGACGGAACACGCAAGAGGTACCTTCAAAAGTGGATCGGTCCGAATGGTGGTGCATCATGTGACCGTCCCCACCGCCAGTATTTGCCGGGCGCCGGCCTCAACCTCGAGTCGAGAAGGTCGATAGAAAGAGTGATAGTTGTTCAACGACGAACGTGTGGTCCTCAACTTGGGGTAATCCGGAAACGGCTACCGAACCAATGCACCCGCTCGCCGCGACGGTCAACGGAAAAGCGCCGCCGTGGGCGGCGAACTTGTGGGAGTCCAATCGAAATCGTTCATTGAAGTCTTGGCCGTCGGCGCGAGATTGACACCCCATGTAGTACGACGAATGTCCGAATTGGTCGACGACGGCCGACTTGCGCTCGAGCCAGTCGTCGTTGTCAATCGATGAGCCGGGCAGTGCCGCGTGAAAAAGACGCTGGCCACTGCGCCGTATAAGTATGGCCACGGGATAGTTCCGTTCCAAAGCCGCCTCGCGCATCAAACTGCCGAGTTCCCATCCCGCGTGCAAGTCGAAGTAGGGAAACACCAACCGCTCTTCTTCGCCGAGCAGCGTCGAGAGTAGTTCCTGATCGGTTGCCACCCGTTCGAGGCTAGTGGGGCAGTGCCGTCCTGGCGGCCGGAATCGCAATCTTCGCCACGTGACCCCAATCCGAGAAGTAACTGATCACCGGCTTTGATACTCCGGTGATGTTGGCCGTCGCGGCGAACGGCATCGGCGT
Organism: Acidimicrobiales bacterium; assembly: GCA_050010495.1. GTDB lineage: Bacteria > Actinomycetota > Acidimicrobiia > Acidimicrobiales > RAAP-2 > RAAP-2. The sequence continues at coordinate 31,674 of JBEKKW010000018.1, forward strand.
CGCGGAGTCGGTGACGTACAGCGTCATCG
>JBEKKW010000019.1:0-36639 GCA_050010495.1 Acidimicrobiales bacterium
CTCGACTGGGCCGCGTCGATCCTCGCGGCCGTGGGGATCGTCGTGCGCGTGCCCGAACGCCATCTCGACGCGGTGACCGGACTATCGGGCTCGATGCCGGCCTATCTCTACCTCGTCGTCGAGGCGCTCATCGACGCCGGGGTGCACCAGGGACTGACCCGGGAAATATCGCGCGAGCTCGTCGCCGGCACCTTCGAGGGTTCGGCCGTGTTGCTGCGCGAGAGCGGCGAGTTGCCCGAGGAGCTGCGCGCCCAGGTGACGTCCCCCGGCGGCACGACGGCCGCGGGACTGCGAATGCTCGAAGGGCGGGCCGTTCGCTCCGCCTTCCTCGAAGCGGTCGCCGCGGCGACCGAGCGCAGTCGCCAGCTCGGTCGCTAGGACCCCTACTATCGTGGGTTAATGGCGACCCCGCGTCTTCGAACGAGGAAACTCTCCGAGCCGACCATCTCGCGCTTGCCCGTCTATCAGCGCATCGCCGAGGGCTACCTGGCGCGGGGCCTCAACCGCATCGATTCCAAGCAGATCGGCGAGCTGGCGGGGGTGACGGCGACGACCGTGCGCCGCGACCTAGCCGGGCTCGGTTCGCTCGGGACCCGGGGGGCTGGTTACGACACGGGCGTGCTGAGCGAGCGCATCGGCGACGCCCTGGGCCACGACCTGCACTACGACGTGGTCGTCGTCGGTCTGGGCAACCTCGGCCGGGCTCTCGTCAACTCCGAGCATTTCCTAATTCGGGGCGCCCAACTGGTGGCGCTCTACGACAGCGATCCGGCCGTCGTCGGCACCGAGATCGGCGGCCACGTGGTGCGCTCGATCGCTGAACCGATGGTCAACGCGACCGTCGGGGTCCTGTGCGTCCCCGCGCCGGCCGCTCAGGCGGTGAGTGACCTGCTGGTCGAGGCCGGCGTGCACGCCCTGCTCAACTTCGCGCCCCAGGTCCTCAACGTGCCCCTGGGCACCGCGGTGCACTACGTGGACTTCTCGATCGAGTTGCAAATACTGATGTACCACCTCAACAACGGCACCGGACCCCTGGGTGGCGGCGTCCTGCACTCGCTCGGCATCGCCCGGGTCAACGCGGCTCGCGGGGCGTAAACTATGTGCGTCGCCGATCACACATGACCCTCATCTCGGTCGGGGTCGACCACGAACACGCCTCGCTCGAGTTCCTCGAGCGCACCACCGTGCTCGAGGACGGGTGGAGCAAGGTGCTGCGCACCCTGGTCAGCCACCGCAACATCCACGAGGCCGTCTTTGTCTCGACGTGCCTGCGCACCGAGGTCGTCGCGGTCGTGGACCGCTTCCACGGCGCGATCGAAGAGATCACGGCCACGCTCGCCGAGGCCACCGGCGTGGCGACCAGTGAGTTCGACGATCGCCTCAGCGTGCATTTCGATCGGGGCGTGACCACCCATCTCTTCAGCGTCGCCGCCGGGCTCAAGTCCGTGGTGCCGGGCGAGTTCGAGATACTCGGTCAGTTGCGCCGGGCCCTGGCGCTGGCCAACGACGAGCGTACGGCCGGCGCCGAACTCAGCGAACTCTTCCAGCGGGCTATCTCGACGGGACGGCGCGTTCGCAGCGAGACGGCTATCGCGCGCGGCACGACGAGTTTCGCCCAGGCCGCCGTGTCGATGGCGGTGCAGGAGTTGGGACCCGAGCTGTCCGGCGCCCGGATCGTCGTCGTCGGGGCCGGGCAACTGGCGAGCGGCGTCGTCAAGAGCCTGCTGGCCGTCTCGCCGGCGATCGACCACGTGGCCCTGGTGAACCGGACCGTCTCGCGGGCCCAGATCCTCGCCGACGAGATCGGTGACGAGCGGCTCGAGGTCATGGGGCTGGAGGAATTGGGCGCCCAGATCGCGGCCGCCCGCCTGGTGGTCGTCGCCGCAGAGGTGCCGACTCCGGTGGTTGTCGCCGCGCACGTGCTCTACCGCTCCCAGCCGGTCCTGATCGTCGACCTCGGGCTGCCTCGGGCGGTGTCGAGCGACGTCGCGGTCGCGGCCCACGTGCGCCGGGTCGACATCGGTGACCTGCGCGCGCGCGTCGAACGGGCGCTCGGCGGTCGCCACGGCGCGGTCGAGGAGGCCCGGGCGCTCGTCAACGAAGAGGTGGAGAAGTTCACGAACGACCAGCGGGTGCGCGGTGCGGCGGCCATCGTGAGCGAGCTGCGCGAGTACTTCGACGAGGTCGTCGAGAGCGAGATGAAACGGCGCGAGCACGAGCTCGACGACCTCAGCGACGCGCAGCGCGAAGCCGTGCGAGCGCTGCTTCGATCGATCGTGGCCAAGATCGCGCACCGTCCGACGGTGGCGCTGAAGGACGCGGCCGGCATGGACCAGGGGATTCGACTGACCGAGGCCACGCGCAACCTCTTTGACCTATGAGTGACCTGCGCCTGGCGACGCGCCGTTCGCCGCTGGCGTTGCGACAGGCCGAGTTCGTCAGGGACCGCCTGAGGGCGCACGGTATCGAGAGCGTCTTCGTCGAACTCGACACGGGCGGCGACGCCCAGCCTGACGCGGCGATCGCGTCGATCGGCGGACAGGGCATCTTCGCGGTCGAGATCCAACGCGCGGTCCTGCGCGGCGAGGCCGACGTCGCCGTGCACAGCGCCAAGGATCTGCCGAGCGAGACGCCCGAGGGACTGGCGATCGTGAGCGTGCCGGAGCGTCGCGACCCGGCCGACGTCCTGGTGGGGCGATCCCTGGCCGGGCTCGGTCCGGGGGCCACGGTCGCCACGGGGTCGCCGCGACGACGGGCGTTGCTCTTGGAGCGCCGACCGGACCTGCGCATCGTCGAACTACGCGGCAACATGGCCCGTCGACTGGCCAGTGCCGGTCAGGGCGGTATCGACGCGGTCGTCGCCGCCTCGGCGGCGCTCGATCGCCTGGGCGAGAACGGGCGGATCGCCGAGCGGCTCGATCCCGCGTGGTTCGTTCCCCAGGTCGGCCAGGGCGCGATCGCGCTGGAGGCGCGCGCGGACGATTCTGACACGGCGGCCGTGCTCGCCAAGATCTGCGACGCCGACGCCATGGAGGCGCTGCGCTGCGAGCGGGCCTTCCTCAGCGAGTTGGGCGCGGGCTGCACCGTGCCGGCCGGCGCCTACGCGACGCTACGCGCCGGCCTGATCAGTGTCATCGGGGTCATGCTCTCGAGTGACGGCAGCTCCAGCGTGCGCGCGACGCTCGAGGGCGCAGATCCCACGTCCCTCGGCCGAGACCTCGCGGTGCGCCTGCGCGACGGCGAGGGCGGGGCCAACCTGGCGGGCTGGGATGACGGCGAGGGATGAGGATCGTCCTAACCCACGAAGCTGGGTTCGACCGCGATTCTAAGACCCTGCCCGACGGGGCGCGGGTCGAGCACCTGGCGCTCACGTCGACGCGGTACCGCGAGGTCGGCGAGGTGCAACGTGAACTTCGTTCGCAGCCGGCCTACGGAGCCTTTCGCGCGCTGGTGATCACGAGTGCGCGTTCGCGCGACTACGTCACTCTGGCCCGCGACGCGCTGGCCCCCGATGGGCGGGTCTTCTCGGTTGGACCGGCGACGACCGAGATGCTGGCCGGCCAGGGGGTCGTAGTCGACGGCCAGGCGGCCACGCGCGCCCTCGACCTGGTCGACCTGATCGCCGCCGGTCCGGTCCTGCTGATCGGCGCCGCCGTGATGCGCGACGAGCTGCCCCGCGCGCTCAAAGAGCGCGATATCGACGTCGTGCACCAGATCGTCTATCGGACGTTGCCCGTCGAGCTCTCGCGCGCGGCGGCCGATTCGTTGCGCTCGGCCGACGTCGTGGTGATCGGGGCACCGTCGGCCTGGTCGGTGGCTCGCGCGCATGTGGCCGATTCGGCCTGGGTCGTCGTGCCAGGCCCGACGACGGCTCAGTCGGTGCGTGTCGACCACCAGCGAGTCATCGTGGGCGGGGACCGGTCGCTGCGCTCGATAGTGGCCCCGTTGGACCTCTAGCGCCGGACGTCGTTTTTCGACACTAGTAATAAGGTGTGGTGGTGTTTCCGACCGAACGTCCCCGCCGGCTTCGCCGCACCGAGGCCCTGCGCGCCCTGGTGGCCGAGACGACGCTGACGCCGGGCGACCTGGTCGCCCCCCTCTTCGTCGCCGAGGGACTGGACGAGCCCCGGGCGATCCACTCCCTGCCCGGCCAGTTCCAGCACACGATCGAGTCGTTGCGTGACGAGGTCAAAGCGCTGCACGCGTGCGGGGTGGGCGGCGTGATCCTCTTCGGCGTGCCCGCCCGCAAGGACGACGTCGGCAGCGGCGCCTACGACCCCGACGGGGTGGCCCAGGTCGCGCTGCGCTCGCTGCGCGACGAGTTCGGTGACGACGTCGTGGTGATGGCCGACCTCTGCCTTGACGAGTACACGACCCACGGACACTGCGGGGTGCTGCGCGCAGACGGCTCCGTCGACAACGACGCGACGCTCGAGCTCTACGCGCGCACCGCGGTCGTCCAGGCCCGGGCCGGGGCGGCGGTGGTCGCGCCGAGCGGGATGATGGACGGCCAGGTCGGCGCCATCCGACGCGCCCTCGACGGCGCCGGCTTCGTCGACACGGTGATCCTCGCGTACGCCGCGAAGTACGCGAGCGGCCTCTACGGGCCCTTCCGCGAGGCCGTGCAGGTCGAGATCGCCGACGGCGGCCACCGTCGCGGCTACCAGCAGGATTCGCGCAATCGGCGCGAGGCGTTGCGCGAGGCCCGCGCCGACGTCGAGCAGGGGGCCGACATCATCATGGTCAAGCCGGCCATGACCTACCTCGACGTCGTCGCCGACTTCCACGCGGCGCTCGACGTGCCGCTGTGCGCGTACCACGTGAGCGGCGAGTACGCCATGGTCAAGGCCGCCTCGGCCAACGGCTGGATCGACGGCCCGGTCGTGGCCCTCGAGCAGCTCACCGCGGTGCGTCGGGCTGGCGCCGACTTTGTCCTGACGTACTTCGCCCGCGAGGTCGCCGAGGTGCTTGGCGCTTGACGTCGACGAATAGGTCGTGGTTCGACCGGGCCCAACGGGTGCTGCCGGGCGGAGTCGACTCGCCGGTGCGCTCCTTTCGCTCGGTGGGCGGCACGCCCTACACCGTCCTGCGTGGCGAGGGCGCCTACGTCGAGGACGTCCCCGCGGCACGACGTTCGGCGCGCCGACCCCCGGGGAGGTGGAGCTCGCCGAGACGATGACCGAGCGGATCGCCGGCCTCGAGCAGGTCCGCTTCGTCTCCTCGGGCACCGAAGCCCTCATGAGCGCGGTCCGTCTCGCGCGCGGCGCCACCGGACGGGACAAGGTCGTCAAGTTCGACGGCTGCTATCACGGCCACTCCGACGCGCTGTTGGTCGCCGGCGGCAGCGGCGTCGCGCAGCTGGGGCTGCCCGGCTCGGCCGGCGTGACGGCCGGCGCCGTCGCCGACACGATCGTGGCGCCCTACAACACCGTGCCCCGCCTGGATGAGACGGTGGCCGCCGTACTGGTCGAACCGGTCGCCGCCAACATGAACCTGGTCGCGCCGGCACCGGGCTTCCTGCAGGGCCTGCGTGACGAGTGCGACCGGGTCGGGGCGCTCCTGGTCTTCGACGAGGTGATCACCGGCTTTCGCCTGGACTACGCCGGGGCCTCGCGCTACTTCTCGGTCACGCCCGACCTGTGGTGCTTCGGCAAGGTGATCGGCGGCGGGCTGCCGGTGGGGGCCTTTGGCGGATCGCGCGACCTCCTGGCGCACCTGGCGCCGCTCGGGGCGGTCTACCAGGCCGGCACGTTGTCGGGCAATCCGATGGCGATGGCGGCCGGCGCGGCGGTGCTCGAGCTCGTGAGCGAGCCCGACTACGAACAACTGAGCGCCCGCGTCAAGGGATTCGCCGACGGCCTCGCCGACGCCGTGCGCGCCAGCGGGCTCTTCGCCCAGACGCCGGTCGAGGGGCCGCTGCTCGGGCTCTTGCTCTCTCGCGAGCCCTTCGACGCGCCGCTCACCTTCGCCCAGGCGAAGGGCCGTTGCGAGAACGGTCTCTACGGACCGTTCTTTCACGCCATGCTTGATCGCGGCATCGCGCTGGCCCCCGGCGCCTTCGAGATCCTCTTCGTGTCGCTCGCGCACAGCGACGACGACCTCGCCCGTACAGTTGAGATGGCCGCGCAGGCCGCGGAGGTTGTCGCCACGTCATGAGCCCATCGCTTCGTTCCGAAGGTTGGACGGTCCGTCCGAGCTTCGTGCCCAACGGCCCGACGACGCCGGTGACCCTGCTCTTCGACGACGCCGGTCTGACCCAGTTGGCCGGCGTGCCGGCGGTGGTGTGGCAGACGCCGTGGAGCGAACTGCACAACGTCCAGCTGCTGCGCTTCGCCCGCGGCATGGCCCTCTTCGCGACGACCGGCGACGTGCGCTACTGCTGGCGAAGCCCGCAACGCCACGACTACGAGCGCCTCGGCGAGGTCGTGACGGCCCACGGCGGACAGGTGGTGCGCCAGCGGCGCCGCGGCGCGGTCTACGCGGTCGTCGCGGTCGTGGCGCTCGCCTCGGTCGCGGGCGGCATCGGGGCGTGGTTCTCGAGCGGCTCCTCGGGCGCGAAGGAGCTGGCCGGGGCCCAGGCGATCGACCTGACCCTGCGGGACCTGCCGAGCACGTTCTCCCCGGTTGCGGAGTCGGACCTCGAGGTCCTCTTTCCGCCGAGCAGCGACGTCGTGGACACGACCACCACGACGGCGCCGAAACTGACGTCGAAGTGGGGCGAGATAAACCACCAGTTCGACACCTGCATGGGCGTCTCGTACGCCAAGGACCGCATCTACGGCGGGGCCGGCCAGTACCCCATCTATCAGGTCAACTCCAAGTACTTCGCGTCGACCCTGGACGGCGGCATCCAAGTCGTCTCGACGGCGCAGTACTACCAGTCAACGACCATGGTGAAAAAGGACACCGCCGAGATGTCCGAGAAGCCCTTCGCCACGTGCTTCGTCAACTCTCAGGCGCTGATCCTCAAGACCTACGCGAACGCGTCGAGCGCGAGCGACACGATGACCTTCACGCCCAAGACCTTCGAACCGGGGTGGACCCGCGCGGGGGAGGCCACGCTGAGCGTGCCGAGCGTCACCGGCAAACTGCACCTCGTGGTCGTCGAGCTCACGAGCGGCCACTACGAGGTGACCCTCGGAGCGCTCGTGGTGTCGTGGCCCAAGACCGAGCCGTTCATCTCGAGCCTGGTCAGCACGTTGCTGTCGCGCATGAAGTCGACGACGTCGGTGGCCGACTGACCACAGTCAGTGCGAGGCGCGATCGGCCAGTAGCAGCGCGTAGGCCTGCTCGGGGATGACGTCGGCCAGGCGCGCCAGCGCCCGGTACCCCAGTTCGGCCGGTCCGCGGTGATCGTTTTGCATGAGGTTGGCCATGACCTTGAGTAGTTCGCGCATCAGGGGCTCGATCCGCAGCCCGACTCCCAGGCAGGCGCTCAGGATCTTGGGCTCAGAGATGACGCGGACGAAGGCCCGCGCGACCTTGAAGTAGTCGCCGTAGGCCTCCTCGAGCAGCTCCTCGTAGGTGGCGAGCAGGGCGGGGTCCTCGTGCACCAGCGCCTGCGCCACGACGCCCGCGGCGAGACGGCCGGTCTCGTAGCCGTAGGCGATGCCCTCGCCGTTGAAGGGGTTGACGGTCCCGGCGGCGTCGCCGATGATCATCGTGTTGGCCCCGACGCGCGGGCCGATCGCCAGACCCATCGGGAGCCGGCCCCCGGTCGGCGGTCCGCAGGAGGTGGCCTCGTCGAGGCCCCACGCGGCTCCCGTCTGGGCGACGAAGTACTCCTGGAGCTTGGTGGTGTTGACGCCCTTCCAGGCGCCGGCCGTCGAGAGCAGGCCGACGCCGACGTTCACGCGGCCGTCGCCCAACGGGAAGATCCAGCCGTAGCCCGGCACGACGTCGCCGTGGGGGTCGCGGATGTCGAGGTGCGAGTCGATCCACGCCTCGTCGTGGCGTTCACTCGTGTAGTAACCGCGCAGCGCCATGCCCATCGGCCAGTCGCGGTTGCGCATGGTGCCGAGGTCGCGCCCGAGGCGAGAGTTCTGGCCGTCGCCGACGATGAGGTAGCGGCCGCGGATCGGCGCGCTCTGCCCGGTGGCCTTCTCCTTCACGAGCACACCGGTCGCGGCCCGCAGCCCGCCGACGGTCGAGTCGGTGGCGTCGAGCAGCTCGAGCGCCTCGACGCCGTTGAGCAGCGTCGCGCCGTGCTCCTCGGCGCGCTGGGCGACGAGGCCGTCGAGGTTGAACCGGGTGATCGTGTAGCCGTAGTTGGGAAAGACCGGGTGCTCGGGCCAATTGAGCTCCAGGGCGGCGCCGAAACCGAAGGCGCGCAGCCCGCTGTAGCGGTGCCCGTGCGCGGCGACGGTGGCCTCGAGGCCCATCTCGGTGAGCTGGTGCACGGCCCGGGGGGTGAGGCCGTCGCCGCAGGTCTTCTCGCGCGGGAACTCCTTCTTCTCCACCAGACAGACCGACCAGCCGGCGCGCGCGAGCCAGTAGGCGCAGGCCGAACCGGACGGTCCCGCGCCGACGATCACGACATCGAAGACACTTTGTTTCGACGACGTTTCGAGAAGAGTTGTCACCCGCGAAGCCTATGCCCTGGGGTGTGGGCGCTGACCGAAGGGGTCCGCGTGGTCTGGTAGAAATGATGGGCGTGGACCAGTACTTACCAATACTGGGGCTCCTGATTCTCGGCGTGCTGTTCGCTTCGGGGTCGCTGGTGATGTCGAAAATGTTGGCACCGCACCAGCGACCGTCGGACGCGAAGTTGGCACCGTACGAGTGCGGGATTGTCCCCGAAAGCGAACCGCCGCAGCGGTTCCCGGTACGGTTCTATCTCGTGGCGATGATCTTCGTGATCTTCGACATCGAGGTCGTCTTCATGTACCCCTTCGCGGTTGTCTTTCGCCAGCTGGGCACCTTCGGTCTCGTCGAGATCCTGACCTTCTCGGTGACCGTCTTCGCGGCCCTACTCTTCCTGGTGAGCGAGGGGGCCCTCACCTGGGGTCCGGTCAAGCACCTGGTGCCGGGCATGCCGACACGAACCAGCTCCTCGACCATCGTGCGCATCGGTGCCGAGCCCGACCAGGCGGCGTAGGCCGTGGCGTTAGAGGATCTCCAGCACAACTTCCTGACGGGCCAGCTCGAGGACCTCGTGCGCTGGGCCCGGCGGGCCTCGGTCTGGCCGGCCTCTTTCGGCCTGGCCTGCTGCGCCATCGAGATGATGGCGGCAGGCGCCGCCGACTACGACCTCGCGCGCTACGGCATGGAGGTCTTTCGCAACTCCCCGCGCCAGGCCGACCTGATGATCGTGGCCGGCCGGGTCAGCCAGAAGATGGCCCCGGTGCTGCGCCAGGTCTACGACCAGATGATGGAGCCCAAATGGGTCATCTCGATGGGGGTCTGCGCCTCGACGGGCGGACTTTTCAACAACTACGCCATCGTCCAGGGCGTCGACCAGATCGTCCCGGTCGACGTCTACGCGCCGGGCTGCCCGCCCAGTCCCGAGACTCTGATGCACGCCATCCTCACCCTGCACGAGCAGATCCGCACCGGCGAACTGATGAAGCGGCGCACCTCGGGCCGACCGACCGAGGTCGACTCCCGACAGAGCCCCTGGACGCCCGACGTCCCGGTGGCGGTGAGGATGGGCACGCCAAAGTGATCCCGCTTCCCCCCTCGGCCCCCCCAGGCGTGCTCACCGGAGAAGGTCTCTGCGCGCACGTGAGCTGCTACCCTACGCGCGAGCAGTACGTCGAACTCGTGCGCGCCTTCAAGGACGACGGCTTCGAGATGTGCGTCGACCTGTGCGCCGTCGACTACCTCGAGCACCCCGACCGCGCCCTGCCGCCCGGCGTCGCGCGCACCCGTTTCGAGGTGGTGGTGAACCTGCTCAGCCTGTCCAAGCGCCAGCGGGTCCGTATCCGCGTCCAGGCCGGCGACGAGCCGGAGGTCGACTCGCTCTTCGAGCTCTATCCGGGCACCGAGGCCATGGAGCGCGAGGCCTTCGACCTCCTCGGCGTGCTCTTTCGCGGCCACCCCGACCTGACGCGCATCCTGATGCCCGAGGAGTGGGAGGGCCACCCGTTGCGCAAGGACTACGGCAGCGGCCGGGTCCCCGTGCAGTTCAAGGAAGCGCCCGGTCCGCGATGAGCGACGACACCGTACGCACCGTCGAGCGCGTCGAGCTGCTGACGGCCGAGACCTCCGAGGGGGTCCAGGAGCTCCAGCGTCGCGAGCGCACCACCGCGACCGAACTCGGGCGCGAGGTCGGCGCGGTCCTGCGCGGTGACGGGCACACCTTCGATCCCAACTCGGTCGACTACGACCGGCGCGACGACGAGACGATGATCATCAACATGGGGCCGTCGCACCCGTCGACCCACGGGGTGCTGCGCCTGATGCTCGAACTCGACGGCGAGTTCGTGCTGCGCACCAAGCCGGTGATCGGCTACCTGCACACCGGCATGGAGAAGACCGGCGAGGAGCTGAGCTACGTCCAGGGCGCCACCAACGTGACGCGCATGGACTACCTGAGCCCGGTGATCAACGAGCTCTGCTACTCGATGGCCGTGGAGCAGCTGCTCGGCATCGAGGTGCCCGAGCGGGCCATCTGGATCCGCATGCTGATGAGCGAGCTCAATCGCATGTCCTCGCACCTCGTGTGGATGGCCACCAACGGCATGGACCTCGGGTCGACCTCGATGATGATCTACGGCCTGCGCGAGCGCGAGCTGATCCTGGCCTTCTTCGAGAAGACGGCGGGGCTGCGCCTCAACCTGAACTACGTGCGCCCGGGCGGCGTGGCGGCCGACCTGCCCGACGGCTGGCAGGACGACGTCCAGGTGATCTGCGACACGATCGCGGAACGGACCTACGAGTACGACCAGCTGCTCACCGGCCAGCCGATATTTCGCCAGCGGCTCATCGGCGTGGCGCCGATCCTGGCCGAGGAGGCCCTGGCCCTCGGCGTGACCGGACCGCTGCTGCGCTCGACGGGCGTGGCGTGGGACCTGCGCCGCGCCATGCCCTACCTGGCCTACGACCAGGTCGAGTTCGACGTCATCGTCGGCACGTTCGGCGACAACTTCGACCGCTACGCCATCCGCCTCAACGAGATCCGCGAGTCGATCCGCATCGTGCGCCAGTGCGTGGACAAGATGCCCGGCGGCGACTACCGCAGCCAGGACCCCAAGGTGACGCCGCCGCCGCGCGCGCGAATCGGCGAGTCGATGGAGGCGCTGATCCACCACTTCAAGCTCTTCACCGAGGGCTTCCACGTGCCGGCCGGCGAGGTCTACCTGCCGGTCGAGTCGCCCCGGGGCGAGCTGGGCTGCTACATCGTGAGCGACGGCGGCGCCAAGCCCTATCGCCTGCACGTGCGCGCGCCGAGCTTCGTGAACCTCCAGGCCGTGCCGCTGTTGATGCGCGGCGGGTCGGTCTCGGACGCCATCACCTGCATCTCGACCGTCGACCCCGTGATGGGCGAGGTCGACCGGTGAGCCACTTTCGTAGCGACATCCGCCAGCGCTGTGTCGAGGTCGTGGCGCTCTACCCCCAGGCCCGCTCGGCGATGCTGCCCCTGTTGCACCTCGCCCAGGAGCAGGACGGCTACCTGAGCGACGAGGGCATCGCCGAGGTCGCCGAACTGACCAACACGACGCCGGCCGACGTGCGCGGCACCGCCTCCTTCTACGACATGTTCCACTTGGAGCCGGTCGGCAAGTACGTCGTGTCGGTCTGCACGAACATCGCCTGTTTGATCGCGGGGGGCGAGGAGATGCTCGCGCACGCCGCCACGGCGCTCGGCTGCGCCCTCGGGGCCACCTCCGACGACGGACTGTTCACGCTCGAAGAGGCCGAGTGCCTGGCCGACTGCGACCTGGCCCCATGCGTGCAGGTCAACCACCGCTACGTGCGCGCGACGACGGCCGACGCCTTCGACAACGTCGTCGCGCAGCTGCGCAGCGGCGCGCTCGATCACGAGGTGCCGGCGCACGGTTCCCTGGTGCGCGTGCGTCGAAGCGTCGGGCTGCAGGCCCGACGGGGCGAAGTGGCCGAGCAGCGCGCCACGGCCCGCGAGGCCCGCGCGTCGCGCGACGCGCAGAGGGCGACCTAGTGGCCACGCTCGACGCGCCCCTCATCGTCTCTTCGCGGGCCGGCCTCGCCGACTCGTTCACGCTGGCGCGCTACCTCGAGACGGGCGGCTACAGCGCCCTGCGCAAGGCCCTCACCATGTTCCCCGAGGACGTCGCCAAGGAGGTCGACGCGGCCTCCCTGCTCGGGCGCGGCGGCGCCGGCTTCCCGGCCGGACGCAAGTGGTCGATGCTGCGCAAGTCGCCGGTCTCGTACCTCGTCGTCAACGGCGACGAGTCCGAGCCGGCCACCTTCAAGGATCACTTCCTCGTCGAGCGCGACCCCCACCAGCTCGTCGAGGGCGTCGTCATCGCGGCCTACGCCCTGCAGGTGAGCCAGGTCTTCATCTTCATCCGCGGCGAGTTCGCGCTCGGGCTCGAGCGGGTCCAGCAGGCCGTCAACGACGCCTACGAGATCGGCGCGATCGGCAGCACGATCTTCGACTCGGACTTCTCGATCGACGTCGTCGTGCACCCCGGCGCCGGGGCCTACATCTGCGGCGAGGAGACGGCCCTCATCGAGGCCCTCGAGGGCAAGCGGGGCTTTCCCCGCATCAAGCCGCCCTTCTTCCCGGCCGTGACCGGCCTCTACGGCGAGCCGACCGTCGTGAACAACGTCGAGACGATGTCCAACCTGCCCTGGATCATCAACCACGGGGGCGCCGCCTTCGCCGCCCTGGGCGCCGGACGCTCGACGGGCACCCGGCTCTTCGCGCTGGCGGGACGGGTCAACCGGCCCGGCGTCTACGAGGTCGAGATGGTGAAGAACACGTTCCGCGACCTGATCTTCGACGAGCACTTCGGCGCCGGCGTGATCAACGGCGCCCCGGTCAAGGCCTTCATCCCTGGCGGGGTCTCGGCGCCCTGGTTCGGGCCGGACCTGCTCGACCTGCCCCTGGGCCAGGACGAAGTGGGAGAGAGGGGTTCGATGCTCGGCTCGGGCTCGATCGTCGTGCTCGACGAGACGACCTGCGTGGTGCGCGCGGCGTGGCGGATCACAAAGTTCTTCTCGCGCGAGTCGTGCGGGCAATGCACGCCCTGTCGCGAGGGTTCGGGCTGGCTGGAGCGGGTGCTCTACCGACTCGAGCACGGCGGAGGGCGCGACGAGGACATGGACCTGCTGCTCGACCTGTGCGACAACATCGCGCCCGGCCTGGGCTGGCCGCCCCAGCAGACCACCATCTGCGTGCTCGGCTCGTCGATCCCCTCGTCGATCCACTCGGCGATCTCGATGTTCAAGGACGACTTCTTCGAGCACGTGCGACACGGAGGTTGCCCCCTTGACTGACGTCATCCGCACCTCGGTCGCCGTGACCATCGACGGGCGCGAGTTCGACGCCCGACCGGGCGAGCTGATCATCGAGGCGGCCGAACGGGCCGGCACGTACATCCCGCGCTTCTGCTACCACCCGCGCATGGAGCCGGTGGGCATGTGCCGCATGTGCCTCGTCGAGGTTGACGGCCCGCGCGGCGCCACGCTGCAGCCGGCCTGCTACCTGCGCGTGAGCGACGGCATGAACGTCACGACCGACTCCGAGAAGGTGAAGAAGGCCCAGGACGGCGTCCTCGAATTCCTGCTGGCCAACCATCCCCTCGACTGCCCGGTCTGCGACAAGGGTGGCGAATGCCCGCTCCAGGACCAGACCCTGACTCACGGCTCGGGCGAGACCCGCTTCATCGAGGAGAAGCGCCACTTCGTCAAGCCCATCGAGATCGGCGAGTTGGTCCTGCTCGACCGTGAGCGCTGCATCCAGTGCGCGCGCTGCACCCGCTTCTCGAGTGAGGTCTCGGGCGACACCGAGATCGCCTTCGCCGGACGCGGTGACCTCATCGAGGTCGCGCCGTCGCCGAGCGTGCCCTTCGACTCGGTCTTCTCGGGCAACGTCGTGCAGATCTGCCCCGTCGGGGCCCTGACGGCCAAGCCCTACCGCTTCAGCGCCCGGCCCTGGGACTTAGAGCAGGTCGAGAGCACGTGCACGACGTGCGCCGTGGGCTGTCGGGTTGCGGTCCAATCCTCGGGCAATCGCCTGACCCGCCTGCTGGGTGTGGACAGCGAGCCGATAAACCACGGTTGGCTGTGCGACAAGGGCCGCTTCACGATCGACGCCATCGACGCCCACGAGGGTTCGTTCGACGCGCTGAGCCCCAGCACGCGCCTCACCGAACCGATGCTTCGCCGCGACGGCGAACTCGTCGCGGTCGGCTGGGGCGAGGCCCTCGCCGAGGCGGCGACGATCCTGCGCGAGGCGGCCGAGACGCCCGGGGGCGTCGGCGCCATCGGGGGAGCGGCCCTCACCAACGAGGGGGCCTTCGCCTGGCAGCGCTTCGTGCGCGGCGTGCTGGGCAGCGAGCACCTCGACGCCCAGTTCGGCGACGGCCTCGACCCGGCGCTGCTCGCGGCGTTGCCGCGCGCGACCATCGACGAGGCGGCCAACGCGCGCTGCGTGGTCACGATCACCGGTGACCTGCGCGAGGAGTTGCCGATCCTCTTCCTGCGCTTGCGCGAGAGCGCCGTGCACAAGCATCACGACCTGGTGGAACTGCGCTTCGGGGCAAGCGCGCTGCGTTCGGTGGCGCGACTGTCGCTGAGCGTGCGCCCCGGCGAGGCCCACCTGGTCGCCCAGGCCCTGGTGGGTGGCGGTGCCCGGGACCTCGCGATCAGCGAGGGCGAGCTGGCCGACGCCCGCGCGATCATCGGTGACGGTAACGGGGTCGTCTTCGTGGTGGGTCGGCCCAATCTCGCCGAACGGCCCGAGGTCCTCGAACGGGCCGTGCGCACGTTGGCCGAGGGCTTCGCCGCGGCGACCTTCCTGCCGGTGCTTCGTCGCGCCAACGTGAACGGCGCGCTCGACATGGGTCTCGCGCCCGGACTTCGCCCGGGCCGCGGCTTCGACCCCGAGGTCGTCGGGCGCGACACGTCGGCCCAGCTCGACGCGCTCGTCGCGGGCGAGCAGAAGGCCGTGTTGCTGCTCGGCGGCGACCTGCTCGGCAACGTGCTCGACGTCGCGCGGGCGAGCGCCGCGCTCGAGGTGGCGAAGGTCATCGTCGTGGCCGGTCACGGTGGGTCTACGCTGGCCCACGCCGACGTGGTGCTGCCGGCCGCCGTCGCGCACGAGCGCATCGGGACGGCCACCAACGTCGAGGGCCGGGTCACGTCGTTGGCCGCGATGATCGTCGCGCCGGGTTCCGCCTGGAACGACGTCGCGATCGCGGGCGAGCTGGCCGAGGAGTTCGGCCAGAGTCTGGGACTCGGTTCGATCGAGGAGACGGCCCGGGCCATCGAGGAGACGACGGGCTACCCGGCCCTGACGGTCCTGAACGACGGCTCCTGCGACGGCGTGCTCGTCGGGGGCGACGGCGCCGCATCGACGCGCGGCGCACTCGACCCCATGGCCTTCCCGGGGATCCGCTCGGCCTACTCGGTCGGTCTGGCGTCGCGGACCGGTTCGACCGACACCTCGCTGGTCGGCCCCACGACCGCCACGAGCGGCGTGACCCTCGAGGAGTCGAGCGCCGGACGGGCCGTCGAGGTGCCGCTGGCCGACGCCTACTCGTTGCGCCTCACCGTGAGCCGCCGCCTCTACGACCGGGGCACGGCCATGCTCGCCTCGCCGGCGTTGGCCGCGCTGATCACCACGAGCGTGCTCGCGCTCAACCACGTCGACCTCGACCGCCTCGGCGTCGAGAGCGGCACCGTCGTCTCGGCCAGCGGCGCCGCCGGCACGGTTCAGTTGGCGGTCGTGCTCGACGACGCCGTGCCCCGCGGTTCGGCCGAGATCGCCTTCAACACGCTCACGCCGTCGGGCGAGGACGCCCTCTCGGCCCTCGTCGACCACGACAGCGTGATCAGCCAGATCCGGCTGGAGACGTTATGAGTTTCTGGGCCTCCGTCGACCCGATCTACACGCCGCACTACGGCTGGGTGGTGTGGCTCATCGTGCTGATCAGGGTGCTCGTTGGTTTCGGCGCGTTGATGGGCGCCGTCACGCTGATGATCTGGTTCGAGCGCAAGGCGATCTCGGACATGCAGAGCCGCATCGGGCCCCAGCGCTGGGGCCCTTTCGGGATCCTGCAGACGATGGCCGACGGACTGAAACTCATCTTGAAGGAAGACCTGATACCCGAGCAGGCCGACCGCTTCGTCTTCAAACTCGCGCCCTACCTGGTCGTGGTGCCGGCCCTGGTGACCTTCTCGATCGTGCCGATCGGTGGCACCATGAGGATCGCGGGACACGTGGTGCTGCTCCAGATCGCCAATCCCCCGGTCGGCATCCTCCTCTTGCTCGCCATGTCGGGCATCTCGGTCTACGGGGTCATGCTGGCTGGCTGGTCGTCGGGGTCGAAGTATCCGCTGCTCTCCTCGGTGCGCGCTAGCGCCCAGATGATCAGCTACGAGGCGGCGCTGGGCATGACGATTGTGACGGTGGTGCTGGCGACCGGCTCGCTGTCGACGCACAACATCGTCGACGCCCAGGCCGGCGGGATCTGGCACTGGAACCTCATCCGCCTCGGCGTCATCCCCTTCGTCGTCTTCGTGATCGCGATCACGGCCGAGTTGAACCGCCCGCCCTTCGACGTCGTCGAGGGCGAGAGCGAGTTGGTCGGCGGTTTCCACACCGAGTACTCGTCGATCCGCTTCGGCCTGTTCTACCTGGCCGAGTTCATGAACACGATCACCATGTCGGCGATCATCGTGACGCTCTTCCTCGGGGGCCCGGCCGGGTGGGTCCCCAACGTCGCGCACCTACGCTGGGTCTTTCCGATCGTGTGGTTCCTCGCTAAGACGGTGGCCTTCGCCTTCGGCTACGTCTGGTTCCGGGCGGCGCTGCCGCGCTTTCGCTACGACCAGCTGATGGACATGGGCTGGAAGCAGCTCATCCCGCTCAGCCTCGGCTGGGTGCTGATCGTGGCCGGCTTCCTCATCCGCCCGGCGTGGGGCTTCTTGATGGTCGCGGTGGTGCTGCTCGCGTGGACGGTGCTCTCGCGGGCCTTCGAACTGGGACGCTCGCGCGACCGCGGCGACCAGTCGGTACTGCGCGCCATCGGCCATCGAGCGATCCCCGACGACGTACTGCGCGAGCACACGGACGAGGAGTTCTAGTGGCCAACCTCTTCACGTTCTTCGGCGGATTCAAGCTGACGCTCCAGCACCTCACGCGCCCGACGGTCACCACCAGCTACCCCCAGGCCAAGCGGCCCAAGCAGCCGCGCCAGCACGGACGCCACGTCCTGAACCGCTACGAGGACGGCATGGAGAAGTGCATTGGCTGCGAGCTGTGCGCCGGGGCCTGCCCCGTCGACTGCATCTACGTGCGCGGCCTCGACAACCCGCCCGACCACCCGGTCAGTCCCGGCGAGCGCTACGGCTATATCTACGAGATCAACTACCTGCGCTGCATCCACTGCGACCTGTGCGTGGAGGCCTGCCCGACCCAGGCCATCACCGAATCGAAGATGTTCGAGTTCTCCTTCACCAACCGGGCCGACGCCATCTACACCCGGGCCGAGCTGCTCGTCGACGACCAGGGCATGCCCCGGCGCCTGCCGTGGGAGGACTGGCGCGACGGCGAGGCGGAGATGACCGGCGGTTGGATGCGTGCGGCCTCGCCCAACGGTGAGGCGGCCTTCGAGGGCGTCACCCAGTGGACCGGTGACCTGGGCTTTGGCGTGCGCGTAGCCGAAGCGGGCCAGAGCGTCCACCGCGACGACGCGGCGACGGGGTCGAAGCAGTTGCGCAACGTCTTTCCCAAGCACCTGCTGCCCGAGGACGTGCCGCTCGACCAGCGCGGCCTCACCGGACTCGCCAAGACCGCGCGGGCCAAGATGCCCCGACGACACCGCCGCCGCGAACCGTGATGCTCGCCATCTCCTCCGAGGTACCAAGCATCCTCATCTTCGTGACGGCGGCCGTGCTGATCCTCGTCGGCGCCATCGGGGTCATCACCTTGTCCAACCCGGTGCACGCGGCCCTCAGTCTCATCATGACCCTCTTTGGCGTGGCGGTCGCGTTCGTGGCCCAGTCGGCCGACTTCCTCGCGGCGGTGCAGATCATCGTCTACGCCGGGGCGATCGTCGTGCTCTTCCTCTTCGTCATCATGTTCCTCGGTGTCGACCGGCGCGACTCGGTGCGCGTCGAGCCCCTGGTCGGACAGCGGGCCTTCGCCGCGACGGGCGTCGCGATTACCGTCGCCGGGCTGATCACCCTGATGGCCCGCTCGCACTGGGTGACCGGCGCCCTGTCGGTCTCGACCAAGGGCCACGTGCTGGCGACGGGTAGCCAGAACGTCAAGCAGTTGGGGACCGCCATCTTCACCACCTACCTCTTCGCCTTCGAGGCCACGGCGGCGCTGCTGGTGATCGCGGTCGTCGGCGCGGTGCTGCTCGCGCGCCGCGAGCGGGTCCACGACCCTGAGGAGGTCGACGTATGAACGTGCCCGCCGCCTGGTACCTGGTGCTCGCCGCCCTGCTCTTCGGGGTAGGGGCCTTCGGCCTGCTCACCAAGCGCAGCGCCCTGATCATGTTCATGTGCGTCGAGCTGATGCTCAACGCCGTCAACCTCACCTTCGTCACTTTCGCGCGCACCCTCAGTGACGTCGGGGGACAGGCGACGGTCTTCTTCGTGATGGTCGTCGCCGCGGCCGAGGTGACGGTCGGTCTGGGCATCGTGGTGGCGGTCTTTCGCCGGCGTTCCTCCACGTCCGTCGACGAGCTGTCGGAGATGAAGGGCTGATGGCCCACGTCGCGACCCTGATCCTGCTCATGCCCCTGGTGGGCTTCGGGCTGGTGATGCTGCTGGGCGCGTTCATGCCTGAGAGGCAGATCGGCTACCTGGCGACCGGGGTCGTGGCCGTCAGCTTCGTGCTCAGCGTGATCACCTTCATCTTGTTGCTGCACCACGCGACGCGCGAGGTGACGGTCAACCTCTTCTCGTGGATCAGCGTCGGGACCCTGCACGTCCCGGCGGCCCTGCTGGTGGACCCGCTGTCGATCACCATGTGCCTCTTCGTCACGGGGATCTCGGCCCTCATCCACCTCTACTCCATTGGCTACATGCACGAGGAGAAGGACTTCAAGAAGTTCTTCATCTACCTCAACCTCTTCGTCTTCTCGATGCTGCTACTGGTGCTGGCCAACAACCTGGTGCTCACCTTCGTCGGCTGGGAGGGGGTCGGGCTGTGCTCCTACTGGCTGGTGAGCTTCTACTACGAGCGCGACAGCGCCGCCTCGGCCGGCAAGAAGGCCTTCATCTACAATCGCGTCGGCGACGTCGGCATGCTGATCGCGATGTTCCTGCTCTTCTCGCGCCTGCACACCCTCACCTACCTCGCCATCTTCGCCAAGGCCGGAACGCTGACCCCGACCGTGGCGACGCTGGTGGTGCTGGCCCTGCTGCTCGGCGCGACCGGCAAGAGCGCGCAGATACCGCTCTTCAACTGGCTGCCCGACGCCATGGAGGGCCCCACGCCCGTCTCGGCCCTGATCCACGCCGCCACCATGGTGACGGCCGGCGTCTACCTGCTCTGTCGCATGTCACCGGTGCTGGCCCTGTCGGTCCCCGGGCGCACGACCATCGCCATCGTCGGCGGCGCGACCGCCTTCGTGGCGGCGACGATCGCCTGCTCGCAGAAGGACATCAAGAAGGTGCTGGCCTTCTCGACCATCTCCCAGATCGGCTACATGGTGCTGGCCGTGGGGGTCGGCGCCTACTCGGCGGCGATCTTCCTGATGATCAGCCACGCCTTCTTCAAGGCCCTGCTCTTCCTCGGATCGGGTTCGGTCATCCACTCGCTCAACGGCGAGCAGGACCTGAGAAAGATGGGCGGGCTGGCCAAGTTCCTGCCGCTCACCTTCCCCACGTTCCTCATCGGGTGGCTCACCATCTCGGGCGTGCCGCCCTTCGCCGCCTTCTGGTCCAAGGGCGACGTGCTGGCCAACGTCTTCGAGTACTCCAAGCTGCTCTGGATCCTCGGCGTGCTGACGGCCCTGCTGACCGCGTATTACATGAGCCGGCTCTTCGTCCTGACCTTCCGCGGCACCGAGCGATTCCGCGAGGTAACCCAGGGCCACGACCCCCACGAGTCGCCCTGGGTCATGACGGCGCCGCTGGTGGTGCTGGCCGCCCTCTCGGTCGTCGGCGGGGTCCTCGACCTGCCCTGGGTGCACCGCGACTCCCTGGCCGGCTTCCTCGACCCCACCTTCGGCTTCATCCCGGCGATCGGCCACGCCAGCGGCCTGGCCCAGACCGGCCTCGCGGTCGTCGACGTCGCCGTGGCGGCGCTGGGCATCCTGGCCGCCTTCTCGATCTGGCGAGCCGGGGCCGAGCAACCGCGTTACGAGTCGTCGTTCCTAGAGAACGTCTGGCACTGGGACGACTTCTACGACGCGACCATCGGGCGACCCCTCACGGTCGCGTCGCAGTTCGGTGACGACGTGGTCGAGCCCAACATCATCGACGGCGCCGTCGAGGGCCTCGCGCGCTCGGTGGTGCGCAGCGCCGACGGACTGCGCAAGGTCCAGTCGGGCTTCGTGCGCCAGTACGCGCTGGCGACGGCGCTCGGGCTGGCGGTCATCGTCGTGTACCTCGTGGCGAGAGCGGGCTAGCCGTGCACTCGTCGTGGTACCTGACCCTGCTCATCCTCGTGCCCCTCGCGGGGGCCGTCGCCGCGATGGCGTTGCGCCGCCTCGAGGGCCGGGCCTACCTCGTCGCCGTCGTCACGGCGTCGATCGAGATGGCCCTGTCGATCGTCGTCGCCTTGCTCTATAACAATCACGTCAAGGGGGCCCAGACCTTCGACTTCGCGACCCGCCACGTGTTGGCCGCCCCCTTCGGCCTGGCCTACGACGTGGCCCTCGACGGGATCTCGCTGCTCATGGTGGTGCTCTGCGCGCTGACCCTGCTGCTCGCGGTGCTCGGCGCGCGCGATCGGCGCCGGGAGGGGGAGTTCGTCTTCTGGCTGTTGACGCTGACCTCGTTCACCATGGGCAGCTTCCTGGCGCACGACTTCCTGGAGTTCTTCATCTTCTTCGAACTGACACTGGTGCCGTGCTACTTCCTGATCACCCAGTGGGGCGGTCCCCAGCGTGCCAAGGCCGCGATGAAGTTCTTCATCTACACCTTCACCGGTTCGGTCTCGCTGTTCGTGGGCGTGCTGTACCTGGGCTTCGCCCACCAGCACCAGAGCGGCGGCGCCCTGACCTTCGCCTACGGCGCCCTCTCGGCCACGGCGATGAGCCACGGCACGGCCGTGTGGCTCTTCTGCGCCTTCGCCGTGGCCTTCGCCGTCAAGTCGCCGATCTGGCCGCTGCACACCTGGTCGCCCCTGACCTACGCCGAGGCGCCCACGGCCGGGGCGATCGAGATGTCGGCGCTGCTCGCCAAGCTCGGCTCCTACGGCCTGGTGCGCTTCACGATCGGCCTGTTGCCCCTGGCCTTCGTGACCATGCGCCCGATCATCCTGACCCTGGCCGTCATCGGCATCCTCTACGGCTCGGCCCTGGCCTGCGTGACGCCGGACCTTCGCCGCCTGGTCGCCTACTCCTCGCTCGCCCAGATGAGCTTCATCACGCTCGGGCTCATGACCGGCTCCAAGATCGCCATGGTCGGCGCGGTGCTCTTGATGTTCAACCACGGCGTCATCACCATCGGCTTCTTCTTGATCATTGGATTCGTGGACCGGCGCCGGCGCACCGCCACGATCCGCGACCTCGCCGGCCTGCAGGGGCCGATGCCGGTGATGGCCGCGCTCTTCACCGTCGTGATGCTCGCGTCGATCGGCCTGCCCGGCCTGTCGGGCTTCGTGAGCGAGTACCTCATCCTCATCGGCACCTTCGCCACGCACCCCTGGTGGGGCGTGGTGGGGGCCTTCGGCGTCGTCGCGGCCGCCGTCTACCTGCTCTGGGCCTACCAGCGGGTCTTCCACGGGCGCGCCAGCGGCGAGAACGAGGCGGTGAGCGACGCCACCACCGCCGAGCGCTGGGTGCTGGTGCCGGTCGTGGTGCTCATCGTGGTGCTCGGCGTCTTCCCGCGCCCGGTGCTCGAGCGCATCTCGCCCTCGGTCCAGCAGCTGATCGAGCACGTCGCCCCTAAGGGCGTGAACAAGTGACCATCCCCTCGATCCACTACCTGGCGATCCTGCCCGTCCTGATCCTCTTCGGCGGGTCGCTGGCCCTGCTGCTCGCGACGGCGCTGGTGCGCACCAAGGTGACGACCCGCGTGGCGACCTCGGCGACGCTGCTCGTCTCGCTGGCCGCGCTGGCGACGACGTTCTGGCAGTGGCACTGCATCGACCGCGCGGGCCCCTCGACGACGATTGCGCACGCCATCGTGCTCGACGGCTTCTCGGTCGTGGCGACCGCGACGATCGTGATCGGCCTGGCCATGTCGGCGCTGGTGGCGCACGACTGGGCGACCCGCGAGCACGTCTCGGGCGCCGAGTTCCACATCCTGGCCCTGGCCTCGAGCGCCGGGGCCGTGCTGATGACCCAGGCCAACGACCTGATCGTCATCTTCCTCGGCCTTGAGATCCTCTCGATCGGCCTCTACGTGCTGGCCGCCTTCGACCGGCACCGGGCCAAGTCCTCCGAGGCGGCCCTTAAGTACTTCCTGCTCGGGGGCTTCGCCTCGGCGATCTTCATCTACGGCGCCGCCCTGGTCTACGGCGCGACCGGCTCGACCAACCTGACCTCGATCTCGTACTTCCTGGGCGCCAACGTGCTGCTGCGCCCGGGGCTGCTCTACGCCGGCGGCGCGCTGTTGCTGATCGGCTTCGCCTTCAAGGTGGCGGCCGTGCCCTTCCACCTCTGGTCGCCCGACGTCTACGAGGGGGCGCCCACGCCGGTCACCGGCTTCATGGCCGGCATCGTCAAGGTCGGCGCCTTCGCGGCCTTCATCCGGGTGCTCATCTCGGCGCTGGGCACCCAGCTCGACACCTGGCGACCGATCCTGTGGGTGCTGATCATCGCCACGACCCTGGTCGGCGCGACACTGGCGCTGATCCAGCGCAACACCAAGCGCATGCTGGCCTACTCCTCGATCAACCACGCCGGCTTCATGCTGATGGGCCTCTGGGCCGGCACCATCCGCGGCACCGCGGCGACGCTCTTCTACGTCATGACCTACGCGCCCATCGTCATCGCCACCTTCGCCGTCTTGACCCTGGTGGGCGGGGTGGGCGACGAGAACCACGGCATCGAGTTCTACCGCGGCCTGGCCCGGCGCCAGCCCTGGCTCGGCGGCGCATTGGCCGTGTTGTTGTTGAGCCAGCTCGGCGTGCCGCTGACGACCGGCTTCTACGCCAAGTTCTCGGTGCTCGCGGCCGTCGTCGACGCCGGCAGCTCGACGCTGGCCGTCGTCGCGCTGGTGGGCGCCGCGATCGCCGCCGTCTTCTACCTGCGCTGGACCTCGACGCTCTTCGCCGGCGACGCCACCGGCACGCGGATACCGGTCCCGCCGGCGACGGCCACCGTCATCGCCCTGGGGGTCGCCGCGACGGTGGTCTTCGGCGTGTGGCCCGGGCCGCTGGTGACGCTGGCCCAGCACGCGACGGTCCTCTTTAGTCCGTGATCGACGTCGCCGTCGTCACCTGCGCACCGGGCGACGTCGATCCCGACTCCCCGGTGCTGTTAGAGGCGCTGACCCGCGTGGGGCTGTCGAGCGAGCTGGTGGTGTGGGATGACGAGCGCGTCGACTGGGCGAACTTCAACCTGACGGTCATCCGATCGACCTGGGACTACACCTCGCGGCGGCGCCCGTTCCTCGACTGGGCCGCGTCGCTGCCCCACCTCGAGAATCCCTACCCCGTGCTCGAGTACTCGAGCGACAAGCACTACCTGGCCGACCTGGCGCGGCGTGGCCACCACGTGGTGCCCTCGTTCTTCATCGACGTCGGCGACGAGGTGACCCTGCCCGGGGGCGACGTCGTCGTCAAGCCCTGCGTGGGGGCCGGTTCGATGGACGCCGCGCGCTACGGCCCCGAACACCACGACGCCGCGCGCGAGCACGTCACGCTGCTGCACCGCGGCGGCCGCGACGCGCTGGTGCAGCCCTACGTCCCTTCGGTCGACGTCCTCGGCGAGCGCGGTCTCATCTTCGTCGACGGCCAGTTCTGTCACGCGATGAAGAAGGGCGCGATGCTCAACACGCCGCCGCCCGAACGGCACCGACTCTTTCGACGCGAGCAGATGACCGCGTGCGAGGCCGACCCCGCGGCGTTGGCCGCGGCCCGTCACCTGCTCGAGGACCTCGGTTACGACCACCTGCTCTACGCCCGTGTCGACGTCGTGTCCGGCGACGAGGGGTGGCTCATCATGGAGCTCGAGCTCGTCGAGCCCTCGCTCTACCTCTCCTACGACGAGGGCACGACCCGGCGATTGGCCGAGGCGATCAGGAGCCGCGTGGCGCGACGCTGAACCACCCCTTCGACGAGGGCGCAGTCCGCTGAGCGTTCGTGACGGCCCTTAGCGCACGACCCGCACCAGCGCCCCGTTGGTCGCGTCCAGTTCGCTGACCGATTGGTTGGCCCAGTTCGAGACCCACAGGTGCGGGCCGCCCACGGCGATTCCCTGGGGGCCGTAGAGCCCGTCGCGGCCGCCGCGGAGCACGCGCACCACCGAACCGTTCCTGGCGTCGAGTTCGGTGACGGAGTCGATGTTGGCGACCCACACGCGAGTGGCGTTGCTCGCGAGCGACGGGGGAGCGTTGAAGTTGAAGTCGTCCGCGGGGCCGTCGATCAGGCGCACCAACGAGCCGTTGGTCGAGCGGAATTCGCTGACGGCGTCGACGGCGCGTCGGGCGTCGACGAAGGCGATCCAGACGTCGGGACCGTTCACGGTGATGGCGAGTGGCTCGTAGGTCGCGGCCACGCCCGTCTCGATGACGCGAACGAGGGATCCCGTCGCGGCGTTCAGCTCGGTGACCGAGTCGGCGTTGAGCACCCACACCAGCGATCCGTGCACGGCGATGGCGACGGGACGGTCGATGTCGCCGTCGTGCGAAGGGATGACGCGCACGAGCGATCCCGTCGCGGCGTTCAGCTCGGTGACCGAATTGACGTTGGCCACCCAGACGTGCGGGCCCTTCGCGACGATGGCGTCGGGGTCGTGGAGTCGGTCGGCCGAGGCAGTGATGACTCGCACCAGCGATCCGTTCGAGCTGTCGAGTTCGGTGACCGTGTTCAACCGGCTCATCGACCCGGGCTGTTGATACTGGCGGTTGAAACTGGCCACCCACACGTGGGGGCCGTCGACGGCCAGGGCCGTCGCGTAGTCCAACCCCCCGTCCGGGACCGAGATCACGCGGGCCACCGCGCCGTTGGACGTGTCCAGTTCGCTGACGGCGGTGCCGTCTTGATTGAGCGTCCAGAGGTGATCGCCACTCACGGCGAGGGAGCGGGCCGGCGTGAAGTCAAAGACGTCGTCGAGTGAATGGATGACGCGCACCAGCGAGCCGCTCGACGACGAGAGCTCGGTGAGCGTGCCGCCCGTCGAGTTGGTGGCCCACACGTCGCGCCCGACGCCGGCGATGTCGGAGGGCCACTCGAGACCCTCGGCGCGCGATCTTATGGCCCGCACCAACGATCCGTTGTCCGTATTGAACTCCGTGACCGACGTCACGCTGGCCACCCACAGGTGCGGGCCGATGACGGTGAGGGCTAGCGGTTTCTCCAGGACGCCGGACTTCTCTCGGATGACGCGCACCAGCGAGCCGTCGCTGGTGTTCAGTTCGGTGACGGTGCTGTCGTCGTTGTCGGCGACCCACAGGTGCGGCCCCGAGAGGGCCAGTGCGTAGCAGTTGTCGAGCCGGTCGGCGGGGGCCGAGATCACCCGCACCAGGGAGCCGCTGTCGCTCAGTTCGGTGACGGCGTTCTGGCCCCCCACCCACACGTCGTTGCCCCGCGCGACGACCGATTGGGGGGAGTCGAAGTCGTCGTCGGGCGAATGGATGATGCGGACCAGTTCACCGGTGTCGGCGTTCAGCTCGCTGACCCAGTCGTTGAAGTCATTGGTCACCCACACGTGGTTTCCACTGGCCGCGATGGCCGAGGGAGAGCCGAGCCCGTCGCCCTTGGCGCCGATCACGCGCACCAGTGCACCGTTGTCGGCGTCGAGCTCGGTGACCGAGTAGCCCGAGATGTTGGCCACCCACACGTGCGAGCCGCTGACGGCGATGGCCTGGGGCCCGTTCAGTCCGTCGGCCCGGGCGCTGATGTCGGCAATCAGCGCGCCGGTCGTCGCGCTGAATTCCGCGACGGAGTTGTCGGACCCGTTGGTGACCCACACGCGCGAGCCGCTCTGGGCGACGTCGAGCGGGCCGATGACGTGCACGATCTTGGTCGACGCCGACCCGACCGAGGTCGGGCCCACGCCCACCAGCGCGGCGCCGAGCAGCAGGACCGTCAGCGGGGCCGCCAGCGTCCGGCAGCGCCACGGGCCTTCGATTTGTCGCGCGGACGTCGATCGTGACGCGCCCGGTCGCTCGCTCGCGTGCCGTGCCCTCATCGTCCTCGAGGTTACTGAGTGGTCCGTCGCCTCTAGCGCGAGGTGCGATCGACCTGGCGCGCCGCCTCGAGGACCTCGGGCGGGACCACGGTGCCCGGACGGTTGGAGGGGTCGCCCGTGAGGAACCGGCCGAGCACGGGGATCTCGGTGATCGACTCGGCGCGCAGGATCGCCGCCACGACCGGCACGAAGCTCTCGGGGCCGGGGTAGACGAGGTGACGGGGCAGCCACGACGGCTGGTACTTCGCGTTGAAGTTCCACAGCGACTCGATGGGCAGGATGCCCGACAGCCGCTTGAGGGTCCAGCGTTCGACCCGGGTGAAGGTCCCCTCGCCCCGCTCGCCGTCGAGCACCGACCGAAAGGCCGCGAAGTTGAGGCTGAGCCCCCGTACGCCCTGGTCGGCGAGGTGAAAGATGGTGGAGCAGAGGGCGTAGTCGATTAGCCCGTTGGGGTGGTCGCCCGGGTCGCGGCGCATGAGGTCGAGCGAGTAGCCCTCGATGGCCAGCGAGGGCACGAACTGGCAGACGGCGACGGGCCGGTCGTCCGGACCGTGCACCACGGTGAGCAGCAGGCCCTTGTCCTTGGGGTCGAAGAGCCTCCCGAGCATCATCGAGAAGCCCCGCTCGTCCTCGCCGCGGCGCAGCATCGAGATGAGCTCGACGATGTCGGTGACCTTGGCCGGGTCGATCTCGGAGGGGTCGAGGTACTCGACGCGGTAGCCGTGGCGCTCGAGGCGGTGGCAGGCCTGGCGCAGCCCCTTCATCTTGCCGCCCTCGAGCGAGAAGCTCGGGCAGTCGACGATCGCCTCGTCGCCGAGGTAGAGGTAGTGCAGGCCGGCCGCGTGGTAGATGGGCAGCCACTCCTCCCCGGCGGCCATGACGCCGATGGTCCAGCCGTGGGCCTCGGCGTAGGCGCGGAAGGCCCCGAAGACCTCGGTGCGCTCGGCCCGGGGACCGATGGGGTCGGGCGAGATCAGCGCCACCCCGCCGTAGACCGCGTAGGCCACGAGCGAGTCGCGGAAGAAGAAGAACTGCTTGTCGTCGCGCAGCGCGAAGTAGTCGAGCGTGCCGCGCCCGTGGCGGCGCACGATGTCGCGCGCGCGCAGTTCGCTGAGGCGCCGCTCGGCGTTCGAGCCCTTCTGCGACAGTCGCCGGTCGACGACGGGGCGGGTGATGAGGTACAGGGCGCTCACCAGCATCGAGATGCCGATCGTCGCGAGCGTGGGGTCGATGAAGTCGTCCACCCCGTCGGGCAGGTTGATCTGATACTGCGCGAAGAGCCGTTCGACGCAGGCCACCAGCACGACGCCGACGTTGGGCAGGTGGTGTCGCGCCGGCGAGAACTCGATACCGATCGTCGCGGCGACGACGCTGACCACGACGATCAATCCGAGTCGCGGCAGCGACGACCGCATGCTGGCGCGGTCGGTCGTGCCTTGGAAGTAGCGCCGTTCGACGACCAGCAGTCCGAGCAGGACGGCCGCGAGCACCGAGGAGGCGATCGCGCCGGCCCGCGCGAGGTGCGCGAGGATGGTGACGCCCAGCGCGATCACCACGATGAACCAGGCCCGTCGCTGGCCTCGGCGCAGGCCCCTCGCCATCATGATCATGCCAATGCCGGCGACCGCGGTAACCGCGGCCGCCGACTGGGCGACGCCCAGGGGCAGGACCGCGAGCACGTCGTGCAGGCGGCCCCGCAGGGGCAGCGAGGCGGCCGCGGCCACGTTGATCAGGCCGACGAGGAAGATCAGGGCGCTGACCCAGCGGCGCACCAGGCGCTGGCGACGCTGATCACGCAGTCGTTCGACGCTGGCGGGGAAGGGCTTGCCCGACGGCCACGACCCGATTGTCGCGGTGCGCGTCGAGGGCGACGGCTGCAGGGCCTGGCCGGCCACCAGACGCTCGAGCACCGTACCGCGCTGGTGCGCAGACTGGCCGGCGAAGAGGCGGACCTGCACGGTGCTGGCCGACTCGATCTCGACGACGCTGAGCCGCTCGACCGAGGTGAAGACGGGCGGCAGGCCCAAGCGGCCGCGCCGCTCGACGACGACCGACCTCGACGGCCCCGGCGAAGCGCAGACGGCGTGGTCGAGGAAGGCCAGGGCCGGCCGCGGGGCGCCACCGATGACCGCGCCCACGCCGCCGAACTCGGCCACCAGGCGGGCGAACTCGGTCGCCGCCACGCCGTCGACGCTCGTGAGGGCCAGCGGCTCGGCCAGGGCCGGCGCGCCGGCCTCGCGCGCGCCGCGGTCGAAGCGTTGGCGCACGAACAGTCCGGCCACGACGACCACGGCCGCCTCGGCGGCGGCGATCACGAGCAGGTTGAGCACGAGGTTGGCCCAGAAGCTACCGGTGTGCAGGGTGCGCACGTGGAAGTGGTGGTGCGTGAAGTGATTCAGGATCCTCGTCAGGGTGCTCGACAGGTCGAAGACGGCCATGGCGAGCACCGGGAACCAGACCCAGGCGCTCAGGCGGCGATAGAGCACGCGCGAGGAGACGAAGCGGGCCAGTGCCGGGGGGTCCTCCAGCCGGTCGGCGTCGTCGCGGTCGCTCTCGTCGGCGCGCACGCGGTCCACGCTGCAGGTGCCGGCCGCGATCAGGAGGTCCTTCACCCCGTCGGCCGTCGCCAGCTGCAGGGTCAGTTCGGTGGCCAGGTCGATGCCGAGGGTCGCCAGTGTCGCCTCGGCCAGGGCGTTGCGGCGCAGCTCGTGGTCGTCGTCACCGGGCAGCACGAAGAACTGGTGGCCCTCGTGGCCCGTGAAGCCGGTGATGGCGCGACAGAGTCCGGGCAGGGCCGCGAGGGTGGCGTCGATGAACTTCACCAGGTCCGACGTCGCCTCGGGGTGCAGGAAGTTGCCCGCCACCACGACGGTCGCCGGGTCGTCGACGTCGCCCAGCAGCTCGATCAGCTCGCGGATCGGTCGGCTCGTCTCGCTGGAGGTGGGCGAGAGCGACAGGTCGCTCACGACGTAGACGCGTTGCCCGTAGGGGATGGAGAGCGTCAGTCGTTCGGTCGATCCCACGGCGTCTAGTCTCGCAGAGAACGCCTCGTGAAGCGTTCTAGGTGGGAAATCTCTGATGAAACGTGGCACCGCGGGTGAGAACTGGCGCTGGCGGGACCAGGAACTCGCGCCCGGCCCGGCCGTCATCTTCGACATCGACGGCGTGCTGGCCGACGCCGCCGGACGTCAGCACTTCCTCGACTGGGGCGACTGGGCCAGCTTCTTCGAGGCCTGCGGCGACGACCCCATCATCGAGGAGATCGAGCGGCTCCTAGAGCTGCTCGATCAGTCGTTGGCGATCATCCTGCTCACGGGACGTCCCCGCCGGGTCCAGCCCCACACCGTGGCCTGGCTCGAGCGCTACGGGCTGCGCTGGGACCTGCTGATCATGCGCGAGTACGGGGACTACTCGGGCGTCGACCGCTTCAAGCGGGCCGTGCTCGGTGAACTCGTCAGCCAGGGCTTCGACGTGCGCCTCGCCCTCGACGACGATCCGAAGAACCACGCGATGTACGTCAGCGAGGGCGTGCCCTGCATCTACATCCACTCGGGCTACTACCTCTAGGCCCCGGGTTGGTCGTCGAGCATTGCGAGCACCGCGCGCGCCGCCGCGCGACCGGAGCCGATGCTCGCCGGAACGCCGACGCCGTCGTAGGCGTTGCCGGCGAGGGCCAGCTGCCACGGCGCGGCCGCCGAGCGCGCGGCCTCGACCAGACGTTGGTGGCCCAGCACGTACTGGGGCAGCCGATCGGGCCAGCGCTGCACGAGCGAGTCGAAGGGACCGTCGAAGCGCGTGAGCAGCGCGGCCAGTTCGCGCGACACCCGCGCCGTCAGTTCGTCGTCGTCGAGGGCCATGAACCGGTCGTCGTCGCTGCGCCCCACGTGCGCGCGCAGTACCACGTCATTGTCCCGCTGCAAGTGGGGCCACTTGCGGTCGAGGAAGGTGACCGCGGTCACCATCATCGAGCCCTCGCCCGACCAGCTCGTGCCGAGCGGCACCAGCAGTCCGGTCCCGCTCGGGGGCAGCGTGACCTGTTCGCGCGCGAGCGCGAACGTCACCATCGCGGCGCTGGCGCTGCGCACGTTGCCGAGGGCCGCGAGGGCCGGCTCAAGCCGTCCGACCAGCGCCGCGCTGACGCTGGCCGGGGTCGCGAGCACGACGGCGTTGGCCGGTGTGGTGGTGTCCGTGGTGTCGACCTCCCAGGGGTAGGCGCTCGAAGGCGAACGGCGCAGGGCCGTCGCGGCGGCGTGGGTGCGCACCATGACACCGCGCACGCGCAGTTGTCGGGCGAGCTCGAGGACCAGGGAACCGACGCCGGTTGTCAGCGAGTAGAAGAGCGGGGTCGTGTCGGCGCCCGCCGGCGACGGCGCGACCGCGGCGATCGCCTTCATCAGTGATCCGCCCCGTTTCGCGGCGGCGAAGAGGGGAGGGAAGACCGAGAGGGCCGACAACTCGTCGACGCGTCCGGCCTGGATGCCGCCGACCATCGGTTCAATGAAGCAATAGGTCAGCTCGTTGCCGAGCTTCGTGCGCAGTATCTCGCCGATGGTCATGTCGTCACCGACGTCGAGGCGTCGGGGAGCCAGTTCGTCGCGTCGGGCGTCCATCCGGGCCCGCCAGCTGAGTCCGGGAATCGATCGGACCATCGACGAGGAGGTCGGCACACCGAGCACGAGGCCTTTCGGCAGTGGGTGCAGGGCGCCCCGTAACCAGATCGACGAACCGCTGGTCGCGATGGCCTCGAGCCGATCGCCGAGCCCCAGCTCCTCGACGAGCGTCGTCGCTTCGGGCCGTCGCGCGAGGAATCCGTCCGCTCCAAGGTCGATCTGTCGCGTCGCGAACGGCGCCGTCGAGAGGGCGCCCCCGATGTCGCCGCCCGCTTCGAGCACCTCGACGCGCGGCGTGCTCTCGTCGGGGCCCCGCGCCGCGCCGGTCAGCTCCCAGGCCGCGGCCAGGCCGGCGATGCCGGCGCCGACGACGACGACGGAGCGGCGCACCTAGGCCGCGGCCCGTTGGACCACGTGAGCGAGCACCGAAATGAAGGCCGGGTCGTCGTTGAGCGAGGCCGTGCGCACCAGGTGCAGTCCGATCTCGCGCGCGACGTCCTGCCCGGCGATGTCGATGTCGTAGAGCACCTCGAGGTGGTCCGAGACGAAACCAATGGGACAGGAGACGACGTCGGTGACGCCCTCGTCGCGCTTGGTGCGCAGCACGTCGAGGATGTCGGGACCGAGCCACGTGTCGGCCGTGCGCCCGGCCGATTGCCACGAGGTGTCCCATCGCGTGACCGCGGCGATCTTGGCCGCCCGCCGCGCGCTCTCGCGCAGTTGGTCGGAGTAGTCGTCACCATCGACGAGTATCCGTTCGGGCAACGAGTGAGCCGAGAAGATCACCTCGGTGTTGGGGTGGCGCTCGCCGGGAATTCGGTCGAGGGCGTCGCGCACGCGGCGCGCGATCAGTTCGAGGAAGCCCGGCGCGTCCCACCACGCCTCCACGGCGATGAACTCGACGTCGTCGCCGAGTGCGTCGCGCGCGCGCGACATGTACTGGCCTGTCGACATCGACGCCGAGTGCGGTGCCAGCGCGAGGCCGACCACGCGGGTGACGCCGTCGGCGCGAAAGGACTCGGCGCTCTGCTCGAGTAGCGGCGGCTCGTACTTCGAACCGAATCGCACGTCGAAGTGCCCGGGCGCCGCCCGTTCGAGGGCGGCCGCGAGGGCGACGACCTGGTCGGTGGTGCGCCGGGCCAGGGGGGAGATGCCGCCGATGGCGTTGTAGCGAAACACCAGGTCAGCGAGTTGTTCCGCGCTCGGCGGGTGGCCGTGGCGAATGCGGGTGTAGTAGGCCTCGACGTCGTCGGGCGTGGTGGGCGTGCCGTAGGCCATGACGAGCACGCCCGTTTTCACGCGACGCCGGCCTTGCCCTCGTGGTGGACCACGTCCACGACCGCCTCTAGGACCGCGGGGTCCGTCGAGGGCAGGACCCCGTGGCCCAGGTTGAAGACGTGGCCCGCCTCGGCGCCGGCGCGCGCGATCACCTCGCGCGCCGCTTCGACGCCGAGGGTGACGCCGCTCAGGCATCGGGCCGGGTCGAGGTTGCCCTGCACGGGGTGGTCGCCGACGCGCCGGCGACCCTCGTCGAGGTCGACGTGCCAGTCGATGCCCACGACCGTGCTGCCCGCGCCGGCCATGAGGTCGAGCAACTCGCCGGTGCCGACCCCGAAGAGGATGGTCGGCACGTCGAGGTCGGTCACCCCCTCGAGCACCCGTTGCGTGGCCGGGCGGGCGAAGCGTTCGTACTCGTCGCGCGTGAGCGCTCCGGCCCACGAGTCGAAGAGCTGTAGGGCCCGCGCGCCGCTGTGGACCTGCGAGCGCAGGAAGGCGACGGTGATGGACACGATCCGCTCGAGCAACTGCTCGAACAGGACGGGATCGGCGTGCAGCAACCCCTTGATGAGACCGAAGTCGCGGGTCGCCCCCCCCTCGACGAGGTAGCTGGCCACCGTGAAGGGACCGCCGGCGAATCCGATCAGGGGGATGTCGCCGTCGCGCAACTCCTGCACCACCAGTTCGACGGTCCGCGTGACGTGCGCGATGTCGTCCGCGCGCAGGTCGCGAAGTCGCGCGAGGTCGCCGGGCGCACGAAAGGGGTCGGCGACGACCGGTCCCCGTCCCGGCTCGACGTCAACGCCGAAGTCGATCGCGTGAAAGGGCACCATGATGTCCGAAAAGAGGATGGCCGCGTCCACGCCGTAGCGCCGCACCGGCTGCAGGGTCACTTCGCAGGCCAGGGCGGGATCGGCGATCGCCTCGAGGATCGAGCCGGTGCCGCGCAGGGCGCGGTACTCGGGGAGCGACCGGCCGGCCTGGCGCATGAACCACACGGGCACGTGCGCGACGCTCTGGCCGCGACAGGCCCGAAGAAACACTGGCTCGCTCACAACTCTCCTCTGTCGCTCTCAATATAGATGAGTCCCTTTTGCGACCATTTCGTTCGGCGCCGCGTTTCGCCTAGGATGGAAATGGAGGGGTCAGCGTGGCGCACGAGCGTGAGATTGCCGAGGAGCAGTCCTTTCTCGACCTCTCCCTGGGCGCGCTCGACCACATGCGTGACGAGGCCCGCTCCCTGCGCGACAGCGCGGCGGTGGCGAACATGCGCGGCGCCGGCGACCTCGTCGAGCGTGACGTCGTCATGGCGACGGCCCTGTCGCGTCTCGATCAACTGGCCATCGGCGACCAGCCCCTCTTCTTCGGACGCATCGACTACGGCCCCAACGGCTCGGGCAGCGCCGACACCTATCACGTCGGACGACTGGCGGTCTCGGACGAGCAGTTGAACGCCCTCGTCGTCGACTGGCGGGCCCCCGTGGCCGAGGCCTTCTACCGCGCGACGGGCGTCGAGTCGCTCGGCCTCTCGCGACGACGACACGTCGCGATACGGGCTAACGAGGTGACCGGTGTCGAGGACGAGTACTTCGCCGACGACAACGGCGAACTCTCACTGCCCGCCGACGAGGTCCGCGCCGCGACCGAGGAGGGTCTGGTCGACGGCGGCTTCGCGCTCGGCGGCCCCGGCGCGCTGCTCGCGGCCCTGGGCCGCGCACGCACCGGTCGCATGGGTGACATCATCGCCACGATCCAGGGCGAGCAGGACCAGATCATCCGCGCGCCCCTAGCCGGCATCCTGCTGGTCCAGGGCGGACCGGGGACCGGCAAGACGGCCGTGGCGCTGCACCGCGCGGCCTACCTCCTCTTCACCCATCGCAACACCCTCGAACGTCAGGGCGTGCTCGTCGTCGGGCCCAATCCGCTGTTCCTCAACTACATCGAGAACGTCCTGCCCTCGCTGGGCGAGTCGGGCGTCACCCTGTCGACCATCTCGGGACTCGTCACCAACGTCGTGGTCCGCGGACGCGACAGCGAGGCGGCCGACTGGCTCAAGGGCGATCCCCGCATGGTCACCCTCATCGCGAGGGCGCTGCGCACCCGTCAGCGCCCGCTGCGACACGACGTCGAGATCCCGGTCGGGCGGGCCATCGTCGTGCTGCGGGCCCAGTACACGACCGAGATCGTCGAGCGGGCTCGGCGCCGGCCGGGCAACCACAACCAGCGCCGTTCGGCCATCGGACGCGAGCTGGCCAACCGCCTGGCCAACGAGTACCACGACCGCTTCGTGCGCGACGGCTCCGACGAGTTCTCCCAGGTGAGCGAGCTGGCCGAGCAGATACGCGCGACGGCCCAGTTCAAGGAGGTGCTCCAGCGCATCTGGCCCCGCCTGTCGGGCCAGGAACTGCTCTACGACCTCTTCGGCGCACCGGCGCTGATCCGCGCCGCCGGTCAGGACCTCCTGAGCGACGACGAGATGCAGTTGTTGTACCGGCCCCGTGACAGCGCGCTCGAAGAGACGAGGTGGACCAAGGCCGACGCCGCGCTGATTGACGAGGCCCGGGTCCTGCTCGGACCGCGACGCCGTCCGCGACCGGCAGCCAAGATCGAGGAGTCGGACATCCTCGAGGGCGTCGACCTCGACGCCTACGCGCTCAACGTGCGCGCGGCCGCGCTGCGCGAGGCGGCCCGCCTGGCCCCGGCGCCGAGCACGGTGCTCGACGAGGCCGAGTTCGTGACCTACGGCCACATCGTCATCGACGAGGCCCAGGACCTCTCGCCGATGGAGCTGCGCGTGCTCAAGCGCCGCGACCTGACCGGCTCGATGACCATCGTGGGCGACATGGGCCAGGCGACGACCGTCTCCTCCTTCGCCTCGTGGGACTCCCTGCTCGAGGTGCTCGAACCGCGGCGCAAGCTCACTCGGGTGGACCTCACGGTCAGCTACCGCACGCCCGAGGAGGTCCTGGACTTCGCGGCGCCGACGCTTTCGGCGGCCGCACCCGACCTCGTGGCGCCGCGCCCGGTTCGCCGGGCCGGCACGTCGCCGATCGTCGAGGTCGTGGGCGCCGGCGAGTTCGCCGCGACCCTCGTCGAGGCGACCAAGCGCGAATGCAAGGCCGTCACGCCGGGCCGCGTCGCCGTGATCTGCGCCGGGGAGCGCGTCGACGAGATCGTCGAGCTGCTCTGTCGCAACGGCCTGGACGCCGTCGACCCGCGCGACGGCGATTCGCGCGGCCTGGGCGCCGATCTCGTCGTGCTGGGCGCCGAAGGCGCCAACGGACTCGAGTTCGACGCCACGATCGTGGTCGAGCCGAGCCAGATCGCCCGACGGGGTTCGTCGGACCCGACGGCCACGACGCCGCGGGGTCTGCGCACGCTGTACGTGGCCATGACCCGTCCGACCCGCCGCCTGGCCATAGTCGCCGCCGAGGGGTTGCCGCCCACCCTGAAGTGAGGGGCCGCCCGGTTGGCACTTTGGGGGTCGGAATTTCTACTAGAAATGTACCAGTGAGTCAGGCAATCCCCCTTAACGGCCTGGCGAAGCAAGAGAAGATTGTCCATGATCGACCACCGATGCTGGCCATCGGTGTGATGATTTGGCTCGGCAGCGAGCTGATGTTCTTCTCCGGTCTCTTCGCCGCCCTCTTCACCATTCGCGCGCACCTGGCCGCCTGGCCGCCGGTCGGCACGAAGCTCGACACGCTCCAGGCCGGCGTCTTCACCGTCATCCTCGTCGCCTCGTCCTTCACGATGCAGTGGGCCGTCTGGCTGATCGAGCATCGCCGGCGCCGGGAGGCCCGACGTTGGATCATCATCACGATGATCATGGGCACCCTGTTCATCTCCAACCAGGCTTACGAGTGGACCCACCTCGCGACGCGCTGGTACACCAACTCCTACGGCTCGATCTTCTTCATCACCACGGGCCTGCACGGGCTGCACGTCTTCCTCGGCCTGGTGGCGATGAGCTTCCTGCTCTTTCGCATGCGCGGCAGCGAGGGCGACCCCGGCGAGCTCTCCACGTTCCAGGGCGTGAGCTACTACTGGCACTTCGTCGACATCGTATGGATAGGGCTGTACTCGGCCCTCTTCCTGCTCAAATAGGGCGCGTCGTGGGG
>JBEKKW010000020.1:0-27708 GCA_050010495.1 Acidimicrobiales bacterium
GACCAACCTGACCGCGACGCCGCTCGAACAGCTCGTGCCGGCGGCCCACCTGAGTCCCGACTCGGTCGAGCTGGCCGAGGTCTCCGAACGCGACCTGGTGGCGCACTTCACGCGCCTGTCGCACCGTCAGTTCTCGGTCGACCTCGGCGCCTACCCCCTCGGCTCGTGCACGATGAAGTACAACCCCAAGTTCTGCGACGCCGTCGCGGCCGACCCCGGACTCAACACGGTGCACCCCGGCGCGCCGGCCGAGCTGACCCAGGGCTGGCTCGAGATACTGGTGACGCTCGAGGAGAAGCTCTGCGCGATCACCGGCATGAGCGCGGCGACCCTGCAGCCGGCCGCCGGCGCGGCCGGCGAGTTGACGGGGCTGTTGTTGATGCGGGCCTACCACAGCGCCCAGGGCGATCCCCGGCGACGGGTCCTCATCCCCGACTCGGCCCACGGCACGAACCCCGCGTCGGTGACCCTCGGCGGCTACGAGGTGACGACCATCCCCTCGAACGAGCGGGGGCTGGTGGACCTGGACAAGCTCAAGGCCGCCCTCGGGCCCGACGTCGCCGGCATCATGCTGACCAATCCCAACACCGTCGGCCTCTTCGAGGAGGAGATCACCGAGATCGCCAGCGCCGTGCACGACGTCGGCGGGCTGCTCTACTACGACGGCGCCAACCTCAACGCGATCCTGGGCGTGGTGCGCCCGGGCGACATGGGCTTTGACATCGTGCACATGAACCTGCACAAGACCTTCGCGACGCCCCACGGTGGGGGAGGGCCCGGGGCCGGCCCGGTCGCGGTCTCGTCGCGGCTGGGCGAGTTCCTGCCCGGTCCGCGGGCCACGCGTACCGCCGCGGGGGAGTACGAGTGGACGACGCCGGTGCGGTCGATCGGACGGGTCCACGGCTGGCACGGCAACGCCATGGTGCTCGCGCGGGCGCTGGCCTACATCGACGTGCACGGCGGCGACGGCCTGACGCGCGTGGCCCAGCACGCCGTGCTGAACGCGAACTGGCTGCGCCACCGACTGCGCCACACGCTGCCCGCGGCGTACGACCGAGTCTGCATGCACGAGTGCGTGCTGACGGCGCTGCCGCTCAAGGCCAAGTACGGCGTGCGCGGACTGGACGTCGCCAAGGCGCTGCTCGAGGAGGGCTTCCATTCGCCCACCGTCTACTTCCCCCTGATCGTCGAGGAGGCGCTGATGTTCGAGCCGACCGAGACCGAGAGCCCCCAGACGCTCGAGTCGCTGGCCGAGGCGATCGAACGCATCGCCGACCGGGCCGTCACGGACCCCGAGGGGTTGCACCGCGCCCCTCAGACGACGCCCGTCTCGCGGGTCGACGAGGCCCGGGCGGCCCGTCACCTCATCTCGACCGAGGACGCCGCCAAGCGGGGCGACCCCCAGGAGGTCTCCCGCTCGGCCTAGGTGGCGCGAGGGAACGGCGTCCTAGTTGTCGACCTCGTCGACGACCTGGTCGACGTCGCCGATACCGCGCAGCACCAGGCGTAGGAGTCGCGCCAGTTCGCGCTGCTCGCTCGCGCTGAGGGCGTTCACCGCGATCGTCTCGTGCCGGTTGAACGCGGGGAAGACCTGCTCGATCAGTCGTTGGCCGGCCTTGGTGAGTCCGATCGACACGCGGCGGCGGTCGTCGAGGTGGGGGATGCGTCGCAGGAGCCTTCGACCCTGCAGGGTCTTGACGACGCCCGTCAGGGTGCCCTTGCTGATGCCGGCCTCGCCGGCGACCTGACCGGTCTCCTGGTCGCCCCAGATCCACAGGACCCACAGCACCGTGAAGGCGACCCAGCTGAGGTCGTAGTTCCCGAGGACCTGGCGCTCCATGTGGTTGCGCACCGCCGAGCCTGAGCGGTAGATGTTCGAGACGGCACTCATGGCCGTGAAGTCCAGTTCCTGGCCGGCCAGGCGGCCCCGGATGTCGCGCTCGGCGTCCGAGACGGTGGCGGGGCGCGAGCTGGCGATCTTGCGCGACACTAGGCCTCGAGTGTTCGCCCGCCGGCGAACGTGCTACCGAGGCTGCGGAAGTAACCGGCGATGATCTCGCGGGGCGCGATCGAGACCAGCTCCTCGCTGGGCGCGTCGAACAGGTCCAAGGTCGCGGTGCCGACGTAGGCCGGACCGAGGTCGAGGTCGACGCTCGACATCGTCACCACTTCGGCGAGGCTGTCTCTTCCGTCGAGCTCGATGGCGGGGAACCAGCGGTGGTGCAGCATGGCGTGGCCGTTGACGAAGCCGTTGTGGTCCGAGGGTCCCGTCAAGGTGACGGTCGCCTGGGCCAGTCGCCGGTCGCTGGCGGCGAGGGTCATGGCGAACACGGCGCCCGGTTCGAGTCGCGGCCCGGCCCGGCCGTGCGCGACCGGTCTCGTCTGGTGGATCGAGCCCATCTTCTTGGGATAACCCTGGAGGTGGCCGCGCACCAGTGCGAAGTCCTTGTCGACCCAGATGAAGAGGCAGCGGCTATAGAGTTGGCCGCCGTAACGACAGCGCACCACGACGTAGGCCTCACGGTACTGGGAGCGCACGGGGTCGAGCAGTTCCGCGCCGTCGTCGCCGCAGCTCTGCCAGTCGGCCCAGATGAAGGCGACGGCCCCGGGGTCCTCGTCGTCGTGCGCGAGCGTCACGCCGTCGGGCAACAGCGCGGCGACCGCGGCGGGGTCGGTGCGGTACTCGACGCTCAACAGGTCACCGGAGTAGTGCCACGGGGTCGGCGGCAAGAGCGACGCCCGGCCGCTCGGCGTGCGCGGAAATGGCGTTCCCATCAGGCTCATTGCCCCACCGTCCATCCGTCGCGCGGCCGGTCGAACCAGACGTGGATCTGGCCGGTGCCGATGGCGTTCTCGTAGTGCGAGTAGAGCCGACCGGGGGCGACGCAGTCGCGGCCGCCGATCGAGGCGACCATCATCTGGTAGTGGCCGAAGTGGGCCTCGGGGCGCACCTTTAGGAAGGTGTCGAGCTCGTCGAGCACCTGGCGGTGGTCGCCCCGTTGCCAGGCGTCGATCACCCGGTGGTCGGCCTGGCGCGCCCTCTCGGAGAAGATATGCTCCTCGTCGGCCGCCTCGTGGAGTCGCAACGTGCGCAGCGGGTGAAAGGTATGGCTGAGAGCCCCCGACGCGATGACGACGACGCGCAGGTCGCTCTGGGCGACGGCGCGCTCGATGACCCGTCCGACCGTGGCGAAGTCCTGGGCCTCGGCCGTCTGGCAGACGCTCAGTGACACCCAGGATTCGTCACCCTGCAGGAAGGGCATGAAGTTGGTCGTCGCGTAGGTGATGGGCAGGTGCTCGTTGTCGATGGGGGTGATCCAACACTCCGGCGTCTCGTCGGCCAGCTGGCCGACCAACTGGGCGAACTCGGGGTGGCCGGCGATGTCGTAGGGCACGCTCGACATGCCCCGGGGCAGTTCGTCGGAGGTGAAGAGGCCCTTGCGCCGTTCGTGCGCGCTGATGACGAACTCGACCGTGGTGAACCAGTGGCTGTCGAAGACGACGTAGAGGTCGGGGGCCAATTCGTCCAGGACCTCGCGCTTGAGGTCGTGCAGGCCCGAGTAGAGCGTGCTCTCGCGCCCGTGGTTGAGCTCGAGGCGCTGCTGCTCGGGCAGCGCGATGGTGGGCACGTGCGCGAGCAGCGCCGCCCCGACGATTTCACCCATGGGTCGTGTGCTCCTTGACTTGATACGTCTTGACGTCGCTGTAGAAGTCGAGGGCGTACTGGCCGCCCTCGCGGCCGATCCCGCTGATACCGGTGCCGCCGAAGGGGGCCGTCAGGTCGCGGACTAGGAAGCAGTTGACCCAGATGGTGCCGGCGCGCACCCGGGCCCCGAGGCGGTCGGCCCGACGCTGGTCGCTGGTGAAGACCATCGCGGACAGGCCGTAGGGGGTCGAGTTGGCGAGGGCCACCGCGTCCTCCTCGGAGTCGAAGCTCTGCAGGGTGAGGACCGGACCGAAGACCTCGTGCTGGACGATCTCGGACTCGTTGGAACTGGGCGCGATCAGCGTCGGTTCGAACCACAGACCGTCGTGGCGCAGGCGGTGACCGCCGAAGATCAGGCGGTCGCCCCCGGCCAGGGCGCGGTCGACGAAGCCCTCGACGCGCGCGAGGTGTTCGGGGTGGATCAGGGGCGACACCGTCGTGGTCCCCTCGCGGCTGTCGCCCAGGACGTGACGCTCGGTGGCGTCGGTGAGGCGCCGCAAGAACTCGTCGCGGCAACGGGCCTCGACGAGCAGACGGGTGCCGGCCAGGCAGACCTGCCCCGCGTCGTCGTACATCTGCGCGGCGCTCGCGGCGGCCAACTCGAGGTCGGCGTCGGCGAAGACGACGAAGGGACCCTTGCCGCCCAGTTCGGCGGTGAAGGGCACCAGGTTCGCCGCCGCCGCGACGGCGATGGTCCGACCGGTCTCGGGCGAGCCGGTGAAGGAGATGCGTCGCACCCGGGGATCGCCCACCAGCGCGGCGCCCACCTCGGGTCCCAGTCCCTGGACCATGTTGAAGACGCCGGGCGGGAAGCCGGCCTCCGCCACCAGGTCCATCAGGAGCGAGCAGCTGAGCGGCGACCACTCGGCCGGCTTCAAGACCACGGTGTTGCCGGCCGCCAGGGCCGGCGCGCACTTCCACGTCGAGAGCATGAAGGGGGCGTTCCAGG
The DNA here is from genome assembly GCA_050010495.1 of Acidimicrobiales bacterium. Classification (GTDB taxonomy): domain Bacteria; phylum Actinomycetota; class Acidimicrobiia; order Acidimicrobiales; family RAAP-2; genus RAAP-2. The sequence continues at coordinate 4,656 of JBEKKW010000020.1, forward strand.
GCGTGATGACGACCGTCGGCCCGGCCGGCATGCGCAGCACCGAGTTGTGGGTGGCGTTGGAGTCCCAGCGCCTCGGCTCGTAGCTCACGGCCAGGTCGGCGTAGGCGCGAAAGTTTCGAGCACCCCTCGCGATGACGCGCTGGCGCAGGCTCTCGAGCAGCATCGCCATGTCGAGGCACTCGACGCGGGCGATCTCGTCGACGTGGGCGTCGATCAGGTCGGCCAGGCGGTGCAGGTAGGTCTGGCGCTCGGTCGCCGAACGGGCCGACCAGCTCTCGAAGGCCTCGACGGCGGCCCCGACCGCGTCGCGGGCCTCGGCGTCACCACCGCGCGCGACGTCGGCCAGCTTGACGCTCCACTCGAGCGGCGATCGGTCCTCGAAGGTCGCTACTGAGTCGACCCGTTCGCCATTGATGAAGTGACCCGTGGCGACCGAGACGCCGTCGACGAGGACCCGCGCGCTCACGATTGGTACCGGGGGCGCACGCGCGGCGAGGGCAGATCCGAAGGTGTCGTCGGCTGGGGCCGGCGCTGGCCGCGGAACTCCCAGTCGCCGCCGAGGGCCGTGGAGAGGACCTCTTCGGTGGCGGTCGGTTGGGCGCCGACCTCGTCGCTCACGGGGTCGGGCGACGAGACGATTCGGTTGGTGAGCGCGCCGAGTCCCTCCACCTCCACGGTGACGACGTCGCCCGGCTCGACCGGTCGCGAGAAGGCCGGCGTGCCCGAGAGGATGATGTCGCCCGGCACTAACGTGATCAGGCGGGCGAGGTCGGTGACGAGGTAGTGCATGTCCCAGGCCATCTCGTCGGTGCTGCCGTCCTGGCGGACGTCACCGTTGACGAGGGTGCGCATGGCCTTGTGGCGGAAGTCCCAGTCGGTCGTGATACCGGGGCCGACGGGGCACAACGTGTCGGCCCCCTTCACCCGCAGCATCGATCCGGCGTCGGTGTCACGAAAGTCGTGCAGGCCGAAATCGTTGGCGACGCTGTAGCCCGCGATGTAGTCGGCGGCCTCGTCGAGGGCGATGCGGCTCGCGGACCGGCCGATGATGATGGCGACCTCGCCCTCGAAGTTGAGGTAGTGGCAGTTGGCCGGACGAACGACGTCGCCCCCGTGGGCGTTGAGGGCCGAGACCGGCTTCTGGAACCACGTCGGGGCCGGCGCGAGGCTGATACCGAACTCGCGCACCCTCGAGACGTGGTTGAGGTGACAGCAGAGGATCTTGCTCGGCACGACGGGCGCGAGGTGCGTCGCTGTCGCCGCCTCGATACGCCGTCCGTCCGCCGTCACGAGGGTGTCCCCGTCGACCGTGACCGCTACCGGTTCGCCGTCGAGGAGAATTCGGCGATACTCCACAGTCCTCCAAAATCGTTTGTAGTCAAATGATTGTTCCACCTTACAAACTGGCGCCGCGGGACGTGCTACTTTTCGCCCAGGTCACCGGGAGGCAACTATGAGCGACGCATTCGACCGGGTCCGGGTCCTGTGGCCCGACCACCTGGGTCTGGCCCGCGGCAAGTACGTGCCGGCCGCCCTGGCCGACCGGGGGACGCGGCACTGCACCGGAACCTGGGCGCTCGGCTACGACCGCGCCATGACGCCGGGCACGGTCGGCAGCCACTGGGACGAGGGCCTGCCCGACTTCGACGCGACCTTCGACGTGAAGGACCTGCGCCCGAGTTGGGAGGAGGGGACCAAGGTGGTCGTGGCCGACCTGCGGCGCCACGGCGAGCCCTTCTCGGTCTCGCCCCGCACGGCGCTGCAGAAGGCGATCGCCGACTGGTCCCAACTCGGTTTCGCGCCCTTCGTCGGCATGGAGTTCGAGGCCTACGTGTTCTCGCCCGACGGCGAGGGCGGTTGGCGGCCCCTGGACACGCCCGGGGCCTTCGTCTACGGCACCGGACCGAGCGTCGATCCCCACGGCCTGATCGACGCCATCTGGGCCGCGTGCGAACGCTCCGCGATTCCCCTCGAGTCGGTCAACTCCGAATACGACTCGCCGCAGTTCGAGTTCACGTTGCGCTACGCCGACGCGCTGCGCGCGGGCGACGAGGGTTTCCTCTTCAAGGTGCTGGCCCGCGAGGTGGCCCACCGTTTCGGACTGCTGCTCACCTTCATGGGCAAGCCGCTGAGCGACCGGGGGGGATCGGGGCTGCACTTCAACTTCTCCTTCCGCGACGCCAGCGGCCAGAACGTGATCAACGACGCCACGAAGCCGGACGGCCTGTCGGACTTGGCCAAGCATTCGATCGGCGGTCTGCTCGCGCATCACCAGTCCCTGGCGGGGCTGTGCGCCCCGACGGTCAACGCCTACAAGCGCCTGCGGCCGGCATCGCTCTCGGGCTACTGGGCCAACTGGGGTCACGACCACCGCGGGGCCACGATCCGCGTGCCCTACGAGCGGGGCGAGGCAGCGCGCCTCGAGCACCGTCTGAGCGACGGCGCGGCCGTGGTGCACACGTCGATGGCGGCGGTCCTGCAGACCGCGCGCCTGGGCTTCATGGCCGAGACCGACCCCGGCCCGCCCGAGGGCGGCAACGGCCTGGACACCATCGACGCGACCGTGGGCGTGCCGCCCTCGCTGGCGGCCGCGCTCGACGCCCTCGAGGGCGACACCGAACTGGTGGAGGCGGTCGGCCGCGACCTGGTCGCCCAGCACGTCGCGGTCAAGCGCACCGAATGGGAGCGCTACCAGGGCACCACCACCGATTGGGAACTGCGCGAGTACCTGCCCTTCCTGTAGCCGCGTTAGATCCAGTCGACCCGCACCGGGAGCTGTTTGGTGCCGCCGATGAAGTTCGAACGCAGCCGCTCGGTCGGGCCGACCAGCTGAACCGCCGACCAGCGTGTGACGATCTCTTCGAACACCACGCGCATCTCCAAGCGCGCGAGGTGGGCGCCGAGGCACAGGTGGGGACTGCGCAGGCCGAAGGCGACGTGGTCGTTGGGCGACCGATCGGCGCGGAACTGGTAGGGGTCGTCGAAGTGCTCCTCGTCGAAGTTGGCCGAGGCGAACCAGAGCACCACCTTGTCGCCGGAGCGGAGGGCCTGGCCGCGCAGCTCCACGTCGCGGGTCAACGTGCGGCGAAAGTGCATGGTGACCGTCGACCAGCGCAGCATCTCCTCGACGAGCTGCTTACGTTCCTCGACGCTCATCGACGGCATGCGCGCGAAGAGCTCGGGCCGATCGATCAGGACCTGGAGACCGGAGGTGAGCGAATACCGGGTGGTGTCGTTGCCGGCCGCCACCATCAGCGTGAAGAAGTTCTTGAGCGCCAGGTCGTCGAGCGTGTCGCCCTCGATCGTCGGCTCGAGCAGCGACGAGAGCACGTCGTGGGTCGGTTCGAGGCGCCGTTCGGCGAGGGCCTGGCTGGCGTACTCGAACAGCTCCAGGGCGACGGGGCTGCGAAAGGGGAGCAGCCGGTAGGCCGAGGTGTCGACCTGGTCGACGACGTAGTCGGTGAAGTCGGGGTCGGTATTGCCTATGAGGGCGTCGCCGCGCCGGACGAGCCACTCGAGGTCCTCGTCGGGCAGCCCGAGCAGGCGACCGAGCATGCGCATGGGCAGCTCGCGCGCGACGGTGGCGACGAAGTCAAACTCCCTCTGCGGGCGCAGGTCGTCGAGTACGTGGGCGGCGAGGTCGCGCACGGCGTCCTCGTAGCCGTTGATCGACTTAGGGGCGAACGGTCGGCTCACGAGGCGCCGGAGTCGGGTGTGCTCGGGCGAGTCCATCTCCATCATCGTGCGCCGGGCCTCGGTCTCCTCGGGGTCCATGTCCTCGAGGCGGATGCCGAGACGGCTCGAGAAGATCTCGGCGTTGGCGCTCGCGAAGAGCACGTCGTCGTACTTGGTGAGGCTCCAGAACCCTCGGCCGCCGTCGCTCTCCTCGGTCCAGTGCACAGGGTCGTTCGCGCGCAGCCAGGCGAAAGTATCGTGGGGCACGCCGGCCACGTAGGTGTCGTGCGACGTGAGATCGGCCAGGGGCAAGACCATGGGACTCCTTTTCGACCGTGATTGTTCGCTACCGAACGAGTGGTCCAGCCCAGCATACGAGCGCCCAAGCCCGTAGTATTGAGGTGTGACGAAACCGCTCATCGGCATCACCGGTCGTCGTTGGCCGGCGAGTGCACTGGGATCGCACGTGCCCACCGCGATGAGCGGACTGCGCTTCGACCTGCACTTTTCGGACTACCCCCGATCGGTGGCCGTGGCCGGGGGCCTGCCGGTCGAGTTGACGCGCGACGCCGACGTCGACGCGATGGTCGATCGCCTCGACGGACTGATCCTGAGTGGGGGAGCGGACCTCGACCCGGCGCTCTACGGCCAAGAGGCCCAGGCCGACCTCGGCCTCGTCGAGTCCGAGCGCGACGAATGGGAGTTCGCACTCTTCGCGGCGGCCCGCGAGCGTGAACTGCCGATACTGGCGATCTGTCGAGGCTTCCAGTTGGTGAACGTGGCATTCGGGGGCTCCCTCGTCCAGCACGTGGAACTCGACGACGGCGCCGGGCACCCCCAGTGGGAGGTCGACGGCCACACCGCCACCCACGAGGTGCACGTCGAACCCAACACCGTGGCCGCGTCGCTGTTCTCCTCAACCTGGGCGGTCAACTCCCTGCACCACCAGATCGTCGAGCGCGTCGGCGACGGTTTGACGGTGTCCGCGACGGCGACCGACGGCGTCGTGGAGGGTCTCGAAACACCCGAGGGCGACCTCTTGGCGGTGCAGTGGCATCCGGAATTGTTGGCGGCGCCCGATCCGACGTTCGTGTGGCTGGTGCGCCGGGCCAGTGACCGTATGGCGGTCCACGTCAGCTGAACGTGTCGCGCCGGCGACGAGTTCGCCGACCTACGGGCCGTTCGACCGAGTGGGTGCGCTCGTAGGATGAGCGCATGAATCTTGAACTCAACGACCGTGTCGTGCTCATAACCGGCGGTACCGACGGTCTGGGCTTGGCGCTGGCCCAAGCGCTCGTCGAAGAAGGGGCGAGCGTCGCCGTGTGCGGGCGTGACGCCGAGCGTCTCCATCGGGCGCAGGGCCTCTTAGGTGAGGACGCCCTCTGCCGTCAAACTGACGTCACCAACGGAGCCGAACTCGACGCGTTCGTCGACGCGGCCCTGGTACGATTTGGCCGTCTGGACGGTGTCGTGAACAATGCCGGACGGTCGTCCGCGAGTCCGATCGAGACGTCGGACGACGCAGCGTGGCGCGACGACTACGAGCTCAAGGTCATTGCCGCACTGCACGTCGCCCGCCGGGTCCTGCCGGCCCTCGAGAAGACCGGTGGCTCCATAGTCAACGTGCTCGCTATTGGGGCACGGTCTCCGGCCGCCGCCTCGGGGCCCACGACGGCCTCGCGCGCGGCCGGACTCGCGTTCACCAAGGCGTTGGCGAGTGAGTACGGACCCAAGGGCGTCCGGGTGAACGCCATCCTGATCGGTCTGATCGAGTCGGGGCAGTGGGTGCGCCGTGCCGCGCAGGCCAACGCCACGTTGGATGACTTCTATGACGCGATGGTCAAGGGTTCGAAGATCCCGCTCGGAAGGATGGGACGGGCGAACGAATTCGCCGACCTGGCCATGTTCTTGCTGTCAGCGCGCGCCGCCTACATCACGGGAGTGGGTGTCGGCATCGACGGAGGGCTGTCGCCCGTCATCTGATGGCCACGGCTGCAATTTTGGGAGCGTGGGCCCACCGCTCGAGACCGTGCCGACGCCGGTGACGTTGGCCTTGATGGAGAATTGACGCGGACCTATACGCTCGACCCATGACCCTTGATGAAGCGAAGTACGTGTTGTTGACGACGTATCGCCGCGACGGCAGGCCCGTGGCGACGCCGGTGTGGCTAGTGGCTCTCGGCGACGGTCGTTTCGGGTTCGCGACGAGTTCGGCCACGGGTAAGGTGAAGCGGATCGCCCACACCAGCCGAGTCATTGTCCAGCCGAGCGACGCCCGTGGTCGTGTGAGGGCGGGCACCTCGCCGGTCAACGGCTCGGCCGAGATCGTCACCGGAAGCGATCTCGAACTGGTCAAGGCGAAGCTGAAGGCCAAGTACGGCATCTTCATCAACATCGCGAAGTACCTTGGTGCAGTGACCGGGTTTGTCAAGCGAAAGCCAGCTCCGTATCAAGATCGCGGAGTTATCATCACCCCATCCAATTGATCGCGGTCGTGCGTCGTCATTGAATCACTTCACGATAGTAACTGAGAGGAGATCTCTCGCGATAGAGCCGTCCGGTCGTGGTCGACACGTCGGAGTGCGCCCACTACATTCGAAGGATGGAGTGGGTACGGCCAGACGGATACCTCGTTAGCGATGATCGGGAACGATTTGACATCGGCAAGATTCATCGATGGTTAAGTGAAGAGAGCTACTGGGCAGCTGGCCGTTCGTTCGACCTTGTGGAGAAGTCGATTCGAGGATCGATCACGTTTGGGTGTTTCACTCCAGATAGCGTCCAGGTCGGTGTCACGAGGCTCATCACCGATGGAGCGTCACTTGGAATACTTTCGGATGTTTTCGTCGACAAAACATGTCGCGGACTCGGTCTGGGCAAGTTTTTGGTTGACGTGGCGGTGAATCATCCTGAAGCTGTACCACTCAAACGTATTTTGCTCTGCACCGATGACGCGCATCGTCTCTACGAGCAGTTCGGCTTCTCATTGTTGCTTAATCCAGAACGCTGGATGGAATATGAACCGAAAACCCTTCCCCCGCGTCGACGAGTTAGCAACGTAGATTGAGCGCGTCGGCCTCAACGGCCACCGTGAACGAGCGAAAAGGGGTGGAGTGATGAGTCAGCCGGTAACCAGTCTGGACCCGAGGTTCAGTCAAGAGGACGCGGTGGCCACGACGTGGGCTCACGCCGAGGCGGTGCTCGAGCAGGCCCAACTGTTCTGGATCACCACGGTGCGCCGAGACGGACGTCCTCACGTGACGCCGCTGGTGGGCGTGTGGGGCGAGGGTGCGCTGCACTTTTGCACCGGCAGTGCGGAACAAAAGACGCTCAACCTCCAGGGCAATCCTCACGTCGTGCTGGCGACCGGGAGCATTAGCTGGGAGTCCGGTCTCGACGTCGTCGTGGAGGGCGACGCTGTCAGAGTCGACGATGACGAGCGACTGGGACGTCTAGCCGAACTCTGGAGTTTGAAGTGGGACGGTCGTTGGAACTACGACGTGCGCGATGGCGCCTTCTGGCATCCCGAAGGTTGGGAGGACACTCCAAGTCCGGTACTCGTGTTTGCGGTGAAACCGACGAAGGTACTCTCTTTCTCCGAGGGTTCGTTTAGCCAGACTCGACACCTTTTCGGGTGAATTCGGCTGGGATCGCCGGCTTCCTGGATCGGGCTGCAATCGGCCGACTCGCCTAGGGGCGCTTGACGAAGACCAGATAGAACGCGGCGAACACCAGGACGATTCCGATGTTGACCATCAGCCGTTCGAGGGTGTGATGCCTGAACAACAGCACGTCGACGCCGACCACGACGACTACGAGCGCGAGCACGTACAGTACGACGGCCATCTTGCTTTCCACGAATCCAATTTACCTAATCTGCCTCGCCGCTCCTCTTCACCAATCGAAGTGGAGATGCTGGAACCTCGAATCGATGTCTTAGACGAATCCGGTAGCTCATTGATCGTGATGGTGCATGGTGAGTCGACCACCGTTCGTTCGACCGAGTTAACGAGTTGACGGGGTTGTCAGGGTAATCCCCGATTGCGCCGCTGCATCGTAGGGGGATACCCCAATGGTTCACGAGTAAGGACGGACCTATCCTCGAGCGACGACCATTTGCCTCCCAGGGGAGATTGTGATGCGTATGAAAGTAGCAGTGTCCGCACTGTCGATCACCGCCGTGGTGGCAATTCTCGGTGGGGGAGGGGGAGTCTCGGCGGCACCTAAGTCGTCGACGCCGGCGAAAGCGGTGGGGCCCCACATTCCAAAAGGAGGCGGTCTGGTGCAACTCACGGGTTACAGCGACAATGACGGCCCGAAGTTTTCCGTCATCTTGACGGGTGTAGTGGGCGACTACGGAACAGCCGTACGAACCCACGTGAGCGGATCCTCCGGCGGTGAGTACAACCTCCTTCAGGTGTCGGTCACTCGGGGCTCGTTCGGTCTCGGAATTGCCGGTCTCGAGAGCAAACTCATCCGGGCCATCTACGGCAATTTTCCCACGAACACGAGTACGTGTTCGGGTCTGGTGTCGGTGTCGGCGCCAGTCCCGGTGGTCGCGAATTCCGGCACGGGCGCCTACAAGGGACTTCGCGGCACCTTTGACGTGAACATCACGATCAATGAAGTCGAATCCTGGCCGTCGTGCCCGACGACGGATACCTCGCCGTTTCTCGCCCAGAGTGTCGTCATCAGCGGTACCGGGACGGTGTCGTTGCGCTGAGGCAGTGGCGGCGGTACCGACCTACAGGCGTTTCGGAACCATTCGCTAAGCCACGCGGAAACACCTCAACATTGGTCTTCTGCGGCTAGATTCTGGGCCATCGCGAGAAACCCTCATCGATGACAACTTCACCGGGGGTCGCTGCGCTGTCCGTTCCCCACAAGGATCGATTCGAGCTGACCGCGGCGGACGGCTGATCACCGGTGGCGTCGGCAGCGACCATCGGGCGACGAGCGCTCGCACTGGTGCTCGGTTGGGTGTGCGTGGCACTGATCCTCGTCGGGGCCATTCTGCAGACGACCGAAGGTCTCGTGGGCACGCCCAGACGCTTCGCCGCCACGGTGGTGGCCACCGCATCGACGCCCAGTGTTGAACGATCGTTGGCGGCGTCGGCGGTGAATGAGTTGGCCGCCAATTCCAACTCCGCCGTTCGACTCGCCGTCCGGCAACACCGCGGCCTCTTGGAAGACGCATTCGTGGACACGATGAACAACAAGAAGGTTCTCCGTGACGCTCGCGCAGTGGTGGCGCGATTGTATCGGGCGGGATCGAGCAGTGGCTCTCATGCCATCAACCTGCGACCGCTCATTGTCCTGTTCACGACGGCCTTGCACGACGCCGATGCTCGGGTGCCGAGGATTCCCGCGGGATTGGCGCCCCAGATCGAAGTGAAGGCCAAGGGGCTCAAAACCGTCGGCAGCATCTCGAAGTCGTTGGGGACGATCGCGTGGCTCGGACTCCTCGCGGGACTGTTGGGGGCCGTTCTCATCGCACGTCTTCTCATTCGAGGCCATCGCAAGCAACTCTGGTCCGTGGGCACCATTATCGGCGAGCCGGCCGTTGGCCTGCTGGTCATCGCTGAATTGGGCCGCCACGCCATATCGGTGATTCACATAGGCAGCAATACGGGCCGCCTACTGGTCGCCAGTCTCGTTTCCCGTGTGGCCGGGGCGCTGGCCAGAATGGCGCTTCTTCTGCTGGTCGTGGATCTCGCGGTGCTGATGACGTGGCAAGCGCTGTCGATGTACCGGCGACGGCGCCCCTCGACGTCCTCCACACACCCGTCGCGATCTTCAAGCGAGACGTTCGCATGACACCAGTGAAATCGTGACGCCATTCGCCGGCCGACCATTCTTTTCGAGGGCCCTGGTCGCCCTGATGATCATCGTTCAAACGTTCGCAGTGGTCCCCTTCTCGAGGTTGGTGTTCGGGGGTGAACCGGCCGCCGCCGCCACGACGAGCACCGCCGGGCTCCATGTCTTCGCGATCAATGGTCGAGCGTACGGCGTTCGTACCGCGGTCCACGTCCTCGAGTTCAGCCCTTCGCAGTACGCGGTGAAGGTGGCCCTCGCCCACAACGCCATCGACGGGGGAGAGCAGACGCCCAGCACCATGTGCCGCACGACGGCCGGCTGCGTGGCAGCGGTGAATGGCGACTACTACGACATTTCACCAACGGGCACGCCCGACCCCGGCGACGAGGTGGGCGGGATCATCCAAGACTGCGTGCTCCTGCACACGCCGGAGGTCTCACACCAGCAGGCCAATCTCGACGGCCAGTCAGTGAGCGAGGGATTCGAGTGGAGCAGCGCCCTAGACGTCAACGGCACCAGCGTGCCGATCACGGCGATCAACCAGCAACTCCCCCTGTCGTACGTCAAGGTCCATCTGCCGTTGGCGGGGACCCTGCTCTTCACCGCCCCGTACGCCCTGCCACTACCGACCGCGTCGGGGCGGGTCGCGTACGAGTTCACCGCCGCGGATGACGCTGTAGCTCCCACGACCATCAACACGACCTCGGAACTCGACTACGTGGCCCAATCGACTGGGCCCGTCAATGTTGCCGCCGGTCAGGTCGACATCTCCGCGCCGGTCGGCTCGCCACTCTCGGCGCTGCAGCCCGGCGACACCGTTTCGTTGACCACGACGTCGACGGCCGGGTGCGACAACATCGGCGGTCACCCGATCCTGCTCGATGATGGCGCGGCGATACCGGTCGACCCCGCGGATACTTACATGACCATGCCGTACGCGCGCTCGGTGATCGGCTGGACGGCGTCGGGAGAAACCGTCATGATGACCGTCGATGGCAAGGATGGGGTGACGGGCGCCACCGCGCTCGAGCTCGTACGTCTGTTGCAGTCGCTCGATGTCGTCACGGCACTCGACCTCGACGGCGGCGTCTCAACCACCCTCTTTGCCAAGGGGAGGGTCCTGAACCGCCCGTCGCACGGGACCGAGCGGCCCGTGTCGACGGCCTTGCTCGTCGTCCCTAACCCCTAGGCAATGCCGCACGACATCGGCGGCCACTGCTTGAGGATCGTCTCGCCGCGCGTCAATGCCTGGATCTGCCTCGGGATTAAAGGAAGATACACTCAGCCTCAAGCCTGGAAGGACTGGCCACGATGGTGAGCTCGTATCGTTTTCTCTTGGTTGACCGTGATGACGACACCGTCACCATCTGGATGAATCGACCCGAGCGACGAAACGTCCTCTCGCCCGAGCACCTCGAAGAGCTCACTCGGGCTTTCATCGAAGCCGGGGAGAGCGACGCGACCGGCGTGATTCTGGCCGCGAAGGGCCCCGTGTTCTGCGCGGGGCACGACTTCGCCGACCTGGCCGACCAGGACCTCGATAGCGTTCGTCGTCTCTTCGAACAGTGCACCCGAATGATGAACACCATGCAGGAGATTCCCCAACCGATCATCGCACGGGTGCACGCCCTGGCCACCGGCGCCGGTTGTCAAATGGTGGCGGCGGCCGACTTGGCGGTCGCGTCGGATCAGGCATCTTTCTGCACGCCGGGAGGCGGTGGGGGACTGTTCTGCACCACGCCGATGGTCGCCGTCGGCCGCTCGATTGGCCGTAAGCGGGCCTTGCAGATGGCGATGAGCGGTGACCCGATCGATGCCCGGACCGCCGAATCGTGGGGCCTGATCAATCGAGTGGTGCCGTCGGAGCAGCTCAAAACGGCAACGGCCGAATTGTTGGCCCGGGTGACCCGGGGGAGTCCCATGTCCAAGGGCGTCGGCAAGCAGGCCTTCTACAAGCAGATCGGTCTCGACCAGTCGGCGGCTTACGACTACGCGGTCGAGGTGATGGCGTCGGCGAGTCAGATACCGGACGCGCAGGAGGGTTTCCACGCCTTCCTGGAAAAGCGGCCGCCACATTTCAACCGATTGAACCAGCCAAAGGACGGCGACGAGGATGTCGAGTAGAGGGCCCATCGGCGCCAGAGGGTTCCTCAGTGGGCGAGCGACACGCCCAGCACGAAGAGTCCCGAACACAGCAGGGGAGTGGTGAGGACCAGAGCCATGGAGTAGCCCCAGTGGTGCTCGCGCTGGAGAAGGGCGGGGATGGCGAGGGCCGACGAGAAGGTGGTCAGTCCCCCGCAGAAACCCGTGATGATCACCGACTTGAGTTGCTCGTCCGCGACGTTGATGAGTCGGTACGTGACAAATCCGGCGATGCCGCAGCCGACGGCGTTGGCGGCCACCGTGGCCCAGGGTCGAAGTGTCGGGTGATGGCGCCGTACGAGGTACTCCCCCAGAAATCGCACCACGCAGCCGACGGCGCCCGCGAGCGAAACCAGCAGCAGCGTCATCGGGCCTGCCGGCGGCCAAGGCCCAGCCACGCCGCAAGGGCCCCGCTTAGAAGGGCCAGGAGGGCCACGAAAATGCTGCCCCCTATAGAGACGTGCCAGATCGCCGCCAGGTCGACAAAAAGGCTTGAATAGGACGTAAATCCACCAAAAAGGCCTGTGATCAGGAGAAGTCGCGTCAAGTCATTGGGATCGTGATGACGGAGCGGCCCTCGAAGCAGCCTGGTCGCTAGGAACACGCCGACCAAATTGATCAAGAGAAGAATCCAGGGAATCTTCATTGTCCAGTCAGTTCCATGGCCGCTCGGCTGCCATTTCAACAGCAGATCTCGAATCACGGTACCGACGGCGCCGCCACACAAGACAGCAAAAATGGCGAGCGCCAGCTCCTTGGGATTCAGCGTGAGGTGGGGGCGCATTACCCCTAAGAAACTACTTGGGTCCCGTCAACAGTCAGATTGGTGAGGGGATGGCACGTTTTTGGCCCCTTTTGACCTGAATTTCTTTAACTTTACATAACGTACATTATCGGCGTCGTATCCAGAAGTGGGTGCTACGATAATCGCATGCGTCGGGTGCTTTGTGCTGTTGTGTTTGTCGCCGCCAGTGTGGGATTCCTGGTGTTGCCCGCAGGGGCCGATTCTGTCGGGCCCGGAGACATCAGTTCGATCGCTCTGTCCTTTGATTTCAGTGATAATTCCGCTCCGGCCGCAGTCAGCAATGGACCGTTCAGTGTCACGGTCGACGTGCTGCCCGAGCATACCCCTGGCGTGATACGGATCACCGCTGACGCTCCCGATGGCTCGGGTACGTCGCCCGTGGTCTGCTCGTACCAGACCGTCGAGCAGAGCCAGGTGGAGTGCAATTTCAACTTCACGACGAGCGGGCTGTGGTCCCTTCGGGCTGATTTTGCATCGAGCGACAAATCACAAGTTGAGGTCTACGCCGTAACGATCCTGCGCGTCGGTAATTAGCTTGAGCCCTTCCGGGCCCGTGCAGTTTCGAGTCGTATGGGGTGACCTCTTCCGAGGGCTGGACCAAGAGATCGTGACGGCTCACGACGTCAATGAGGCATTGGTGATCGCTCACGAGCGACGTCCCGAACTGGCGATGCCGCGAACGGCCTATTTGGTTACTTCGCCGCCTGTTTAGGGGTTCGCCTACACTGCGCGAAATGGAGAATCTCTTCGACGTTTCGAACAAGGTGGTACTCGTCACCGGCGGCAGCCGAGGCATTGGCGAGATGATCGCCCGGGGCTTCGTCGACGCCGGTGCCGTCGTCTACATTTCGTCGCGCAAGGCTGACGTCTGCGACGCATTGGCGGCCGAGCTGTCCCAGAACGGCACGTGCACGTCCATCCCGGCCAATCTTTCGACTGAGGACGAATGCCGGCGCCTAGCCAACGAGCTGACCGACCGGGAGGGTCACCTCGACGTACTGGTCAACAACGCCGGCGCCACCTGGGGCGCGCCCATGGCCGACTACGACGACGCGGCGTTCGATCGGGTACTCGCGCTGAACGTGAAGGCGATATTTCACATGACGAAGTTCCTGCGGCCCTTGCTCGAGGCGTCCAGTAGTGCCGAACGGCCGGCGCGAGTGATCAACATTGGCTCCATCGACGGCCTGCGCGTGCCCTCGATGGAGACGTACGCCTATTCGGCGTCGAAGGCGGCCGTGCACCAATTGACCCGACACCTGGCTAAGCAACTGGCACCGTTGGTAACCGTCAACGCCATCGCCCCAGGGCCGTTCGAGTCCAAGATGATGCACGCCACCCTCGAGGCCTATGGGGAGATGATCAGCGCCGCGGCGCCCATGAAGCGGATCGGTCAGCCATCGGATATGGCCGGCGCCGCGATCTTCCTGGCGTCGCCGGCGGCTAGCTACATCACGGGCGTTGTCCTTCCCGTGGACGGGGGCATCGCCACCCTCAACTAACTTTTCGGCGCCGTACCGAGGATGACGTGCAGCACGATGTTGCGCTTGCCCCGCACGATCAACAATGTGATGCGGTCACCCGGGTGGAGGTCCGAGAGCACGCTGGTGATGTCCTGCGCGCTGGTGACCGCCGTGCCGTTGATGCCGATGATGATGTCACCCTGCTTGACGCCGGCCTTCGCCGCTCCCGTGCCCGCGATGACACTCATCACCACGGCGCCGGTCGACCTCTTGAAGCCGTACTCCTGTTGCAGTTCGGGCGTCATCGACGTTATCTCGACGCCGATGAAGGCCCCGTGGTTCACGACACTCTCGCCGGCCTTGAGCGACGTGAGCAACGATTCGATGGTCGCGGCCGGGATGGCGAAGCCAATGTTCTGCGCGTTCGAACCGTCGGACAGGGTACCCGCGACTGCCGTGTTCATTCCGATGACGTCGCCCTGGGAATCGAGCAGTGGTCCGCCGGAGTTGCCGGGGTTAATCGCCGCATCGGTCTGGATCATGTTGTTAAGGGTTTCGGTCGCGGTGTCCGACGACGCCGTGACCGTGCGACCGAGCGCCGAGACGATGCCGGAGGTCACGGTCGGCGTGCCGGCGGCCAGGCCGAGGGCGTTGCCAATCGCCACCACCGCGTCGCCGGTGACGACGTCATTGGAGTTGCCGAAGGTCATGACCGGCAGTTTCGAGGCGTTGTCGATGCGAATGAGGGCCACGTCGTCGATGGGATTCGTGCCGACGAGCGTGGCCGGCAGGCTCTTGGTCGACCCCGTGCGGGTGACCGTGATGGTGCCGCCGTTGACGGCGGCCGCGATGACGTGGTTGTTGGTCACGACCAGGCCATTCGACGTGATGATCATGCCCGTGCCCTGATCCTCCTCGCCGGCGTTCTTGACGTCAATCGAGACGATCATCGGTTCGACCTTCTTCACGATGGCCGGGATGCTCATGCCGTTGGGCAGGTGGGCCGCGCCGGGAGGATTGGTGACCTGGTTGATGGTCACTCCCCCACTGCTCTTGGACGACGGAGCCGCGTAGTGGCCCGCGAGGCCGCCGACGAGGGCGGCCACGAGGAGTAGTGAGATTCGTGCCGACCACGGCGTGCGTGACGGTCGACCCTGGGACGAGAGCGGAGCGCTGTCGATGATCGGCGCGTGCGTGGGGGCCGCAACGGTGACGGCGCTCGTCGTGTCGGTGGTGTCCTGCGCGGTTGCGTCCGGAGTCTCGACGGTGTTCGTTTCATGGATGGGCACGATGTCGACGTCGGGTTCGGGAGTCGTAGCGGCCATCTCGCTGAGCGTGTCCGGCGCGACCGGCGGCGGCGATAGAGGGGCCACGAACACGTCGTGCACGTGGCCCGGCGCGTCGTTGACGGAGTTCTCAGCTGGGGGTGTCGCGATCTCGGTGACGGATGACGGTTCCTCGGAGGCCCCTGACTCGGATACGTGCTCAGGTCCGTCGTCTGGAATATCACTCACGCAGGACATGCTAGAGGTCAGAGATAAAAGTGTCGTAAAAGGCAGCAAATATTTGACGCGGAGCGACCGACTAGATTGGAGCCCTATGTCTCGGCGCATTGACATCGAAATAACGAGTCTGAATGGCGATGTCGCGACGTGGCGCGCCGCTGGCGCCAAGTTGCCCAAGGGCGTACTTGACGTCTCGCTCGTCGCGGGCGGACCGGTCGTGGGCAACGTCTACCGGGCCGACATCGAGCAGTACATGGAGGGCATCGAGGTCCTGTCCATCATGGCGCCCAAGACCGCCTCACCACTCGATCCACGTCACGAGCGCCTGGAACTGATCCCCACCGCTAAGCAGGGACCGGACGTGATCGTGACCTACGCGCCCAAGGGACGTGGCGCCCGACGAGACGATCGCCACGACGGTGAGGGCCGACGTGACGGTGCCAAGCGTCCGTCCCGGGGCCCCTCGAGCGGCGATCGTCCTTCGGCCACCCGACACGAGCGCGGCCCGCGCGCGGAGGGGGCCGAGAGCCCGAAACGCAGTCCCCGCCCCCCGCGCGAGGAGGGTGCCGAGCACGTGCGACCGGAGCGGACCAGTCGCCCGGCCCGCGCCCCACGCAGCGACTCGAGCGAGGTAGCGGCGAGGGCCGATCGCCCGGCCCGTAGCGACACTGACCGCGGACCGCGCCCCGACCGCGGGCCCCGTCCCGAACGCAGCGCTCGACCGAGCCGGCCCGGTCGCGACCGTCCGACCGGACCCAGCCAGCCACCGATGACGACGACCCATCGCAACGCGCTGCTCGCCACGCTCTCGCCCGAGCAACTGCCGGTGGCGGAGCAACTGCTTCGCGGCGGCATGCCGGCCGTGCGCGCCGCGGTGGCCGAACAGAACAAGAACGCCACGGCGCAGGGCCGACCGACGATCGACCCGCTCACCATCGAACGCATCGCCGAAGAGCTCCTGGGGCGCACGACGTTGGCCCTCTGGAAGGACCGCGCCGCGGGGGCCGCGGGGGCCGGGAAGGAACTGCGCCTGCGCGATCTGCGCGCGGTCGTCACCTCGGCGAAGACGGTGTCACTCGACGACGAGGCGCGCGCCCAGCTCAAGGAGTTGCAGGCGGCGCTGACCACACGGCTCGAGACGCTGCGCACCCAGTGGAACGATCGTCTCGAAGCGGCCATTGGCTCGAAGAACGTGCCCGAGGCCCTTCGTCTCGTGGCCAGTCCGCCGGACATGTCCACGCGCGTCAGTGCCGACATGGCGACTCGCGTCGTCGCCCTGACCTCCGAAGCGTTGACGGCCGATCAGGACGTCGCGAAGTGGAAAGAGATAGTGACGCTCGCCGTCGAGACGTCGATTCGACGCAACGTGAAGCCTCAGGGGATTCCCGCCGATGAGTCGTGCAAGATGCTGGCAGTCAAGAACGCGGGGGCCATCCCCGAATTTGCCAAGCTGCTCGGCATGAAGGTCCCCCCTCCCCCACCGCCGACGCGCGTGGTACGCCGCCCGGCTACGCGCCGCGCATCGTAAGCAGCCGCGCCTTCCAGCCAATCGATTCGTAGAGCGACTTCATCGCGCGGTCGCCCGGCAGAGCCAGCGCGTCCACGGGCGGCACCTCGAGTGAACGCAGGGCGTCGAGCAACGCGCGCGCCACGCCCTGGCGGCGACGGTGGCGCTCGACGTAGAGCGCCTCAACCACGCCGTAGCGACAGAGGGCGAAGCCGACGAGCTCGTCGCCGTCGTACGCCGACCAGAGGTCACCGAGGGAGATGAAGTGCTCGAGCAGTAGCTCGTCGGCCATTCCGGCAGCGATGGTCACCATCAACGCCTGGCCCCCGCGCTTCTTGGTCACTTCAGTCACGGCCAGCGTCCACAGCGCGCCCAGTGGCGCGGAGTTGGTGGTGACGGGGCTAACGATCACGACGCGCGGACGGGGTCACACACAGTCGCGACAGAGCATCTTGTCCTTGTCCGCGAGTTGGCTGGTCTTCTTCAAGAGCCGGCACGAGTCACAGCGGAACTCGTCATCCTGCTTGGGCAAGATCGTCTCCGTGGGGTCGATCGTGGTGTCGACCTCGGCGACCTCGTCGTCGTCCTCGGGCGTGCTGGTGCGTCGGATCGTCTCGGCCAGGACCTCGTCGAGCGCCAACTCGACGTCGGCGTCGTCGGCGACGTCCTCCTCCTCTTCGGGAACGGCGATCTCGACGAGGATCTCCTCGTCGTCAATCTCGATGACATCATCGCCCTCGATGTCGGCGTCCTCGAGTTCCTCTTCGCCTACGATCTCCTCGTCAAAGCCGTCGGCGAGCTCTTCTTCGTCAAATGATTCGTCTGTTTCTTCGTTCGTGCTCATTAGATTCCTTATTCGGTGCGCAGGCAGTGTAGAACTTTTTCGGCGCTAGTAGGTCGATTCCCCGTAAAAATGGGTTAAATGAGTCAATTATCTGCGATTTCCGCGATTTCGCTCCGCGGAGCGCTCCGCCTCCAACCGCTCGAGATCGGTGTCGGAGAAATCGACGTATTCCATGGCGTCGGCGATGGCCCGGTGGCCGGCCTGCTCGCGGATCAGCCGGACCATCTCTTGGGCTACGCGGCGGTAACTGGGGTGGCCTTGGGGCCCGGAGCGCAGTTCGATGAGGTGCATCGCCTCGCGGGCGTTCATTTGGATGCTGTAACGGATCCGGTAGGCCAGGGCCACGACGTACTGGCACTGCTCGGGGAACTGCTCGCGCAGGTCCCGGTAGAGGTCGCCCGAACGGCGCAGCGACTCCTCGTAGCGCGCGGCCAGGCTCGCGTCGCGAATGACCTCGGGCACGTCGTAGCCGAGGTCGACGCCCAGGGGCTGCCACTCGATGGTGAGCAGGCGGTGGCGCTGCAGGTCGCGGAAGGCCCCGTAGTCGGTGACCAGCTCGAAGCGGTAGTCGGTGCGCTCGAAGGCCCGGCCGGGGCGGTGGCGGCGATTCTTGCGCTCCCCCACGTAGGTCTGCATGAGGAAGGCCCGCTCGAGGTCGTTCATCGCCGCCACACGCTGCACGCTCAACTCGTGTGACAGGTTCGAGTTGGCGAAGACGATCGCCTCGAGCACGCGCCGTTCGCCCTCGGGATCGAAGGCCACCAACGACACCTGCTCGGTCGCGGCCGGCTCGACGGGCTCGTGGTCGTAGGAGCGCACCAGGTTGGCGGTCGCCTTCTTGGTCGCGGCGAGGTAGTCGGTCCACGCCACGCCGCGCTCGGGCACCTCGACGCGCTTGAGGAAGGAGGGGATCACCTTGACGAGCTCGTCGAGCATCATCTGGGCGTACTCGCGCACCTCGGGCAGCGGGTGGGCGCGCATGCGCAGCAACAGCGCCTCGTAGGCCTGGCCCGAGGCGTAGATGCCCAGATTGGAGAGGGCGCTGGCCGGCAGCAATCCCCGCACCGCGTCCAGGGCCTTGGCCCGGATGGCCTGACGGTAGACGAAGTCCGTGTCGTCGGCCGTCTTGGGGAACTTCTTGGCCAGCCACTCCACCATCGCCGGCAGCAGCTCCGCGTAGGTGTCGAACATTCGGTCCATCTCGCCCACGTAGCGGGCCCCGAAGCTCGAATCGAGCAACGCCTGGTCGCGGTAGAAGCGGTAGTGGCCGTTGCTCAGGCGCCGGTCGTAGCCGAGGTAGCGTGTCGACTGCTCAAGGTAGGCCATCAGCCGGCCCCGTTCGAGGACCTTGGTGAGCACGTTGCTCGCCTGTTCGCAGGCCAGGTGGACGCCGCCGAGCTGGGCGACCGAGTCGTCGCCGAACTCGTAGAAGATCCTCTGGTAGAGCTCGTCGGCGCGGTCCAGGCCGACGTTGGCGTCGATGGAGGCGTCGCCGGCTAAGTCGAGGTCGCCGACGAATTCGTCCAGGAAGAGCCGGCGCAGGCTCTTCGAGGAGCGTGAGTAGCGCGCGAAGAGGGCCCCCTTGACCACCTCGGGCAGGTTGACCAGGGCGAACACGGGTCCGTCGAGGTTGGTGAAGTAGGGCCGCAGGACGTCCATCTCGGCATCGGTGAACTCTTCGACGACGTAGGGGTGCATGGCCTTACGAGGTTATGCGCGAATTCACGGTCGCTGGTGGACGCTGGAGGCGCCCGCCACCACGCTGCGCAGCACGGCGTCGCGGGCCTGCGCGGCGACGGCGGCGACCGGCGTCAGGGCGTGCACGCGCGCGAGCTGCTCGCACAGGTCGGCCACCTGCTTGGCGTTTCGTACGAAGTCGCCCGGCGAGGTCTGGCCCACCTCGACGTCCGCGAGGTCGAGCACGGTGCCCAGGGAGGCGCCCCGGGCCCAAGCGGCGATGGTGGTGGCGAAGTGGCCGTCGGGCTCTTTGGCGTGGGGCACGAGCAGTCGGACCTCGACCTCGCGGATCGTGGCCGAGACGGCCGTGATGTCGTTCAAGCGTTCGTTGAGGTTGCCGCGCCGCTCGCGGCCGAGGCGATCGTTGAGGACCTTGCGCTTCTTGGTCGTCACCTTCTTGGCCACGTTCTGGGTCCTCGTGGCCCGCTTGGACTCGTAGACGAAGCACGAGAGCAACCCGGCCAGCTGGGCCGGCTCGAGGTCCTCGAAGAGGCCCGCGGTGATCGACTCCGCGATCAGCAGGTCGCACTCGTGGTAGATGGAACGCAGCAGCTGACCCTCGCCGGTGAGCGTCCAGTCCTGCGCGTAGCCCAACTCTTCGAGCACACGGTGGCGCGCGACCATCTGGTCCCCGAGCGGGCGCTTGGAGGCCGACGGGCGGTGGTCCCGCTCGAACTGGGCGTAGGAGCGTTGCACGACCTCCAGCGCCGTGTCGAAGTCGAAGTGGTTGATCAGGTTGGCCGTGAAGTTGTAGGTCGGGCGAAACGACGAGTGCAGGTCCGACGGCGGGGCCAGCGCGACCCGCCCGACGTCGTGCAGGGCCACGTCGCTGGAGAAGCAGACGATGGCGTGGCCCTCGTCGTCCAGTCCGCGCCGCCCGGCCCGTCCGGTCATCTGGGAGTACTCGGCGCTGGTGAGGAATTTACGCCCGGCGTCGGAGTACTTGGAGAACCTCTCCAGGGCCACCGAGCGGGCCGGCATGTTGACCCCGAGCGCCAGGGTCTCGGTGGCAAAGACGACGGCCAGCAGATTGCGCTCGAAGCAGATCTCGACGATCTCGCGAAAGGCCGGCACCATGCCGGCGTGGTGGGCCGACAGCCCCCGGCGCAGGCAGTCGAGGAAGTCGTCGCACTCCAGCGCCCGCAGGTCCTCGTTCGAGAAGCCCTCGAGCCGCGACTGCGCGATTTCCTCGATCGCGTGGCGCTGGGCGGGCGTGGTGAAGATCAACCCGTCGAGGCGGCACTGGTGCATCGCGTCGTCACAGGCCGCGCGCGAGAAGATGAACACGATCGCCGGCAGCAGGTCCTCGCGCTCTAAGGTGCGCAGCAGCTCGCTGCGCCGGGGCGCCCGATAGGGCGGCGCCGGGGCGCTGGCGTGGGGTCCGCGCCAGCGGGGTCCGGGACGGAATTGGCGCGTCGACTTGGTCAGGTTGTCAATCCGGCGGGCCTCGTCCGAGAGCCGCGCGCCGTTGAGCAGCTCGACCACCTCGACTGTCGACTGACCACGGCGGGCGACCGCGAGGTGGTGGTGCAGTTGGATCGGCCGTTCGCGCTCCACGATGACGCTGGTCGCGCCGCGGACCTGGGTGAACCACTCCCCGAGGAAGTTGGCGTTGCCGATGGTCGCCGACAGCGCCACGAAGCGAACGGCCGGCGGCGTGAGGATGATGACCTCCTCCCAGACCCCGCCGCGGAAGGGGTCTTGGAGGTAGTGGACCTCGTCGAGCACCACGAGCCCGAGGTCGAAGAGCTGGTGCGACTCGGTGAGCAGCATGTTGCGCAGCACCTCGGTGGTCATGACGATCACGTCGCCCTCGCGGTTGTACGAGGTGTCGCCGGTCAAGAGGCCGACGCGCGCCTCGCCGTAGAGGGCGCGTAGCTCGTGGAACTTCTGGTTGGAGAGGGCCTTGAGCGGTGTCGTGTAGAAGGCCCGCTGCGAGCGTTCGAGCGTGCGCCCGATGGCGTAGTTGGCGATCAGCGTCTTGCCCGAGCCGGTCGGGGCGCTGACGAGCACGTTGACGTGGCGGTCGATGGCCTCCAGGGCCTCCACCTGGAAGGGGTCGAGTCCGAAGCTGAGCCCGTCGACGAACCGACCGCGGTAGTCGGTGACGGTCACTTCTTGAACAACTTGCCGATGCCGATGGACAGGAAGTAGAAGGCGGCCAGCGGGGCCGCGAGCACGAGCATGGAGATGGGGTCCCCACTCGGGGTGAAGAGCGCGGACGCGATGACGATAGCGATGATGGCGTAGCGCCAGCCGTGCAGGAGCTGGCGCGGCGTCACGAGGCCGGCCAGTTCGAGCGCCACCAGGATCACCGGGAACAAGAAGGTGATGCCGAAGATCAGCATCGTGAGCAGGAAGAGCCCGAGGTACTGATTGGGGTTGTAGTGCGCGACGAGCGACTTGCCGCCGATGGACTGCAGCCACGAGATGGCCTGGGCGAAGATGAAATAGGCCACCACCACCCCGGCGCCGAAGAAGACGATCGCGGCACTGACGAAGGGGATGGCGTACTGGCGCTCCTTGGCCTTGAGACCCGGCGTGATGAAGCGCCAGGCCTGCCAGAAGATGACGGGCGAGGCGAAGAAGACGCCGCCGTAGACCGAGATCTTGAAGCGCAGCGACAGACCGTCGAGCGGGTTGGTCACCAGGAAGGTGCAGCGGTGCGGCACGGCGCGACAGTAGGGCTTGGCCAGAAAAGTGAGCAGCTGGGGATAGAAGATCCAGGCCGCGATGCCCAGGACGGCGACCGTGATCGCGCAGACGAGGAAGCGGTGGCGCACCTCGGCCAGGTGCTCGGCCAGGGTCATGCCCGTCTGGGCTCTACGGAACTTGGACACCGACGTCAGTTGAGCGAGGGGTCAGGCGGCAGCGGTGCGTTCTGGGAGCGCACGGCCGGCGGTGGGGCGGGTGGTGGCGCCGTGGCCTTTGGGGTCGCCGGGCCCTCGCCGGCGGTCGCCTGCGGATCGGGCGCCTTGGCCGCCGACGCCTTCACGTCGCGGGCGTCGGCGCGGTCGGCCAGCTGGTTGAGCATGTTCACCGGGCTGCGCGCGATGCGCACGATCTCGCTGGTGCTGGGCAGGTCCGGGATCGCCTCACGGACCTCGGTCTCGACCTTCTCCTGGAGCCGCTTGAGGGCCCGCCAGCTCGAGCCCAGCTTGTGCGCGACGTCGGGCAACTTGTCGGGGCCCAGCAGCAGCAGGGCCACGGCCACGATCACCATGAACTTGAGGGGACTCAAACTGAGCACGGCCCCATTGTAGGGGCGCGGGGTTCGCGGACTTTAGAGGAAGCCGATGCGCGAAAGGGGCCAGATCCGCAGGAAGACCTTGCCGATGATGTCCGAACGAGGCACGGTCCCCCAAAAGCGGCTGTCGCAGGAGTCGGGGTAGTTGTCGCCCATGACGAAGTAGTTGTTCTTGGGCACCGTCACGTTGCCGATGGGCGTGCCGAGCGGCTCGTAGTGCGACCAGGTGATGTCGAGCGCCTTGCCGTTGATGTAGATCGTGTTGCCCTTGGAAGTGAGGTGGTCGCCGGGCACGCCGATCACGCGCTTGA
>JBEKKW010000021.1:0-27506 GCA_050010495.1 Acidimicrobiales bacterium
GAGCGTGGCCTCGCTGTTCGCTGGTTCGTCCATCTATGCAGTGTGCCAGACGGCCCGGGTCCGCACGACAAGGCGCGCCGGGGCCGGGCGCCTCGGTAGACTGCGGCCTATGAGGGTATCGACACGCGGGGACTACGCCAGCCGGGCCCTGCTGAGCCTGGCCCTGCGCGCCGACTTGACGACCCCGGTCTCGGTGCGCGACCTCGCCGAACGCACCGGTCTGCCCCAGCCCTACCTCGAGCAGATCCTGCTGAGTCTCAAGAGCGTGGGGCTGGTGCGCTCCAAGCGCGGCGTGGGCGGCGGGTACGTCCTGGCCCGCGCCGCCGAGTCGATCACACTCGCCGAGATCGTCGCCGCCGTCGACGGCCCCATCGTGGCCGGCGACTTCGGCGAACCCCACAAGGACGGGGCCTGCAACCACGAGGGCCAGTGCGTGCTGCTCGGGGTCTGGGCCGAGGTGGGCAACCACATGCGCGAGCACCTGGCGAGCTTCACGCTCGCCGACATGGTCGACCAGGCCCGGGGCGGCCAGCCGGTCAAATCCATCCATACCGCGTAAGCGGATTTCTTATCATTTCGTTATTTTCAAGTCTTGAAGTGCCTTTTACCCCGTGGTAAATTAGTTAGGCGCCGATAGGAGAAATTAGCCATTCGGGGCACTGGTTGTCTGGGGCGAGGAGATGCAATGACTACCGCGGTTCACCGTTCATCGGTCAATACCAACGACATGCTGGGTCTGCTCATGCGCGACCTCGACCGCTACCCCATGCCCAACTACGACGAGCAGGTCGAACTGGCCAAGCGCGTCACCGCTGGCGACGAGGAGGCCAAGAAGCAGATGGTCGCGGCCAACCTGCGCCTGGTCCTGCACTGGGCCCGGCGCTACCAGGACCGCGGCGTCGAGATGGTCGACCTGGTCCAGGAGGGCACCTTCGGACTGCTGCGGGCCGTCGAGAAGTTCGACTGGGAGCGCGGTTTCAAGTTCTCCACCTACGCCACCTGGTGGATCCGCCAGTCGCTCCAGCGCGCCGTCCAACAGCACGGGCGCACCATTCGCATCCCCCTCGAGGTCGGCGAGCAGCTCCAGCGGCTCGAGGCGACGACGGCCGAACTGACGTCGATCTTCGCGCGCAAGCCGACCGACGAGGAGTTGACCGAGGCGACCGGGATGTCCAAGGCCGAACGCGAGGGCCTGCGCGGGCTCGCCGGCGTGACGGCCAGCCTCGACCAGCCGGCCTCTTCGGACTCGGCCACGACGCTCGGTGACCTCGTCGCCCCCAGCCAGCACGACTGGGTCGGCGACATCGAGCAGTCGATGATGGACGACCAGTTGCACGGCGCGCTCGAGAAGCTCAGTGAACTCCAGCGCGAGGTCCTGTCGCTGCGCTTCGGGCTCAACGGCGCGACCCCGCTCTCGCTGCAGGCGACCGCCACCAAGATGGACATCGGGGTGCGCCGGGTGCGCCGCGCCGAAGAGGAGGCCCTCGCGCTGCTGCGCGGGGACCACGCCGTCATCGCGGCCCGCGAGAGCGCCTAGAGCTCCAGGCCGTCGGGCACCAGGGGGCGCAGGTCCTCGGCCAGCGCCACGCTCGTCGTCAGCCACTCGCCGCTGCGCGGATGGGCGAACGACAGCGTCGTCGAATGCAGGAAGAACCGGTCTTCGCCGAGTCGGCGATCGCGACGGTGTCCGTAGCGCGGGTCGTTGAGCACGGGGTGCCCGATCGTCGCGAGGTGGACCCTGATCTGATGGGTTCGACCGGTATCGAGCTGCAGCCGCAGCAACGTCGTGGCGTGGGGCTTGTCGATGCGCGCCAGCACTTCGTAGCCCGTGCGAGCCGCTCGACCGTCGGAGCGCACCGCCATCATCGTCGGCGTCCGGGTCGAGCGGCCGATCGGCGCGTCGACGACGCCCCGCTCCTCGGCGACGTGACCTTCGACCATGCCGAGGTAGGTGCGCTGCATCACCCGCTCCGACAGCTGGCCCGTGAGATTGAGATAGCCCCGAGCCGTCTTGGCGACGACCAGCAGTCCGGAGGTCCCCTTGTCGAGGCGGTGCACGATGCCCGGGCGCAACGGGTCACAGATGCCGTCGACGGCCAGCTCTTGGATCTGGGGGTAGCGCGCCAGCAGTCCGGCGACGAGGGTGCCGTGACGCTGGCCGGCCCCGGGGTGCACGACCTGGCCGGACGCCTTGTTGACGACCGCGAAGTCCTCGTCATCGGCCACGACGTCCACGATCACCGAGCCGTCGGCCTCGACGAAGCCCGACTCCGGTGCGGGCAGCAGGGCCACGAGGTGCTGGCCGGGCGCGAGGATGGTCGAGGCCTTGACGATGACCTTGGCGTCCACGCTCACGGCCCCGCTCACCAGCACGTCGTGGGCCTCCGAGCGCGACAGCCCCGTCAGCATCGACAGCGCCCGGTCGACGCGGATCTCGCCGAGCGTCACGGGCACCACGAGGTCGAGTGTCTCGCCGTCGAAGGGATCGATCGTGTCGTCGTCACTCATCGCGACAGGAGTCGGTCGCCGCGCAGCGCCGCGATCAGCAAGATGATGAAGCCCACCGTGATGGCCGCGTCGGCGAGGTTGAACACCGGAAAGCTGGCGACGGCGATGAAGTCGGTGACCTCGTGGGGATTGGCGGCCAGGCGGTCGATCACGTTGGCCACTCCCCCGCCGAGCAGGAGCCCGAACCCGGCCGCCGGCAGCCCCGGCGCCGCACGCACGCCGATGACGACGACGATGATCGCTACCGCCACCGTGAGCAGCGACGTCACCAACGGTCCCGAGCGGTTGATGGAGAACGAGATGCCCGAGTTGTAGCGCAGCCGCAGCCAGACGTCGCCGACCACGTGCACCGCGTGGTTCGCGAGGTCCCGACGGGCCCAGGCCTTGGTGAAGGCATCGACGGCCGTGACCACGAGGGCCACCACGAGCACGGTGGGGTTGACGCCGAAGACTAGACGCTGGCGCGACACGAGACACACGTGAAGACCGGCAGCTGCGCCAGGAGACGGGCCTTGGAGATCGGCTCGTAGCACTCGTCACAGCGTCCGTAACTTCCGTCGTCCACCCGCGACAGGGCCACGTCAATCTCGTCGACCTTCAGCCGCAAGGCCGTCGCGAAGTCCTTCAACTGATCGCGCTGGATGTCGGACGCGACGCTCGAGCCGTCCTCGTCGTCGTACTCCAGTCGCTCACGGTCGACCAGCATCTCCTCGGCCTCGGCCTCGGTGATGGCGATCTGCGCGGTCGTAGCCGCGCGGGTCTCGAGCAGCAGCGTGCGCAGTTCGTTGAGGAAGCCCTCGTCCTTGCCGTAGGGCTTGGAGAGCATCTTGCGCTGCAGCGCCTCCTGGCGCTTTCGCTCCTCGGCCTCGCGCCGCTCCTGGCGCTTCAGCTCCTCCTGGTTGCGCCGTTCGATCTCGCGCAGCTTGCGCAACTTCTCCGCCTCGATGGCCTTGCGCTTGGCCTCGATCTCGCGCTGCTTCTTCGCCTCGGCGGCGGCCTTGTCACGGGCCTTGGCCTGGATCTCTCGCTCCTTGGCGGCGGCCTTGGCCTTGGCCTCGCGTTCACGTTGGGCGCGCGCGGCGGCGAGGGCCTTGGCCTTGGCCGCGGCGGCCTTGGCCTTGGCGGCGGCCTTGGCCTTGGCGTCGCGTTCCTTCTGCAGCTTGGCGGCCGCGGCGGCCTTGGCCTTGGCGGCGGCGCGGGCCTTGTCCTCGCGTACTTTCAACGCCTTGGCCGCGGCGAGGGCCTTGGCCTTGGCGGCGGCGGTCCGTTTGGCCACCAGCGCCCGCTGCTGGGCGCTCAGCACGGGGGACTTGGCCGTCTTCTTGGGCGGGGCCTTCTTCACGGCCGCTTTGGCCGGGGCCTTCTTCGCCGGGGCCTTCTTCGCCGGCGCCTTCTTGGCGGGCGTTTTCTTGGCGGAGACCTTGTTGGCGCTGCCCTTCACGGCTGCTTTCTTGACGGGGGCCTTCTTCACGGGCGTTTTCACGGCTTTCTTGACGCTAGAAGGCATTGCCTACTCCTTGCAGTAGTAAGAACGAACGCGCAACCCTAGCAGGCCGTGGCGACGATGATGCTAGGAGCGGTCCTCGCCCGATGGCTGTTCGAAGTTCAGCACCTGACCAATCGTCTGGGGCTGCGACGACGCGGTGGCCGGCGCGGGGGCGCCGCGCGGGGGCGCCGGGGGCGGCGTCTGCGAGGGCACGGGGGCCGTGGGCCTCGACGACATCGTGGGCGCCGAGCGGGCCTGTCGCGGCGCGCCGCCGACCTGGAGCGAACTCTCCACCCATCGTGAGAACTCCGCGAGCGCGGCGCTGAGGCGGGTGCGCTCGGTGTCGAGCTGGCGCGTCAACGTGTCGACGTCCTCGCTAAGACGCTGCTTGAGACCGTTGAGCCGGTTGACCTCGTCCTCGGCCCGACTGCGCGCCTCGTTGATGATCTCGCGGGCCCGCTCCTGGGCCGCCGTGGTGAGTTCACGGGCCTTGGTCTCGGCGTCGGACTGGGCCTGCTCGATGAACTGCTGGGCCATGACGATCAGGGCCGTGACCTGCTCGGCCCCCGATCCCGAGACCACCGTGCGCACCGCCGGCGCCGGGGCCGGGGCGGCCGTGACGGGGGTCGGCCCGGTGCTGGGCGCCGGACGGCCCCCCTCGAGCTGATTGATCCGCTCGGCCCCCAGACGGAGTTGCTGGCGCATCTGGGTCAGTTGGTCCTTCAGCTGGCGGGTCTCGACCGAGAGCCGCTCCAAGAACTCGTCGACCTCGTCGATGTTGTAACCGCGAACGCCGACCTTGAAGGCCACGGTGTCGATGGTGTCGAGGGCCGACGACGCGTTGGTCGAACTATCCATGCAGCCACCCTACCGCTCCGGTGTCGCGCGTGACGGAATTGTGACCTTAGATGATGCGGTTGATGATGATGAGCAAGAGGACCGCCACGATCACCGAGAAGTCGATGCCGATCCCCCCGACCCGCGGCCGCGGCAGGATCTGACGCAGCGGTCGCAGGACCGGTTCGGTGAGCGCGGCGAAGACCCGCTTGGTCGCCGCCAGTGCCCCGCCGCTCGTGGCGGGGAACCAACTGAGCAGTGCCGTGATGACGAGCACGTAGATGTAGATGGAAATAATCTCGTGGATGAAGGTCATGCGAAGTCTATGGAGCGGTAGTTCGACGCTCGCATGCGGTCCTTCGCATCGGGGCTGATGTACGTGCCCTGGGGGCTGATCAGGTAGACCCCGTTGGCCAACGGCTCGATCTTGGCGTTGACGGCGTAGGCGGTGCCGGCGGCGAAGTCGACGAGGCGACGCGCGAGGTTGGCCTCGATCTCGGTCACGTTGAGCAGCACCGCGCGGTTGGCGCGCAGCAGGTCGGTGATCCGGCGCGACTCGTGGTACGAGCTAGGAAAGAAGATGGCGATGTCGCGCTCCTGGGTAGTGGAACTGGCCCCGCGCACGCCGCTCGAGTTCATGGCGCGCACGCGGGGGCTCTGGCCCGAGGCGTCGAGCACCGAGATCGACGACACCCGCAGGGGCTGATTGACGTTGCGCGCCGTGCCCGTGCCGCTGGCGACGGTCGGGAACGTGCGCACGGCCCTCGCGGGGGCGGCGATCGTCGGCTCCGGTTCGCTGTCGTAGGGCCCGACCTCGGAAAACGGTCGCGCGCCCGTGGAGTTGTCGCCGTACTCGTCCTCGACGAGACCCAAGAAGCCCAGAACGTGACGCATCTTCTCATTCATCGCGGTCTCCTTGCGCCTTCTACGCCTTGACTCATATTAGGCGAGGGCGCTCACGGAGCGGTTCGTGGTCCAAAGAGCGCGCGACCGACCCGGACCTCGGTCGTGCCGTACTCGCAGGCCACCTCGAGGTCGTCGCTCATGCCCATCGACCGCTCGACCAGGGCGAGTTCGTCGGCCAATTCGCTCGTGATGTGAAAGGCTTCACGAGCATCGTGCACCCGGGCCGGGGCGACCGTCATCAGTCCGCGCACGTCGAGTCCCTGACCGCGACCGTGCGTCACGAGACTCGCGACGTCGTGCGCCGCCGCGCCGTTTCGACCGGGCGCCCCCGTGCAGTCGACCTGGACGTAGACGTGCGCCCCCGGGGTGTGCGCGGCGATCTTGTCGATCTCCTTCGCCCGCGAGACGGTGCACACCACGTCGGCCGCCGCCAGCACCCGGGAGATCTTGTTGGTCTGCAGGGCGCCGAGGAAGTGCCAGCGCACGTCGACGTCAGCCGTCGCGGCCCGCTTGGCGATCAGCTCGTCCAGATAGTTCTCGCCCACGCAGTCCACACCGCTGGCCTTGGCCGCGCGCACCATCTCGGGGCCGAAGGCCTTGGTGACCGCCACGACGCGTACGGACTCGATCGCGCGGCCCGTCGAGGCGATGCGGGCCCGCACGGTCTCGAGGTTGGCCGAGACGCGCCGGACCAGGTCGTCGTCAGCGCAGGAAGCTGGGCAGGTCGTCATCGCCACCGACGTCGAAGAAATCATCGTTGGTGGTGCTGGTGAAGATGTCGCTGTGGGGTCCCTCGGTCATCACCGGCGCGCTCGTGGTGGTCGGCTGGGCCGAGACGCTGTGGTCGAAACCGGCCGCGATCACCGTCACGCGCACGGCGTCACCGATGGTGTCGTCGATGACGCTGCCGAAGATGATGTTGGCGTCGGGGTGGGCGATCGAGTGCACGATCTCCGAGGCGTCGGTGACTTCGGACATGGTCATCTTCGAGCTGCCGACAATATTTATGAGGATGCCGCGCGCGCCGTCGATGGAGGCCTCCAGCAGGGGCGACGTGATCGCGGCCCGGGCGGCGTTGACGGCCCGGCCCTCGCCCGTCGAGGTGCCGACCCCCATGATGGCGGTGCCGGCGTTACGCATCACGGTGCTGACGTCGGCGAAGTCGGTATTGATAAGTCCGGGCACGGTAATGAGATCGGTGACCCCGCGCACCGCCGAGAGCAGCACGTCATCGGCGATCTTGAAGGCGTCGAGCATTGAGGTGTCGGCCGCCGCGACGGTCAACAGCCGGTCGTTGGGGATGACGATGAGCGTGTCCACCTTGTCGCGCAGCGCCTGGATGCCCTTCTCGGCCTGGGTCGCGCGGCGCTTGCCCTCGAAGGAGAAGGGTCGCGTCACGACGGCGATGGTGAGGATGCCCATCGAGCGCGCGACGTCGGCGACGACCGGCGCGGCCCCCGTGCCGGTTCCGCCCCCCTCCCCGGCGGTGATGAAGACCATGTCACACTCGCGCAGCGAGTCCTCGATCTCCGCGCGGTGATCCTCGGCCGCCTGACGGCCGATCTCGGGATCGCTGCCGGCACCCAGACCCCGGGTCAGCTCTCGGCCGATGTCGAGTTTAAGGTCGGCCTCGCTCATCAGGAGGGCCTGCGCGTCGGTGTTGGCGGCGATGAACTCGATATTGCGCAGACCCGAGGCGATCATGCGGTTAACCGCGTTGACGCCGCCGCCACCGACCCCGATGACCTTGATCACAGCGTGGTAGTTGTTCTGGTTGAGACTCATGAACTCCCCTTGGGTTAACTCTTCTATTGTGTCCCACCGCCGCCGCTGGAACGATCTTCGCGAACAAATGTCCAAGAAGGCTAGTCAGCGCCTGGTTTTTGGTCAAATGGTGGTGATTACGACGGGGGCGGACCACTGACCGCCAACTCGTCGGGTACCGTCACGTTGACGACGTCACCGCTGCCCAACGTGGTGTGGGCGATCACCGACGCCACGGCCACGAACTTCGCGCGCAACTGCGTGGGCGGTCCGAGCACGAACGTCACGGGCGTGGTCATCGTGAGCGTCACGCTGCCGTGGGCGTTCTCCGCGACGTCACTGACCTGACTCGCGAAGGCGCGGGGTAGCCGGCTCGCGACGTAGGCGGCCGAGCGCCCGGCGCGGGCGAAGGGCCACGTCGCGTTGGCGGGATCGAGGTAGACCAGCGTTGGCAGGTTGGCGTGCAGTGGCGCCGGCCCCAGGTCGCGGCCGTGGGCGTTGACGTAGTCGAGCACGTGGTGCGGCCCGAAGGCCACGGCGACGGCCGGGCTCTCGTGCACCGTCACGATCACGGTGTTGGGCCAGTGCTTGGAGACCGTGACCCCCGTGATCCACGCGAAGGAGGCGAGGTTCCGTTCGATCGATTGGGCGCTGACGTCGATCATCGCGGGGTGGTCGTCGAGGCCCGACGCCGCCAGGACTCGGCCACCCGACTCGTGATGCACGCCGCGCAGGCTGACGTGTTGGACCTCGAAGAACGCCCGGTGCAGCACCCACTGGCCCCCCAGCGCCGCGGCGGTCACGATGACGCCGAGGGCGAGCAGCGCCTTGGTCACCGGGGCCACGCGGCGCCGGCGCTCCGGCGCGACCTCGCGCCCACCGCGTTTGCCGACGTTACGCCGACTCACGGCCGCTCCTTAAACCCGAGCAGGCGATGCTCCGATTCGAGGCGCACGCCCGAGTGTTCTTGCACGCGCCGTCGCACCTCGCCCATCAGGGCGAAGACGTCGTCGGCCCGGCCGTGGGCGTCGACGAGGATGAAGTTGGCGTGCTTGTCGCTCACCACCGCACTGCCGTGGCGCAGCCCTTTGGCGCCGGCCTCTTCGATCAGTCGTCCGGCGTGGTCGCCGACGGGATTCTTGAAGACGCTGCCGCCGTTGGCCCCGCCCGGCTGGTGCTCGCGGCGCCAACGCACGATCTCGCTGATCTCGCGCCGCGCCGCCTCGGCGTCACCGCGGGCCAGTTCCAGGGTCACCTCGGTCACGACGTCGCCCTCGCCCAGCGCGCTCGAGCGATAGGCGAAGTCCAGGTCCGAGACGCTCCACGTCCGAGTCGCGCCGTCGCGCCAGGTCGCGACCTGGCGCACGCTCGCAGCCATGTCCGAACCGTGGCCCCCGGCGTTCATCACCGCCGCGCCCCCGAAGCTGCCCGGGACGCCGACCGCCCACTCGAATCCCACGACGCCCTCCGAGGCGAGACGGCGCGCGGCGACCGGAAGGTCGAGACCGGCACCGGCGAGCACGAGCACGCGGCCGTGCTCGTCGCGCCACGTCAGTTGGGCGAACTCGCCGTCGAGGTGCACCCCGAGCACGTCCTGCTCCGCGTCGGCGACCAGCAGGTTGGACCCGTTGCCGAGCACGTAGGGTTCCAGTCCGCATTCGGCGATCAGCGGGCCCAACTCCTCGAGGTCCCTCTTCGTCGACAGGGTCACCAGCGCCCGCACCGTCCCGCCGACGCGATAGGTCGTGCGTGCGCCGAAGGGGGCGTGCTCTACGGCGCGCCCCTGCGCGACGGCGAGCAGGCGTTCGAGCGACATCAGTCGAGGCCCTCGGGCAGTCGTTTCGCCACGCTGGCGATGTCGCCCGCGCCGAGCAGGAGCAGCACGTCACTGTCGTCGTGCAGCGCCTCGACGGCGTCGATCACGTCATCGAACGTCGCGGCGTAGGCGAGCGTCGCAACGGGGTCGCGCAGGGTGATGGCGTCGACGATGATCGCGCCCGTGGCGCCCGTGGGATTCGCCTCGCCCGCGCGGTAGATGTCGGTGACGATCACGTGGGCCGCCCCTTCGAAGGCCCCGGCGAACTGGGGGGCCAGGGCCAGCGTGCGCGTGACGCGGTGGGGCTGGAAGACCGCGGTGACCCGCTCGTAGCCGGCCGCGCCGGTCGCGGCGAGCGTGGCCGCGATCTCGCCGGGCAGGTGGGCGTAATCCTCGTAGACGTCGACGCCGCGCCAACGGCCGAGGAACTCAAATCGCCGCGGCGCCCCCGCGAAGGCGCCGAGTCCCACCACGACGGCCCTCCCCTCGACGCCGAGCGCCAGCGCGAGCACCGCCACCACGGCCGCGTTGGCCACGTTGTGCGCGCCGGTCACGGCCAGTTCGACCGTCAGATCGACCTTCGGCCCGCGCAGGCGAAACGACGACCGACGTCGTTCCAGGGCCACCTCCGTCACCGACCACGGCGTGTTCAGTCCCGACGCCACGACCATCACGTCACGACCGCTGGCGCGCACGACCCGGGTCGCACCCTCGTCGTCACCCCAGGCCACGATCGGTCCCTTCGTTCGCCGCACCAGTTGGGCGAAGGCCTCTTCGAGCTGTTCGACGCCCCGGTAGTGGTCGAGGTGGTCGGCCTCGACGTTCAACAGGCCCAAGGCGAAGGGCTCGAGCAGCGCGAACGTCCCGAAGCTCTCGTCGACCTCGAGGACCAGCGATCCGTCGCCCCAATGGCCGTTAGCGCCGATCCCGATCACCGGCGCCCCCAGCAGTCGTGAATCGTCACGCCCGGCCGCGTGCAGGACCTGGACCATCATCGAAGTGGCCGTCGTCTTGCCGTGGGTGCCCGTGAGGCCGATGACCGGCTGGCGGCGCGCCAACCGTTCGAGCACCTGGGCTCGGGTGAGCATCGTGGCGCCGCGCGCCCGCGCGGCGACCAGTTCCACGTTGTCGTCGCCGACCGCCGGCGACCACAGCACGATCTGCGCCCGAGCCCCCTGGTCTGGGTGGTGGCCGACGTGGGTCTGGACCCCCGCGCGGCGAAGGTCCTCCAACACGCCCGTCTCGGTGCTGTCACTGCCGCTCACGACGCACCCCATCTCGACCAGCAACAACGCGAGGCCACTCATCCCCGCCCCCGCGACGCCGACGATGTGTACGCTCGCCCCGGGCTCGATGTCGGTCATCGTGAACCCGCGGCGTCGAGCACGACCTTGGCGATGGCCGCCGCGGCGTCGCGTCGGCCGATCGACGCCGCGGCGGCCGACATCGCCGTCAGCGTCGCGGGGGCCAGCACCTCGTCGAGCACCACGGCGAGGCGCTCGGCGCTACACGCGCCGTCCTCGATCACGCGGGCCCCGCCGGCGGCGGCCACCACCGACGCGTTCACGCTCTGGTGGTCGCCGGGCGCACCGGGCAGGGGCACGAGCACCGAGGCGATGCCCAACGCGGTCAGTTCGGCGACCGTCGTCGCGCCGCTGCGGCACAGCGCCACGTCGCACAGGGCCCACAGGTCGCTCATGTCGGCGAAGTCGATGATGCGGTAATCCAGTTCGCTGGTCGCGGGCCGCTGGGACCACACCTCGTCGTAGTCGCGCCGTCCGGTCACGTGGATCAACGTCCGGTCGCGGCGCCGTTCCCATCGTCGCGCCAGGGCGCTGACGGCCAGGTTCACCCGTCTCGAGCCGAGTGATCCCGTCATCACGACCACCACCGCGCGACCTGCGTCGATGGGCGGTGACGAGGCGGCGCGGGCCCCCTGACGGGCCGCGGGCGAACGGTCGACCGCGAGCACCGAGGCCCGCAACGGCGCGCCCGTGGTGACGCTTCGCGGGTCGTGGTCGTCGAACGCCGTGCAGCGGCGCGCGGCGAATCGGGCCAGGACCCGATGGGTGGCGCCGGGCGCCGCGTCCAGGTCCACCAGCACCAGGGGCCGACGCCAGAGTACGGCAGCCAACGACGACGGGAAGGACGCGTAGCCGCCCACCGAGACGACGGCCGCCGGCCGCCAGCGACCGACCTTCACGAGCGCGATGGCGCACGCGCTCACCAGCCCGGCGATCGCGCCGATGTTGTCCCGCACGGCCGCCAGCGTCCACGAGCGGCGGACTCCCCGACCGGGCAACAGGGTCAGTTCGACCGCGCCGTCGCCGAGCAGCGCCGCCTCCTGGCCGCGGCGGCTGCCCACGAAGCGCAGCCGCCGGTCGTCGAGCCCCAGGGCCCGTAACTGCTCGGCGATGGCCTGCATCGGGAAGACGTGGCCGCCCGTGCCGCCGCCCGTGATGACGACCGGGCCCTTCATCGGCGCGCCCGAGTGACACGCGCGGGGGACGAGGGGGCGGCCCCGTGCAAAGGGCGACCCATCATTTCAGTCGCAATCGACTCTTATCGTGCGCGATGTTGTACAGCAGCCCCACGGCAGCCAGTTCGGTGATCAGCGCCGTACCACCGTAGGAGAAGAACGGCAACGGTATCCCCGTCACCGCCCACCAACCCACGACCGAGGCGATGTTGATGACCGCCTCGAGGGTGATCCACGTCGCGATGCCCATCGCCACGAGACGGTAGACGTCGTTCGTGCACTTCTGGGCGATGCGCACCGACGCAAAGAGGAACGCGACGAAGAGCGCGATCACCACGAGCGCGCCGATAAAGCCCATCTCCTCACCGATGATGGTGAAGATGAAGTCGGTGTGGGGGTTGGGCAGCAATCCCCACTTCTCTCGACTGTGACCGAGTCCGAGGCCCGACAGGCCGCCGGCACCGAGGCCGATCTTGGACTGGAGTAGTTGGTAGCCGTTGCCCTGGAGGTTGGCGTTGGGGTGCAGGAAGGAGAAGAACCGCGCGGCCGAGTACGGCATCAGTTTCATGTAGCCCGCGAATCCCGTCACGCCGAGGGCCACGATGGCGACGATCTTCTGACCGGACATGCCCGCCAGCACCAGCATCGTGAAGGCAATGATCACCACCACCGACATGGTGCCGATGTCCGGTTCCACCAGGATCAGGGCGCACCCCAGCGTGACGGGCGCGGTCCAGATCACCAGACGCACCCAGTTGTCGAGTTCCTCGTGATGCTGCTCGATGAGCCAGGCGACGAAGAGCACGGTGAAGAGCTTGAACATCTCCGACGGCTGCAGGTCGATGACCCGCAGGTCGAGCCAGCGCTTGCCGCCATTGGCGGTGACGCCGACGGCCTTGACCGCGGCGAGTAGGAGCAGGCCCCCGGCAATCAACAAGGGTGCCTTGCGGATGAGCTGGTCGATGCGGATCCGGGCCATCACGTAGAGCGCGAAGATCCCGAAGCCCACGTAGACGATGTCGTGGACCATGATCGACCACGGCGAGCCGCCGGTGGCGGCCGACTGGCCTTCGCTCGCCGACGCCACCGCGATGGTCCCGAACGTCACCAGCAGCGCGGTCACCGCGAGCAGGACGCGGCCGTTGAAGTTGCCCCGAGGCAGCGGCTGCAGGAGGCCCCGCGCTCGCGGTTCCCCTTCGACCAGGCGGACCTCGACGGGCCGACTCGCCCGCACCCCGTCCTGGTCGCGTCGTGGCGCGAGGCTCGCCATCAGACGACCTTCGCGATCTTGAGGAAGTCGCCGTAGAAGATGCCCAGGCCCAGCATGGCGCACAGGCCGGCGATGATCCAGAAGCGGATGAGCACGGTCGTCTCGGGCCAGCCGAGCATCTCAAAGTGATGATGGAATGGCGCGATGCGAAATACCCGTCGGCCGAAGATCCGAAAGCTCAGCACCTGAAGGATGACCGACGCCGTCTCGGCGACGAAGAGGCCGCCCAGCACGACCAACAGAAGGTCCAGGTTCATCAGCAGGCAGAGTGCGCCGAGCCCCGTGCCGATTGCCAGCGCGCCGGTGTCACCCATGATGATCTGCGCGGGCGCCGCGTTCCACCAGAGGAAGCCCAGGCACGATCCCACGAGGGCCACGGCCACCAGGCCGAGGTCGAGCGCCGAGTGGATGTGGTAGATCGAGAAGTGGCGGAACTGCCAGTAACCGATGATCGACAGCACGCCGAAGCAGAACGTGCCCGCGCCGGCCGCCAGTCCGTCGAGACCGTCGGTGAGGTTCACGGCGTTGGACGTCGAGATGATCACGAGGATCGCGAGCAGGATCCACCCGACGGCAGTGAGGTTCCAGCCCGGCAGCGAGAACCTCGTGAAGGAGAGGTCGGTCGACGTGTGCACCCAGTTGACGGCGAGCAGCGCGAAGGTCGCCGCGATCACGAATTGGCCGATGAGCTTGGCCCGCTTGTTCAATCCGAGATTGCGCGCGTTGCGGATCGCCACGTAGTCGTCGATGAAGCCGAGCAGTCCCGACGTGACCGTCACGCACAGCGCCAGGACGCCGGCGCGCGTGAAGTTGATCGAGGTGCCGACGTGGCCCATCAGGTAACCGAGCACCGCGGCCCCGACGATGATGACCCCGCCCATGGTCGGCGTGCCGGCCTTGGCGTGGTGCGTCGGCGGCCCGTCCTCTCGGATGAGCTGGCCGAATGAGTGCTTGCGCAAGAAGTGGATCCACAGCGGCGTCACGACCAGCGCCACGAGGAATCCCACCCCGCCCGACTCCATCAAACTCAGCATGACGACCTCATCCCAGCAGTTCGCGCGCGACGGCGCGGTCGTCGAAGGGCACCACCAGGTCACCAATGGTCTGCGTCGTCTCGTGGCCCTTGCCGGCGATGACCACCACGTCGGTGGCGTCCGCGTTCTGGAGCGCTTCGGCGATCGCCATGCGACGGTCGCTCACGCGGTAGACCGTGGAGCCGGGCACGACGCCCGACATGACGGCGTCGATGATGGCGTCGGGCGGCTCCGAACGGGGGTTGTCCGACGTGACGAAGGTGACGTCGGAGTGGGCCGAAGCGACCATGCCCATCTCCGGGCGCTTGGACCGGTCCCGGTCGCCGCCGCAGCCAAAGACGGTCACGACACGGGATCGGGGCGACAGCGCGCGCACGTCGCCGAGCAGGCGCCGCAGTCCCTCGGGGGTGTGGGCGTAGTCGACGACCACGACGGGGCCGGCGCTGCTCACCACCTCGAAGCGACCGGGCACGTTGCGCACGAACAACATCGCGGCGGCGATCGACAGGTCGTCGACACCCAGGGCGCTCATGATGGTCATGGCCACGAGCGCGTTGTCCACGTTGAGCTCGCCGACGAGGGGCGTGGTGACGAGATGGTCACGCCAGAAGAACGTGGTGCCGACGAAAGTGGTGTCCACGTCGACGGCGTCCGCGCGGCGCACCTCGGTCACGGCGAGGCCGACTGAGGAGGCCAGCTTCTCGCCGTAGGGATCATCGCACCAGATGACCGCCCGCTGGGCGTGCTCGACGCTGAACAGCTGGGCCTTCGCGGCGAAGTAATCGTCCATCGAGCCGTGGTAGTCGAGGTGGTCGTGACTGAGGTTGGTGAAGGCCACCACCGCGAACTGCAGCCCCTCGACCCGACCCTGCACCAGTGCGTGGCTGGAGACCTCGAGCGCGACCACCGAACGGGGGCGATGGGGGTCGAAGTCGTCGACCAGCTGGCGCAGCGCCCGCGAGAGCTCCGGTGGCGCCGGCGTGGTGCGCTCGTTGGTCAGCGTGCCGATGGCCGCGCCGTTCCAGCCCAGCGCGACGGCGAGGTCGCTCACCAGCGCCGTCACCGTCGTCTTGCCGTTGGTGCCGGTGACCCCGACCATCTCCACTTGGTCCTCGGGGTGGTCGGTGACGCTGGCGCTGGCGTGCGCCATGAGTGCGCGCAGTTGCGACTTCGGCACTACCACCACCGGCACGTCGAGGTTCAGCGGTTCACCCGCCACCACCGCCACCGCGCCGTGGGCGACGGCGTCAGCCGCGAAACGGACCCCGCTCGTGGCGCCGCCGTCGAGGGCGAAGAACAAGGTGCCGGGCACGCAACGCCGAGAGTCGATCTCGACGTGGACCACCTCGATCGCACCCGTCGACGCGGCCAGGCTGCAGTCGTCGAGGACGTCGCCGAGCTGCATCAGGTCACGTCCGATGCGATGTTGGCGCCGGCGCCCTTGAGGGGCTTGACCATCGTTCCGTTCGAGGGGATGCCGTAGTGGTGCAGGGCGTAGGACATGACCTCCTGGAAGATCGGCGCGGAGACGGCGCCGCCGTAGATGGTCGACTGGGGACGCTCGATTACGACAATCATCGACAGCACCGGGTCGTTGGCCGGAGCGAAGCCGACGAAGCTGGCGTTGTAGTCGCCCTTGAGTAACTGGTCACGACCCGGGAAGGGCATGGAGGCGGTGCCTGTCTTGCCGGCCACGCTGTAGCCAGGGATGATCGCGTTCGTGCCAGTGCCGTCGAGGACCACCTGCTGGAGCATCGTGTTCATCGTCGCGGCCACACTCGGCGAGAGGACCTCGCGCTTCTCGCTCGGCGGCGTGGCCTTCACGGTGCCGTCGGCGTAGACGTAGCCGCGAACCAGCTTCGGCTCGACGAAGACGCCGCCGTTGGCGATGGAGTTGTACGCGTCGAGCACCTCGATCGGCGGTATCGCGTCGACCTGGCCAATCGGCAGCGCCACTTCGTCGCTCGTGTACCAGTTAGCCGCGTCAACGAGCAGGCCCGGTGATTCGCCGGGAAAGTTCACAGCGGTCATCTGTCCGAAACCTAGCCGCTGGACTTGAGCCAGTAGACCGTTCTCCCCGACGCGCAGGCCGATTTCGTAGGTCCCGATGTTGGACGACTGGGCCAGCACCTGGGTGGCGCTCAGGTGCTCCAGACCGTGATTCTCCGCATCGTGGAAGAATCGGCCGCCGACGACGACCGAGTTCGGCACCGCCACCACGGTCGTGGGCGTGATCAATCCGGCCTGCAGCGCGGCCGAGAAGGTCACGACCTTAAAGACCGAGCCGGGCTCGTAGTTCTGCGTGAAAGCCAGGTTGTTGACCGTCTGCTCGATCCCGGGCTCGCCCACCGACTTCCCCCAGGCCGGTATCGGGCCGAGCGGTCCGGCCGCGGTCTTGGTGTTCACGAGGGACGCGTCGGCCAGGATCTCGCCCGTCTTGACGTCCATCACGACGGCGACGCCACTGAGCGCCCCCGTGGTCGCCAGCTGCTTGGCGAGGTCGCGCTCGGTCACGAACTGCAGCGAGGTGTCCAACGTCAGTTCAAGTCCAACGCCGGGCTTGGCTCGGCGTACCACGACGCTGTCCGAACTCGGCAGGCTCACGCCCGACGCCGACACGAACTCGCGCGTGACGCCCGTCTGGCCGGCCAGCATCTTTTGATACTCGTACTCGAGCCCGGCCGATCCGGCGCCCGCGGCGTTGGTGCCGCCGAGCACCGAGGTCGCGAGGGTTCCGTTGGGATAACTGCGCACCGAGGACCCCTCCACCACGATGCCCGGGAAACCCAGCGCGCCCAGCTTGTGACCGTCGAGGAGGTTGAGCGAGTTGTTCACGATCACGTAGCCGCTCTTCTTGGACAGCATGGCCGTGAGCCGCGCGACCGGCACCTTCACCAGCGGACTCATGGCTTCGGCCTCGCGAACGGGATGGGCTATCTGCAGGTCATCGGCGATGACCAGGGACGTGGGTCGCGAGACCGCGAGGATCTGGCCGTAGCGGTCGTAGATCCCCGCGCGCAGGGCACTGGTCGTGAGATTCTTGCGCACTTGGTTGACCGACAGACGCGCGTAGTGCGCGTGATTCGAGATCTGGATGGTGAAGAGCCGCAGACCCAGCAGCAGAAAGACCAGGATGAAGACCGCGCGGATCAACTTCGTGCGCCGCGACAAAGCCGACGCGACGCGGCGCGGCGAGGGTGGCGCGGTGCGACTGCGGAGGTGGGCCGTTGTCTGGTACGAACTCACCGAAGCGTCCTTGATGTGACCGGTGCGTAACCAGAGAACTTCGGCAGCGGCAGGGGCGCATCAAGCGACGTGGAAGGTACTTGCGTCACCGAGACGGGATCAACCAGGTGCAGGGCGCCAGCCTGGGTGGCGATCTGACTCGGTGCCGACATGACGGTCAAGGTGCCCACCTGCTCGGCGTAGGTCGACTGGTCTTGGAGTAACTGGCTCTGCAGTTGGTGGATCTCGATCTGACGATTGGCGTCGAACATGCTGCCGGCGAGGGAGAGAGCGAGGGCCACGACGACCACGACCGAGGACCGACGTAGCGAGGTCGACCCGCGCCACGCAGAGCCCACGGCGCGGCGGCGGGCCGCCGGGCGGCGATGGGCCGCCCGGCGCTCGGTCGAGCGCGGAAACACGTCGGGCCGAGCGGGGCGGGTTTCGGTGCGACGGGGAAAGGTGATAACACTCACGTCGCCAACTTTCGCGCCACGCGCAAGCGAGCTGAGCGCGAGCGCGGGTTACGTTCGATCTCCGCGGCACCGGCGAGCTGGGCGCTGGCCTTCTGCACCGCGACCCGCTTGATGGCACCGCAGACGCAGCCAAGTTCTACCGGACAGCGGCAGCCGCCCGTCGCCGCCTCGTGCAACACGGACTTGACGAGGCGATCCTCTCCCGAGTGGTACGAGATCACCGCCAGCACTCCCCCGACGTCGAGGACGTTGATCGCGCCCTCGAGGCCCTGGCTGAGCTGCGCGAGCTCGTCGTTCACGGCGATGCGCAACGCCTGGAAGACGCGCGTGGCGACGTGACCTCGCCGGCGCGCGGCCATGGGTACGGCACGCTCGACGGCCTCGTTCAGTTCCGTGGTGGTGTGGGGCTGTCGGGCCAGCACCGACTTGGCGATCGATCCGGCGAATCGGCTCTCGCCGTTCTCGCGCAGCAGTCGCACGAACTCGTGCGGGTCCACGCGAGAGAGGTACTGCGCCGCCGTCTCCCCCCGAGTCGGGTCCATGCGCATGTCGAGAGGGGCGTCGGCCCGAAAGGAGAAGCCCCGGCTCGGCTCGTCCAGTTGGTGCGAGGAGACCCCGAGGTCCATCAATATCCCCACCACCGCCTCGCCGCGCACGAACGCCGTGCTGCTCGCCACGACCTGCTCGATCTCGGCGAAGGTCGAGTCGACGATGCTCACGCGGTCCCCGACCGGTTCGAGCCGTTCTCTGGCCGCAGCGCGAGCGTCGGGATCGCGGTCGATGCCGATCAGTCGCAGTTGGGGCGCCGCGGCGAGGATCGCCGCCGCGTGCCCGGCGCCGCCGATGGTGGCGTCGACGACCACCCCGGTCGCGAGTCCGGTGAACAGCTCGACGATCTCACGCTCGAGCGCTGGTGTGTGGTAGGTGTCTCGGGCCATCTGCAGCCTGCCAATCGTCAAGACGAGAGAGTGGGCGGAGGAGGGGTCCTCTCGTGTCTCGACGATTGTCAGGCTGCGCATGGTCCGCGGCCGGTGATCCTGCTGAACTCCCATCCCTAGTTACTGCCCTGTTTGAAGATCGCTTCGGCCGGGTTGACCTTCTCGTCGTAAACCGCCGGGTTCCACAGTTCGATGTGGTCGAGCGATCCGACGATCAGGACATCACCTTCGAGCTGGGCGTAGTCGCGAATCGACGGCGGCAGCGCGAATCGACCCTGCTTGTCGAACTCGGCGTCCGACGAGTTGGCGGCCCAGTACCGCGCTAGACGCAGCTCGTTCGCACCGCCGTTGCGCGCCTGGCTCAGCCGCTCGTCCGATTGGCGCGAAAACTCCCCGGGCGTCCACAGCGCGACGCAGCCGTCGGTGTTGGGACTGAGGTGGCCGCCCCGTTCATACTCGGGACGAAACTTCGCGGGCAGGATGAGTCGACCCTTGGCGTCCAGCGTGTGCTGGAACTGGCCCACGAATCCAAGCATTGCGGTAACCCTCCTGCGGGTTCGCCACTCTCCCCCACTTCGCGCCACAATACACCACATTGCACCACTACACGCCAAATCGGAGCCACAAAAGTCCCAAATCTGGGTGGGGACGCGGCATTCTCGGCGGCCGGGATCGGAGGCGAATCAAAAGGGCTGAAATTGCTGCGTTAGCGCATGAGCGGTGGCGCGGTGCAACCCCAGGGGCCGCTCAGACGGCGCAGGTCCTCGACGAGCCCGTGGGGGTCCCCGACGCCGAGAGAGTTGCAGGTGTGGTGGTCCAGCGCCTCGCGTAACCCCTCGGGCTCTCGAGCGAGCAGGTCGACGACGGCCACCGAGGGGCTCGCGCGCAGCAGCGACGTCATCAGGATGCCTTCGCGAACACGCCACTGCGCCAGTCCGACCGCCTTGCGGCCGTGGACGAAGACCTCGCCCGGACCGCGTCCGGCGAAGCAGACGACACGATGACTGGACTCGCCCGCCAGGGGCCCGTCGTAGACCTCGACGTCGCCGCCCAGGCGCTCGCGCAGAGCCTCTCGCCACCACCCACCCGCCCGCAGCGCACTGACGCGAACGTCCGGCGACCATCGCGCGTCGCTGGCGGGGATCCACCAGTCAATCCAGAGGTCGCCCGGTCCCAGGAGGACCAAGCCGCCACCACCCCGGCGCCGTCGCAGGGTCAACGATCCGAGACGGCCGCCGTCGAGGATGTCCGGGGTCTGACGCGAGCCGAGCACCAGCAGGGGCTCGGTGAGTTCCAGAACGAACAGGGTGCCCACGTCGAGGGTGCGCAGGACCCCATAGTCGTAGAGCTCAACCGGCGTTTGGCTCACGAGGCGCGTGGCAGGAACGGCGCCCAGAGCGGATCGGGGTCGGGCACGTGCCGCCACCGCCACCAGGGTCCATCAGGAGCACGGGGCTCGAAATGCAGGCGCCAACCCAACTCTTCGAGCAGCCGATCGCCCTTTTGCATGTTGTGGCGCCGACAGGCCGCCACCACGTTCGTCCACTCGTGACGGCCGCCGCGGCTCTTGGGCACCACGTGATCCATCGTGTCAGCGTGCTCGAGGCAGTAGGCGCACTGGTAGCTGTCGCGAAGCAGCAGCGAACGGCGGGTCAGCGGAGGCGTGCGGACCTTGGTCGGCAGCTTGACCATGTCGTGCAGGCGCACGATAGCGGGGATCTCCACCACCAGCATCGCCGAGCGACAGACGGAGGGCTCGTCGGGCGTGACGATCGGTTCGGCCCGCCCGGCCAGCATCAGCACGACGGCCCGGCGCTCGCTCACGAGCTGCAGCGGTTCGAACGTGGCGTTAAGGAGCAGGACCCGGCCCACGCGACTAGCCCCCCTGCCGTTGACGAAGCGACCAGTGCGCGGCGTCGACCATCGCCGCGGGCGACATGGTCGCGCCGGCCCCCCCGTAGGTGAAGAGTCGAAACTCCCAGTAGGCCGCGTCGGGCAGCGGCAGGAACGGGGGATGGCGCCACCAACTCGAGGCCCGCAGGGTCCATCCCGCTCGAGCCAGCGTCCAGGCGCTCGACGGATGGCGCACGAGGTAGGACCCGAGGCCGCGCGGCCAGAGCGAGCTCACGTCGCACCTCGCCATCCCACGAGCGCGGCGCCCAGGATCGGACCATCGCCGCCCAGCCCCGACGGTCGGACTTCCAACTGGGCCGAGTACTCCATCATCGCCATCGACCTCGCGCCGCGATTGGCGGCGTCGAAGAACTCGTCGCCGAAACCGAGCGCCACCGATCCCGCGATGAAGCAGCGATCGAAATCGAGT
The DNA here is from genome assembly GCA_050010495.1 of Acidimicrobiales bacterium. Lineage (GTDB taxonomy): Bacteria > Actinomycetota > Acidimicrobiia > Acidimicrobiales > RAAP-2 > RAAP-2. The sequence goes on from JBEKKW010000021.1 coordinate 21,063, forward strand.
ACCGACGCCAGCGTGCCGACGGCGCGGCCCACTAACTCGCCGGTGCGCTGGCGCGTCGCGGCGTCGGCCTCGCTGGCCGGCCGGCCGGTCACGGCTTCGATCGCCCCACCCGACGCCTCCGCCTCGAGGCAGCCGTAACTCCCGCACGCGCACTTTCGCCCGTTGTTCACCACGTTGATGTGCCCGACGTGACCGGCGTTGCCGGTGGCGCCGTCGATGAGTCGCCCATCCATCACGAGGCCGCCCCCGATGCCCGTCGAGACGACCATCGACAGGTAGGAGTCCTCCTCGCCCGCCGCACCGTAGGTGCCTTCGGCGAGGGCGAGGGCGCGAGCGTCGCCGTCGACGAACACCTCTACGCCGAGTCGTTCGCGCAGCTGGGCGCGCAGGGGGAAGTTGCGCCACGCCGGAATGTTCAACGGTGACACCTCTTCTCCCCCGCGGGTCATGGGACCGGCACATCCCACGCCGAGCAGCGACACCGGTTCGTCGCCGGCCACCCGTCGTAGCATCAGGGCCGCGGCCCCGATGATGTCCCTTCCGAGTTCGTGGACCTTCAGACGTTCACGACGCAGGACCGCGCCATCGCGCGCCACGAGGGCGCCGTCAATCTTGGTGGCACCGATATCCAGAGCCAGACACGGGGCGGCGAGTGTCGCCGACCCGGTGGGGGTCATTCGCTTTTATGGCGTTGGCGCGACAACCAGTCGCGAAGCGAACTCGTCCGGGGTCCGGAGTTCGCGTGGGCGTCGTCCCCGTGTCCAGGACGGGTGATGTCCTGCCACGAGGCACGTCCCAAGAGTCGGGCGTTTCGTTCGATGACGACGGCCGCGACGAACATCAGCGCGACGCCGACCAGGCCCAGCAGAATCGACTGCGAGAAGAAGAAGATCAGCACCAGTAGGCCCACGACGAAGCCCACGATGCCCCAGCGAACCCGGCGACCGGCGTGGGCGTACACGTTGGTTTCGCGGACATTCTTGGCGAACCGGGGGTCCTGCTTGGAGAGGGACTCTTCTAACTCGGCAAGAATTCGCTGCTCATGCTCTGACAGTGGCATCGCATCTCCCTCCAGGCCTTCCCCGAAATTATTGTACCGTCTCACAACACTCCCGCGTACTACAACCTAGGTGACGGCCGTCTAAAAAGGGCCTAAATCTTGGCCCTCCTTGTGCCGCAAATCACAATCTGGGCCGCCTGCGCATCACCTCGTCGATACCCGTCGAGCGTCATCGACGAGGGCTCACAGAACGCGATGACGCGCACGCTCGTCGCACTGCTCGACGCGAGACACGACCATGGCGCCCCGTCATCGCTGCGGGTACGCCACTCGAAGCTGGCCCCGACTCGGCGTTAGGTTGTGGGCGGAGGAGACATGAAGACCAGGCTCACCGAACTGCTCGGGATCGAACACCCCGTCATGTTGGCCGGGATGGGCGGCGTCTCCTACAGCGAACTGGTCGCGGCCGTGTCGAACGCAGGCGGTTACGGCTGCTTGGGCGCGTCGACGATGACGGCAGGCCAACTGAGCGCCGAGCTCTCGGCGACGAGGTCGCTCACCGCCCGGCCCTTCGGCGTCGACCTGCTCACCGCCTTCACCGACACGCTCGTCGACCACGTCGAGCTCCTGATCGAGGGCGGAGCGAGCACGCTGGTCGCCGGGCTGGGCGTGCCCGAACACGTCATCGAACTCTGCCACCGTCACCACGTGCTGGTCATCTCGATGTGCGGCAAGGTCGAGCACGCCCGGCGAGCGCGCGACGCCGGCTGCGACGTCGTGGTGGCCCAGGGCACCGAGGCCGGCGGACACACCGGCGCCGTCGCCACCTTGCCCCTCGTGCCCCTCATCGTGGACGCGGTCGGAGGCGACATTCCCGTCGTCGCCGCGGGCGGGATCTTCGACGGCCGAGGCCTCGCGGCGGCCCTGGCCCTCGGCGCCGACGGCGTGTGGATCGGGACGCGCTTCATCGCCACACCCGAGGCGAGGTCCCTGCGAGGTTTCAAGGAAGCCATCATCGCCGCCCGCGAGGACGGCACCGTGATTTCGAGGGCCTTCAGCGGCAAGACCATGCGCGTGCTGCGCAACGACACGACCGACCGATACGAGAAGGACCCGTCACTGCTCAAGCGATTCCCCGAGCAGTTGGCCGTCTCGCTGAGCGACGGCACGTTCCATTTGGGCGGTGACGAGACCACGCCCGGGATCGATCCCGCTCGCGAGGGCTACCCCGCCGGCCAAGCGGTGGGCGGGATCTCATCGCTCGTGAGCGCCGGCGACATCGTGCGATCGATCGTGGCCGACGCCGAAGAGGTGCTCGCGAGACTCTCGGGCCGCTAGTTCGACGCGTGGTCGATGCGACACGACCGCAGGGGGACGACTCGCAACGCAGACGTGCTTCACGCTCCGCGCAACCTTATTGGCCCAACGAGCGCGAGTCAATCCGTCGAGCCGCGCGCTATTAGGCAAACAGCTTCCAGTGCCCCTCGGAGACGACCTCGATTGTGCCGTCGACCACTTTGATGGCGGTTTGATCGTCGATCGCGTACGCCGGCCCCGGTATCGCGGCGGCCCATCGTTCGGCGTCGGCCATGGAATTCGTCGGCATGTTCTCGTGATCCAGGTGCGGAAAGATCGAAAAGTCGACCACGCCGAGAGCTCTATCGACCCCGTCGGGCGGCTTCCAGGTGACGAACTCCTCCCCGATGCAGGGGGTCATCGCCATGCTCCCGCCGCTGAAGCCCGCGTAGACGGTCTCGCGACGCAACGACGGGAACAGGTCCGCGAGTCCGGACTGGCGCATCCAGTACGACAGGTACAGGGCATCGCCCCCCTGCACTAGTAGGGCGTCGGTCTCTTGGACCAAGGGGACCCACTGCTCTTCGCCGAGGCTGGGCAGCGCGGTGAGCTCGAGCACCCCCAAGGAGCCCCATCCCAGTTCACACATCGGCGTGCGAGGCTCGCGTCCGGCGATGAATCGCCACGCGGAGACCGGTCCCCCCTTGGGGTACGACGCGGTAGGGATGGCGAGGGCGCGGGACTCGGCAATCGGTTTGCCCAGGAGGTCCACCAGCGCGTCGTGGATGCTCGGGTTCTTGATACCCGCGGACGTGAGCAGCAGCTTCATGAAGCCTCTCCTGGTTCTATCGACGCGCTCGATGAGCCTAACGTTGCGCCCGAGCCTGACGCACCGTCGCAACGACCCATTGCTGGACGACCGACCTAGTGTCGAGGCGTGAGCAGCTCGCAGGACGACGTCGAGGAGATACTTTCGACGATCCGCGCAGCGGCCAAGCGCGTCACCGCGGCCAAGCGAACGGTGGCCGAGGTGTTGGTAGCCGCCCGGGGCCACCTGACGGTGGACGAAGTGACGTCGGCCGTACAGGATCTTCGACCCGAGGTCAGCCCCTCCACCGTGTACCGAATCCTCGAGGAGTTCGAGGACCTGCAGATCGTCGTCCATTCGCACCTCGGGCAGACGGCCGCGGTCTATCACCTCAGCGGCGCCGTCCACGGACATCTGACCTGCTCGACGTGCAACTTCACCGTGCAGATACCGGCCGCCCACTTCGACGCCCTGAGCAAGGACCTGCAAAAGAGTTACGGCTTCCTACTGGACCGTCATCACGTCGCCATATCGGGCACCTGCTCCTACTGTCAACAGGAACGTCGACGGCGCTCGTAACGACGTGTCAACCCTGAGGTAACTCGGAGAGGCCCGCGGCACAAGAGGGGCGAATCGTGAACCTCACTAGAGTCGTCGCTAGACCTCATGCTACAAATCGACCACCTGACCAAGCGCTACAGCAGCACGCTCGCCATCGACGACCTCTCCTTCGACGTGAAGCCCGGCGTCGTGACGGGATTCCTCGGGCCGAACGGCTCGGGCAAGTCGACCACGATGCGCATCATCCTCGGTCTGGACCACCCCACCAAGGGTCGCGCCATCGTCAACGGAAAGAGCTACGGCGAGTTGAAGGACCCGCTACGCGAGGTCGGCGCACTGCTCGACGCCAAATCCGTGCACCCCGGGCGAACCGCGCGCAACCACCTGCGGGCTCTCGCCGCCTCCAACAAGATCAAGAAATCTCGCGTCGACGAGGTCCTCGAGTTCGTCGGCATCACCTCGGTGGCCGACAAGAAGGTCGGTGACTACTCACTCGGGATGAGCCAACGGCTCGGTATCGCGGCCGCGCTGCTGGGTGACCCGGGGATCCTGCTCTTCGACGAGCCGGTCAACGGTCTGGACCCCGAGGGCATCCGCTGGATCCGCGACTTCTTCCGCTCCCTGGCCAACGAGGGCCGCACCGTCTTCGTCAGTTCTCATCTGATGAGCGAGATGGCCGTCAGCGCTGACCAGATAATCGTCATCGGTCGCGGGCGCTTCATCACGCAGGGCTCGATCGACGACCTCACGGCGACCGCTAACGGCACGGTCTTCGTGCGGGCCTCCGACATCAAAAGATTGGGCGCCGCCATCACCGCCAAGAACGGGACGATCCACGAAGAGAACGAACAGGGCCTCACGGTCGGCGCTCTCACCAGCGACGAGGTCGGCCAGATCGCCTTCGACTCCGGCGTCACGGTGTTCGAGCTGACGCCGCAGCGCGCCTCGCTCGAGGACGTCTTCATGGGACTCACCGCGGACGCCGTCGAGTTCGGTGGCGGCACGTTCGAATCGACCACCCATGGATAACGAGGTGACCCTCGCCTCAGTCGCCAAGTCCGAGTGGATCAAGTTCCGTACCGTGCGCTCGACGATCATGGGTACCGTCGTCCTGATCGTGCTCACTATCGGTCTCGGGGTGCTCGTCACGGCCCTGGTGCGCGCGCACTTCCACACCATGCCGCTCAGTCAGAAGCTGACCTTCGACCCCCTGTCCACGAGCCTCGTCGGGCTCTTCTTCGCACAGTTCGCCGTCGGGGTCATCGGATCGCTCTTCATCACTAGCGAGTACACCTCGGGAGCCATCCGCACCACGTTGGCCGCGGTTCCCAATCGCATGCAGCTGTCGATGGCCAAACTGGTCGTGCTCGTCACGTCGATGTTCGTCATCTGCGAGGTCGTGTGCGTCGCTGCCTTCCTCATCGGCATGGCCATCTTCTCTGGCGTGGTGCCCACCGATTCTCTCGGCAGCGGGCCGGTCCTGCGTGCCGTTCTGCTGGCCGGGGTGAACCTCACCCTGCTCGCGGTCTTTGGTTACGCCCTCGGCCTCATCTTTCGCCAGAGCCTCGCCTGCATCAGCGTCTTTGTGACGCTGCTGCTGATCGCGCCCCTCATCGGCCTGGCCTTCCCCCAGAGCTGGCAGAACGACTTCATGAAGTACGAACCGATCAACCTCGGCAGCTCGATGATGTCGGTCGTCACCAAGGCCAATACCTTCGGTCCCTGGGAGGCCTTCGCGGTCCTAGCCCTCTACATGGTCGCGTTGCTGGCGCTCGGCGTGACCCTGCTGCAACGCCGCGACGCGTAGGGCCGCCTTCTAGGGTGGCGCCATGGAACTCATCGACGCCCTGCGCACCACCGGCGCGGTCAGAGAATTCTCCGAAGAACCGGTAACGGACGACGTGCTCTGGCACGTCCTCGACGACGCCCGGTTCGCGCCGTCGGGCGGCAATCGTCAGGCCTGGCACGTCGTCGTGGTGCGCGACCGGCTCGTGCGCCAGCGGGTGCGCGATCTCTACCTTGACGCCTGGCACGACTACGTGAGCCACGTGCTGGCCGGGGTCTCGCCCTTCTCGCCCCTCGCCAGCGGCGACGACCGGGCCGCCGCCCTCGCGCAGCGTCCGGCCGCTCTCGCCGCCTCTCGGCCAGAGGACTTCGCCGAGCGGATGGACCGGGCACCGGTGATGCTGGTCGTCTGCGCCAACCTGGCCGCCCTCGCCGCGACCGACCGCGACCTCGGGCGCTACCAGATCGTCGGCGGTGCATCGATCTACCCCTTCGTCTGGAACATCCTGTTGGCGGCGCACGAGCGCGGACTCGGTGGCGTGCTGACGACCGTGGCCACCCGCAACGAGGACGATCTGCGCGACGTGCTCGCGATCCCCCCGACGTTCGCCGTGGCCTCCGTGGTCGTGTTGGGCTATCCCCTCGCGCGCCCCACCGCGCTCTCGCGCCGCGCCGTCGAGCACTTCAGCACCGTCGACGCCTTCGACGGGCGACCGTTCACGGTTCGAGGGCCTGTCGCTTAGTCATCGAAGATCTCGGCCGTGTCTTCGCCGAGACCTCGCGGCCCGCGACGGATGTCGGGACGGACCCCGTCGATCAGCAGGGGCGTGCGCATGGCCGTAGTCTCGCCGCCGGGCGTGGTCATCACCCCGAGGAAGTCGCCCCCGCGGATCTGGCCCTGCGCGAAGGCGCCCGCCACGTCGAAGATCGGGGCGAAGGGCACACCCGACTCGGCCAGGAGGTCCATCCACGCTTGCGTCGTTCGGGTGAGGAA
>JBEKKW010000022.1:0-27754 GCA_050010495.1 Acidimicrobiales bacterium
GCAGTCCCGAGCCCATCTCGGCCGCGACGATGCCCGCGAGTGACGTCTTGCCCAGTCCCGGCGGCCCGGCGAAGAGCAGGTGGTCGACGCTCTGGTTGCGGGCCCGCGCCGAGCCGAGCACGATCTCGAGGTGGCGCACCAGTTCGCGCTGACCGACGAAGTCGCCCAACGTGCTCGGACGCAGCGAGACCTCGATTCGCCGCTCCTGCTCGTCGGCGACGGGCGCGATGACGCTCGTCAATGCCGACAGGTCGATCTCGCGCCGGCTCACTGGCGCCTCAGGAGTTGCAGCGACTCGCGCAGCGCGTCGGACTCGTCCTCGGGCAGGGTCACGTCGGCCAGGGCCTGGCGGATCTCGGGCACGCTGTAGCCGAGCGCGCGCAGCGCGTCCTCGATCGCGCCCGAACGCAGGGGCTTCGTCGACGCGGTGAAGCCCTCGTCGAGCACGACCTTGCCCTTCAACTCGAGCACGATGCGACTGGCGGTCTTGGGACCGATCCCCGGTATCTGACCGACCCGTTTCACGTCGCCGCTCTCGATGGCGGCGGAGAGCTCGTTGGTGGGCATGGTGCGCAGCGCCGCCAGCGCCGTCGAGGGTCCGACCCCGGGGGTGGCCAGCAGCAGTTCGAAGAACTCGCGGTCGCCGTAGCTCTTAAAGCCGTAGAGCACGATGGCGTCGGCGCGCACGCTGGTGTAGACGAAGAGCTCGAGCGGCTCATCGATCGTGAAGCGGTCCGACGTGGCGACGTGCACCTCGTAGCCCACGCCCGCCACGTCGAGCACCAGCGCGCCGTCGTCCTGGTAGTGCAGGACCCGGCCGCAGAGCCACCCGATCACGGCGCCACCGGGTAACGCTGCTCCATGCGCACCATCATGAAGTAGGTGATCGCGAGGGCCAGGGCGTCGGCGGCGTCGGCCGGCTGGGGTATCTCCACCAGCCCGCACAGCCTCGCCACCATCCCCTGGACCTGGACCTTGCTGGCCGCCCCGTAGCCGGTCACGGCCAGCTTCACCTCCTGGGAGGTGAATTGGCGCACGGGCAGGGCTATCGCGCCGGCCAGCGCCACCGCGACGCCACTGGCCTGGGCGACCGGAATCGCGGTCTTGGCGTTTCGTTGGAAGAAGAGCCGCTCGACGACCACGGCGTCGGGCCGGGTCTCCTCCATCAGGGTGCGTAGCTCGACGAGCAACTGGCCGAGGCGCTCCTCGACGGGGGTGTGGGAACTCGTCTCGACGACCCCGGCGCGCACGGCGCGGAAGGACTCGACGCCGGCGAAGGAGCCCTCGACGAGCCCGAAGCCGCAACGGGTCAGTCCGGGGTCGATACCGAGTACGAACATATGTTCGATACTATCTCGCGGGTACGACGAAATCCGTCAATCCGCGGGCCGAACCGGCACCGCCCGGGACGTCTCCGGGCCCGGCGCATGGGAAGGTGGCGGGGTGGACGTGAACGGGTCCCCTGACGAATCTCCCGAGCGGGCCGGCCCCTTCACCGCCGCGAGCCTCGCGAGGGACCTGGGCGAACTGGGCCTGACCAACGGTTCGACGGTGCTGGTGCACAGCTCGCTCTCGGCGCTCGGCTACGTCGTCGGCGGCGCGCGGTCCGTCGTGATGGCGCTGCTCGAGGTGCTGGGCGAAGGCGGCACGCTGGTCGTGCCGACGCACTCGAGCGAGCTCTCCGACCCGCGCCATTGGCACCACCCCGCGATACCCGAGTCGTGGTGGCCCACGGTGCGCGAGTCGATGCCGGCCTACGACGCCCAGTTGACCCTCACCCGACAGATGGGATCGGTCCCCGAGGTCGCGCGCCGCCTGCCCGGGGCCCGGCGCAGCGCCCACCCCCGGGTCTCGTTCTGCGCGGTCGGCGCGAACGCGGACTTCATCATCGACGATCACCGCCTCGAGAACGGCTTCGACGAGCACTCCCCGCTGGCGCGCCTCTACGACCTGGGCGCCCAGGTGCTGCTGCTCGGCGTGGGACACGCCAATAACACGTCGCTGCACCTGGCCGAGGGTCGCGCCGCGATCGCGCACCCGATCATCACCGAGGGGGCGCCGATGCTCGTCGACGGGCGACGCCAATGGGTCAGCTACCGCTGCATCGACTACCGCGCCGACGACTTCGACCAGGTCGGCGCGGCCCTGGCCCGGGCCGGTCTCGAGAGGGTCGCGAAGGTCGGCGCGGGGCCGTCACGGCTGCTCGACATCGTGCCCATGGTCGACGGGGCCGTGAGCTGGTTCAGCGAGCACCGCGGCCCGTAGGGGGCTAGCCCTCGAAGGCCGCCATGATCTCGTCGGGGATGTCGAAGTTGGCGTAGATGTTCTGCACGTCGTCGTGGTCGTCGATCGCGTCCATCAGGCGCAGTATCTTCTTCGCCTCGGACTCGTCGGTCACCTCGATGTAGTTCTGGGGCACCAGCGTCAGCTCGGCCGAGAGGACCTTCGCGCCCATGGACTCGAGGGCGTCGCGGACCTTGCCCACGTCGTGGGGCTCGGTCGTGACGAGGAAGTTGACGCCGTTGGCGCTGAAGTTCTCGCCGCCCGCGTCGAGCACCCATTCGAGCAGCTGGTCCTCGTCGATGGGGCCCTTCACCTCGAGCACGCCCTTGCGGTCGAACTGCCACGAGACCGCTCCGGGCTCGGCGACCGTGCCGCCGTTCTTCGCGAGCAGGTGTTTGATCTCGGCGCTGGTGCGGTTGCGATTGTCGGTGAGCGTCTCGACGATGACGGCCACGCCGCCCGGGGCGTACCCCTCGTAGCTGATCGGCTCGTAGCGTACCCCCTCGAGCTCGCCGGTGCCGCGCTTGACGGCCCGCTCGATGGTGTCGATCGGCACGGAGGATTCGCGGGCCTTCTGGAACATGGTGCGCAGGCTCGCGTTGGTCGCGACGTCGCCGCCACCCTCACGGGCCGCGACCTCCACCTGGCGGATCAGCTTGGCGAAGACCTTGGCGCGGGCGCTGTCCTTGGCGCCCTTGCGGTGCTTGGTCGTCGCCCATTTCGAATGGCCGGACATAGTTCCTCCTGCCCCGTGGGGCCTGCTAATCCTAGCGACGCTACGTCAGCGAGTTGACGAAGAGTTGGTGGACCCGGGGGTCGCCCGTCAGCTCGGGATGGAAGGAGCAGCCCCAGGCGTTGCGCTGGCGAACCAGTACCGGGTGCTCGCCCTCGCCGTCGTCGTAGGTCGCCAGGATCTCGACCTCGCTGCCGCAGCGTTCGATCTTGGGCGAGCGGATGAAGACGCCCGGGACGTTGCCGACGCCGGCCACTTCGATCGAGGCCTCGAAACTGGCGATCTGGCGGCCGTAGCCGTTGCGGCGCACCGCCACGTCGAGCACGCCGTAGCTCCACTGGCCCGAACGTCCGTCGAGGATGTCGCGGCTGAGCAGGATGAGCCCGGCGCAGGTGCCAAAGACGCTCAGGCCGTCACGCAGTTTGTCCTCGAGCGCGGAACGCACGCCCGAGGTGTTGAGCAGGTGCGAGATCGTGGTCGACTCGCCGCCGGGCAGGACCAGGCCGTCGAGCCCCTCGAGGTCGTGGGCCCGGCGCACCATCACCACGTCGGCGTGGATCTCCTGGAGCCGGATGACGTGCTCGAGCACGTCGCCCTGCAGGGCCAGCACACCGACCCGGGGCACCGCCTGCTACCAACCGCGCTCGGCGAGGCGCACGTCCAGCGACGACGTCTCGGCCCCGCGCATCGCGTCGCCGAGGCCGGTCGAGACCTTGGCCACGACGCCCGCTTCGCGGAAGTGCGTCGTCGCCTCGACGATCGCCCCGGCCATGCGCACCGGGTCCTCGCTCTTGAAGATGCCCGAGCCGACGAAGATCGCCTCGGCGCCCAACTGCAGCACGAGCGAGGCGTCGGCCGGCGTGGAGATGCCTCCGGCGCAGAAGAGCGGCACGGGCAGCTTGCCGGTCGCCGCGACCTCCTGGACGAGGGCCAGCGGGGCCTGGAGTTCCTTGGCCAGCGTGAAGAGCTCGGAGGTGTCCGCGCTCTGGAGCCGGCGCATCTGGGTGTAGATGGTGCGCAGGTGCCGCACCGCCTCGACGACGTTGCCGGTGCCGGCCTCGCCCTTGGAGCGGATCAGGCAGGCCCCCTCGCCGATGCGCCGCAGCGCCTCGCCGAGGTTGGTGGCGCCGCAGACGAAGGGCACGGTGAAGGCCCACTTGTCGATGTGGTGCTCCTCGTCGGCCGGGGTGAGGACCTCGGACTCGTCGATGTAGTCGATGTCGAGGGCCTCGAGGATCTGGGCCTCGGCGAAGTGGCCGATGCGGGCCTTGGCCATGATCGGAATCGTGACGGCCGCCTGGATGTCCTGGATCATCTGGGGGTCGCTCATGCGCGCCACGCCGCCGTCGCGACGGATGTCGAAGGGGACGCGCTCGAGCGCCATGACCGCGACGGCGCCGGCGTCCTCGGCGATACGGGCCTGTTCGGGGTTGACGACGTCCATGATGACGCCGCCGCGCAGCATGTCAGCCAGCCCGCGCTTCACCAGCGCCGAGCCGACGGTTGAGGGGTTTTTTGAGGGACTCATGGCTCCAGCCTAATGGAGAGGCGCCCTACCACTCCTCGAGGGCCAGCGCGCGCAGTTCGGCGTCGTCGAGGTCGGCGAGGTCGGACCGGTCGCGGTCGCTCCAGATGTTGAACCAGATCCAGCGCGACTGCGCGTAGTCGGCGCTGCGGAAGTAGGAGTCGGCGGCGACCACCTGGGCCGCGCACTTGCGCAGGGCGCCGGCCAGACCCAGCGGGTAGCGGATCGCGGCCGCGGCGACCTCGTCGGCCCGGTAGGCGCTCGCGCTACCGGCCAGCGCGCGGCGCGACTCGTCGTTCATCGCCATGGCGCTGGCGATGCTCTCGCGCGCCAGCAGTCCGAGCCGCTCTCGCGCGAGCAGGTGCGCGACCACACCCTCGAGTTCGATCAGCTCGAAGTCGCTCATGAGCGAACTGGTGACGAAGAGCGAGTACTTCGCGCCGTCGGGCACCAGCGCGGCGTTGTAACCCGGGTCCTCGACGATCAGCGCGACGACGCCGTTCACGCCGAAGGTCGCCGAGAGTCGGTCGAGCACGATGCCCAGGCGCTGGCGGTCCTCGGTGGTGCCGCCGGTCTTGAAGCGGTCGATCAACGAGACCACGAGCGCGTGACCGCGCTTGTCGAAGCCCGCGAGGTAGCGGTGCAGGTCCCACAGGTACAGGGCCGCGACGACGACCCCGACGGCCGGCAACCACACTACGGCGACGAACCCGGCGCAGAGCGCCCCCACCACCACGACCGCGGCGATGCTGAAGGGCAGACGGCGCCGCAACGCGTAGGCGCGCACGGCGTGCTGGTTGGCCTGGCGCTCGTGGGCCGAGGGCTGGTAGGGACTCTGCCAGTTAGGGTCGAGCACCGGGGCGACGTAGCGCTCCTGACGGTCCCTCGAACTGGAACGGGAGTTGGAGCGGCGATTGCGCGAACGCTGCTTGGTAGCCACCCCTCAAGGCTACTTGGCCCCGTCGAAGCGCTGGCGCGCTCGTTCGTAGAGCTGCTCGTACTCTTGCACCAGGTGCGACATCGACCAGCGCTGGGCGTGGGTCCTCGCGGCCTCGATAGACGCACCGTCCTCGCGCTCGAGCGCCGTCGCGATGGCGCGTTCGAGCGCGCCGTCGTCGTTTGGCGCCACCAGCACGGCGTGGCCGCCGGCCGCCTCGCGGTAGCCGGCGATGTCGCTCGCGACGACCGACAGTTCGCTGGCCATGGCTTCGAGCAGCACGACCCCGAAGCTCTCGCCGCCGGTCGAGGGCGCGACCAGCACGTGCGCGCGGCGCAGCCAGGCCCGCTTGTCGTCGTCGCCCAGCGCGCCGACGAACTGGATCATCTCGTCGGGCCCGGCCAGGGCTTCGAGACGCGTGCGCTCCGGCCCGTCGCCGAGCACGACCAGTCGCCACCGGTGCGCGTGGTGCGCGTTGTGGGCCCGCACCGCGGCGACGGCGTGGCGCGCGCCCTTGCGATCCTCCAGGCGGCCGACGAAGAGCACCACCACCCCGTCGGGACGTTCACGCGGGTACTTGACGAAGCGGTCCATCTCGAGGCCGTTGAAGAGTACCGTCGCTTCGATACCGATGGCGTCGTGAATCGTGCGCGCGGCCGCGTCACTGACGGCCGCCGTCACGTCGAGACCGCGGGCGAGGCGGCGCAGCGCCGGAGCGGTGAGGCGCAGCGCCGGACCGCCGCCGCCGCGGTGGAAGGTCCCCACGCACGGTGCGCGGTGCGCGAGCAGCGTCGACCAGGCCATCACGGGGGCGAAGGGCTCGTGCAGGTGCACGACCTCCGCGTTGAAATCCGTAATTCGCTCGCGGGCCCGACGCGACGCGAGCCACGAGAGGGTGAGCGGCGCACGCGAGCCGTTGGCCGGCAGCGACCGGAGTCGTCCGAAGTGCTCGACAAGCGCGAGCGTGTCGTAGCTCGCGCGATCGGACCCGTCGGGCGAGAGGACCAGGACCTCGTGGCCGCCGCGCACGAGCTCGCGACTCATCGCCAGCACCTGCTCCTGGACGCCGCCGTGGACGCTCAGGGCGTAGGGCGAGACCAGCGCGACGCGGCTCACGGGGCGAAGCGGGCCTGGAGCACGTGCCACTGCTCGGGGGCCCGCCGGATCAGTCCCTCGAGCTCGTCGGCGACGTGTTGGGTGACGCGCGTCACGTCGTCGCGCAGTCGCCCGAGACGCACCGCTTCGATGGGGCGGCTCACGACGGCGAAGTGGTCGCGGCCGGGCCCCGAGTAGCAGGCGGCCGCCACGAGCGTCGCCCCGGTGCGCAGCGCCAGTGTCGCCGGACCGCCGGGGATGGTGACCCGTTCGTCGAAGAAGTTGACCTCGATCCCGTTGTCCTGGATGTCGCGGTCACAGAGCAGCCCCACCACCCCACCCTCCTTCAAGGTGTGCAGCAACACCGTCCCGGCGTGCTCGTCGAGGGGCTCGATGTGGATGCCGATCGACTCGCGCTTGGCCTTGAACCAGTTGAAGAGCTCGGGCGGGTCGAGCTCCTCGGCCACGCAGGTCATCGCCAGGCCCAGCTGGGACATGAAGGCGCCGCCCCACTCCCAGCTGCCGATGTGCGGCAGCGCGATCACCAGACCCCGTCCCCGCTGCTTCGCCGCCTCGAGGTGCTCCTGTCCTTCGGCGACGCTGAAGCGCTGGGAGATCTCGCGCTTGTCGATGGCCGGAAGCTTGGCGCCCTCGGCCCAGTACTGGCCGTAGCCCTCGAAGGCGCGCGTGACGAAACGGTCGAGCAGTCCCGGCTCGACGCCGTCTTGGGACGCGCCGGGCACGCTGAGCGCGTGACGCAGGTTGTCGGCCAGGTTGTCGCGCGACGCGCTGCGCTTTCCGATGCTCGCGGCCACGCGTCGCGCGAGCGAGACGTCGAAGCGTTCGGGCAGGGCTTCAGCGAGCGCCCCCACCGATTTGAACAGCGCGACGCGGGCCGAGGCCACGTCTAGTGGCGCGAGGTGCGGCTCGAACCTCGGCGCAGCCGTCCGGTGTGCTGGCGATTACGGGGACGCCGGCGCATGTGCGTGGGCTCGGGGCTGGCCGCGATCTGCCACACCCGCCAGAAGCGGCCGCCGGCCGTGAGGGCCGTGAGGGCCAGCAGCGCCCAGAGCACGGGCACGAAGATCTGGGACGCGAGCAGCGCCACGCCGAGCACGATCATGCGCTCGGCCCGCTCCATGAGCCCGCCCTTGGCGTTGAGGCCCAGGCTCTCGGCCTTGGAGCGCTGGTAGGAGATCATGTAGGTGGTGGTCATGATCCCGATCGGCAACAGGACCAACTGGCCGCGGTGCTGCGCGGTGAGGTAGTAGGCGCAGCCCCCCATCAACACGGCGTCGCTCAGGCGGTCGACGACCGAGTCGAAGTAGCTGCCCCGTTGGCTGGCGCGCTGGCTGGCCTTGGCGACGGGACCGTCGAAGAGGTCGTGGGCGCCCGTCGCGATCAGCAGCACCACGGCCAGGTGGTGGTGGCCCGTGGCGATGGCCCAAGCCGTCGCGCAGGCGAAGAGCAGACCCGAAGCGGTGAGCCAGTCGGCCGAGAAGCCGATGCGCACCAACCAGCGGCCCACCGGAGCCGTGGTCGCGTCTACCGATTGGCGGAACTTTCCGTCGAACATGATCCCCTTGTGCCTTTGTGAAAGCATATATTACGAATCGATAGCCGCCGGTTCTCGGCCGGTCAGAAGTGGCGGTGGACCTTCTGCCAGGTGGCGCCCAGGGACTCCGACAGCACCCGGGTCTCGCCGATCGAGGTCATGAAATTGGTGTCGCCGCTCCAGCGCGGCAGCACGTGGGCGTGCAAATGGCGCGGGATGCCGGCCCCCGCGGCGACCCCTAGGTTGATCCCGATGTTCATGCCGTCGGCCCCGTAGGCCATCTCGAGGGCGATCGTCGTATGGCGCAGCGCCAGGAAGAACTCGCGGTACTCCTCCTCGGTCAGCTCCCCGAGCGCCGCGACGTGGCGCCGCGGCAGCACCAGCAGGTGGCCCGAGCCGTAGGGGAAGGCGTTCAGCACGACGAAGGTCGTGTCATTGCGCCACAGCACGCCGGTATCCTCGGCGACCTCCTCGTTACTCAAGGTGCAGAAGATGCACTCCCCCTGGTCGGCCTTCAAGGCGGCGCTGGTGTTGGCGACGTACTTCTCGCGCCAGGCGGCCGCCATGCGCTTAAGCGCCACCGCGGCCCTCGGGAGAGGCGTGCTCGACGATCTCGGCCAGCAGGCGGTCGCGGAACTCGGCCAGGGTGACGCCGCGCTCGGGGTCGTTGGAGCCGCGCGCGTTGATGCCCAACGTGCCCTTGTCGACGTCGTCGTCGCCGACGACCACGATGTAGGGGATCTTCTCGAGCTTGGCCCGGCGGATGCGCGACCCCAGCGGCTCGCTGGCCGGCTCGGTGCCCACGCGCACGCCCTCGAGCTTGAGGGCCTGCGCCACGTCGTACGCGTAGTCGTCGTGGTGATCGCGCACGCCCAGCACCCGCACCTGCTCGGGGCTGAGCCAGGTCGGCATGTTACCGGCGTGGTGCTCGATCAAGAGGGCCATGAAGCGCTCGACCGAGCCGAAGAGAGCGCGGTGGATCATGATCGGCTGGTGGCGGGCGTTGTCGGCTCCGACGTAGCTGGCCTCGAAGCGCTGGGGCGTCTGGAAGTCCAGCTGGATGGTCGAGATCTGGTGGGTCCGTCCGATGGCGTCGCGGGCCTGGACCGAGATCTTGGGCCCGTAGAAGGAGCCGCCGCCCTCGTCGAGGGTCAACTGGAGTCCGGCCGCCCGGGCGACGTCGTCCAGGGTCTGGGTCGCCTCGGCCCACTCCTCGTCGCTGCCGACGGCCTTGCCCTCGGGCCGGGTCGAGAGCTCGAGGTAGAAGTCGTTGAGCCCGAAGGCGCGCAGCAGGTCGAGCACGAAGGTGAGCAGCCCGTCGATCTCCTCGCCCATCTGCTCTCTCGTGCAGTAGATGTGGGCGTCGTCCTGGGTCATGCCCCGCACGCGCATCAACCCCTGGACCGCACCGGAGAGCTCGTAGCGATAGACGGAGCCGAACTCGAAGAGGCGCAGCGGCAGTTCGCGGTAGCTGCGCTGACGCGACTTGTAGATGAGGGTGTGGAAGGGGCAGTTCATCGGCTTTAGGTAGTAGCGCTGGCCCTCGTCGAGCTCCATTGGTGGGTACATGCCCTCGGCGAACCACTCGAGGTGGCCCGAGATCTCGAAGAGCTCGGCCTTGGCGATGTGGGGCGAGTTGACGAACTCGTAGCCGCCCTCGACGTGGCGCTGGCGCGAGTACTCCTCCATGATGCGCCGCATCGTGCCCCCCTTGGGGTGAAAGACGGCCAGTCCCGGACCGATCTCGCTCGGGAAGGAGAAGAGGTCCAGTTCGGCGCCCAGCTTGCGGTGGTCGCGCAGTTCGGCCTGCGCCAACTGTTCCAGGTGAGCCGCCAGGGCCTCGTCGCTCTCGAAGGCCACGCCGTAGATGCGCTGGAGCTGGGGGCGCGTCTCGTCACCACGCCAGTAGGCGCCGGCGACCCGGGTCAGCGCGAAGTGGCCGAGGCGCGAGGTCGAGGGCACGTGCGGACCGCGACAGAGGTCGACGAAGCTGTCGGTGTTCGAGTACGTCGACACGACCGTGGCGCTGGCCGTCTCGGCGAGGTCGGCCGCGTCGCCGCTGCCCACGTTGTTGATAATCTCGATCTTGTAGGGCTGGTCCTTAAAGAGGGCCAGGCCCTCGTCGTGCGAGAGCTCGGCGCGGGTGAAGGGCTGGTCCTCTTCAATGATGGCCCGCATCTCGGCGTCGATGCGCTCGAGGTCGTCGTCGCTGAAGTGCTCGCCATTGGGCAGGTCGAAGTCGTAGTAGAAGCCGTTCTCGATCGCCGGGCCGATGGCGTACTTGGCCCCCGGCCAGAGCCGGGTGACGGCCTGGGCCAGCACGTGGGCGCTCGAATGACGCAGCACCTCACGACCGAGATCGCTCGCCGGCGTGACGATCGAGACCGTGGCCCCGTCGTGCAGGGCCGTGGTTAAGTCGCTCAACTGGCCGTCGACCACGGCCGCCAGGGCGTCCTTGGCGAGGCGCGGGCCGATCGCCGCGGCGAGATCGCGCGCGCTCGCGCCTTGGGGGACCTGACGGGCGCTGCCGTCCGGGAGCAGTACTTCGATGTCCGACATCCTGGCCTTTCGTTGCCTACAGAGTAATGCCGAGCAACGCGGCGCCCGGTGCGACGTTGTAGCCGCCCTGGGCCGCCTCGTCCAGCGCGACCAGTGCGCCGGGGCTGTCCAGGTCGTCGTCGAGCGCCGCGCGCACGTCGTCGATGACGTGACAGGCCCGCCCCGTGAGCGTGGTGCGCCACGTGGCCAGACGTGACTGGGCCTCGCTCAAGAGCTCGTCGCGCCACTCCCAGTCGTGGCGGTAGTGCTCGTTGAGTAGTGCCAAGCGCACGGCCGTCGACTCGGCGCGCGCCACGAGGTCCGAGACGAAGACGAGGTTGCCGAGGGACTTCGACATCTTGGTGCCGTCGAGGCCCACCAGGCCCACGTGCAGCCAGTGCCGGACGAAGGGGGCACCCGTCACCGACTCGCTCTGGGCCGCCTCGCACTCGTGGTGGGGGAAGACCAGGTCCCGTCCCCCGCCGTGCACGTCGACGGTCTCGCCGAGGTCGCGCAGGGCCAGCGCCGAGCACTCGATGTGCCAGCCCGGCCGGCCGGGCCCCCAGCGCGACTCCCAGGCCGGTTCGTCCTCGAGGGAGGGCTGCCACAGCACGAAGTCGAGCGGGTCGCGCTTGCGTTGGTCGTCGGGGAATCCGCCGTGCACGCTCGCGAGCTCGACCATCTCTTCGCGCGTCGCGTGGCTCACCTGGCCGAAGCGCGGGAACTTCGAGATCTCGAAGTAGACCCAGCCGTCGACCTCGTAGGCGAAGCCCAGGTCGAAGGTCGCGCCGATCATCGTCAGGATCTCGGGGATGGCCCCCGAGGCGCGCGGCTCGGAGAAGACGGCCAGCAGGTTGAGGTGCTGCATGTCGTGGTCGAACTTGGACATCTCCAAGGCCGCCAGGTCGAGGAAGTTGACGCCGAGCTCGCGGGCCTTGCGCAGGATGTCGTCGTCGACGTCGGTGACGTTGCGCACGCAGCGTGTCTCGTGGCCGGCGTCGCGCAGGCGCCGCTGCAGCACGTCGAAGGTGAGGTAGACGAAGGCGTGGCCGAGGTGCGCCGAGTCATAGGGCGTGATGCCGCAGCTGTACATCGTCACCGTGGGACCGGCGTCGAGCGCGAAGGTGCCCCGGCGGGCACTGTCGTAGAGCTGCATCACTCGACGAGCCCGGCCAGCTTCAGGTAACTGTGGGCCTTGTGGCGGATGTTGATCGAGGCGCACACCGCGGTGAAGGCCTCGACGGCGCCGGCGAGCGACATCGATCCGACGATCACCGCGCGCAGCCCCGCGACCGAGTCGATGAGCGTCGCCACCTGTTGGCGCGCGCCGTCGTCGTCGCCGAAGACGACCACGTCGGCGTCGATGGCGCTGTCGAGGTCGAGCATCTGATCGGCCGGCAGGTGGTGGAAGGCCCCCACGACTGTGCTCTCGGGCAGGGCGAAGGCCAGCTGGGCGGCCATCGAGCCCCGCGCAGGGTAGAGCGGCACCATCTCCTTACCCTCGCGGGCCAGGGCGTTGACCATCGAGATCACGACCGTGTCGGCCAACTGCGCGCGCAGGGCCCGCACCGTCGCGACGGCCGAGTCGAAGGGCGTCGCCACGATCACGACCTCGCAGGTAGCGGCCTCCTCGTTGGCCGCCCCGCGCACTGAACCGTCGCCGCGCGGGTGCAGGTCCCGCGCACTGTCGACGGCGCGCTGCGCGTCGCGCGATCCGAGCACGACCTCGTGGCCGGCGCTGGCCAGTCGGATCGCGACGCCCCGTCCGGCCGGTCCGGTACCCCCCAGGATGCCCACTGTCGTCATTTCTCGTCCCCGTCGATTTTGGTCTCGGCCAGTACGATAGCCCTATGGGTTTATTGAGCGATCACCGTATTCTCGTCACCGGCATCCTGACCGACGACTCCCTGGCCTACGGCATCGCGCGTCGGGTCTTGGAGGAGGGCGCGACGATCGCCGTCTCGGGCGCGGGCCGGGGCACGTCGCTCACCCGGCGCGTCGTGCGCAAGCTCGGCGACGTCGGCGAGGTCATCGAACTCGACGTCACCGATCCCGTCCAGGTCGCGGCCGCCGTCGACGAGGTGGAGCGGCGCTTCGGCCGACTCGACGGCCTGGTACACGCGATTGGCTACGCCCCGCCGTCGTGCCTGGGCAGCGGCATGTTCGCCGCCCCCTTCGAGGACGTCGCCACGGCCCTGCACATCTCGACCTACTCCCTCGCCGCGCTGGTCGGCGCCTTTCGCCCGCTGCTCGCCAAGAGCGAGGCCCTCGGCGGCGCGTCGGTGATCGCGCTCGACTTCGACGGCACGCGGGCCTACCCCACCTACGACTGGATGGGCGTGATGAAAGGCGCCCTCGAGTCGCTCGGGCGCTACCTCGCGCGCGAGGTCGGCCCCGACCGGATCCGCATCAACATGCTGGCGGCCGGCCCGATCCGCACCATCGCCGCCAAGTCGATCCCCGGCTTCTCGCACTTCGAGGACACCTGGAGCGAGCGGGCCCCGCTCGGCTGGGACGTGCACGACTCCTCGGCCGTCGCCGACACCGCCGTGGCCCTGCTGTCACCGTTGCTGCGCGCGACGTCCGCCTCGATCATCCACGTCGACGGCGGCGCTCACTCGATGGGCTGATCGCCGTCCGGTTCGGCGTTTGGTTCCGCGTCCCGGTCGCCGTCCTGGTGGGCGAACTGGGTCTCGTAGAGGTCGTGGTAGAGGCCCCCGGCGGCCAGAAGTTCCGTGTGGGTCCCGCGCTGGGCGACCCGCCCGGCGTCGATGACCAGGATCTGGTCGGCGCTGCGGATCGTGGAGAGTCGGTGCGCGATGACGAGCGAGGTGCGGCTACTCATGGCCTCGTCGAGCGCGTGCTGCACGGCCGCCTCGTTCTCGGAGTCGAGGTGGGCCGTCGCCTCGTCCAGGATCACCAGGTGGGGCGACTTGAGCAGCAGTCGGGCCAGCGCCACGCGCTGCTTCTCGCCGCCCGAGAGGCGGTAGCCCCGCTCCCCCACGACCGTCGCGAGCCCCAGGGGCAGCGACTCGACCAGGGTCCAGATCTGGGCCGCGCGCAGCGCCACCTCGATCTCGGCCTCGGTGGCGTCGGGCTTGGCGAACATGAGATTGACGCGCAGGGTGTCGTGGAAGAGATAGGGGTCCTGGGTCACGACGCCGATCGTCTCGTTGAGCGAGGCCGTGGTGAGGTCGCGCACGTCGACGCCGTTGAGGCTGATCGAACCGGAGTCGACGTCGTAGAGCCGCGAGGCCAGCAACGAGATCGTCGTCTTGCCGGCCCCGCTCGGACCGACCAGGGCCGTCATGGTGCCCGGCTCGAGCTGGAAACTGATGTCGTGCAGGACCTCGGTACGCGGTGTGTCGTCGAGGCGGGCCACCGCCTCGAGCGAGGCGAGGGAGACCTCTTCGGCCCCGGGGTAGGAAAAGTCGACGTGGCTGAATTCCAGGTGGGCCGGCCCGTCGGGCACGCCCACCGCGTCGGGGCTCTCTTTGATCATCGGCTCGAGGTCGAGCACCTCGAAGAGCCGCTCGAAGCTGACCATGGCCGACATGTAGTCGATGTTGAGGTTCGACAGCTGCGTGAGGGGACCGTAGAGGCGACCTAAGTAGGCCGTCAGCGCCACCACCGTGCCGACGGCGAAGGCGCCGTCCAGGGCTTCGACCCCGCCGAAGCCGTAGGCGAAGGCCGTGGCCAGCGAGGCGGTGAGCGACAGGGTGACGAGGAAGTAGCGCTGGTAGAGGGCCTGGTCGATGCCGATGTCGCGCACCTGCGCGGCACGGACCTCGAAGTACTGGCGCTCCTCGCGGGGCCGGCCGAAGAGCTTGACCATCATCGCGCCGGCCACGTTGAAGCGCTCGCTCATCACCATGTTCATCTCGGCGTTGAGCTCCATGCCGCGCTGGAAGAGCGTGCCCAGGCGCCGGCCCACGCGACGGGCCGGCACCAGGAAGACCGGCAGGAGCACCAGGGCCACCAGGGTGATCTGCCAGGAGAGCACGAACATCGTGCCCAGGACGATGGTGACCAGGATGACGTTGCCCACCACGTTGGAGAAGAGGTCGGTGAAGGCCTGCTGGGCGCCGATGACGTCGTTGTTGAGCCGGCTGATCAGCGCACCGGTCTGGGTTCGCGAGAAGAAGGCGATCGGCATCTGCTGGATGTGCTCGAAGACCTTGGCCCGCAGGTCGTAGATCAGCCCCTCGCCGATCACGGCCGAGATGCGCCGCTCGGTGAGGACCAACCCGGCGTCGAAGACGGCGAGGACGGCAGTGAGCACCGACAGGTCGATGATGACGGCGCGGTGCTTGTCGATGATCCCGTTGTCGATGATCGCGCGCAGCAACAAAGGCGAGATGGAACTGACGACCGCGTCCAACACCACGGCGATCAAGAAGACGATCAGGTAGGGACGGTAGGCCCGCGCGAACCTGAGAATTCGCGGCAGGGTGCCCTTCTTGATGCGGTGCTCGAGGATCTTGCGGTCCCGCTGCAGACCGCGCAGGCCCGCGCGGGTGCGCGTGCTCACGCCTGCGCCGTGCATGCTCATTTCACTCCCTCGCCGTTGGCAGTGTAAAGGCGGCCGCTAGGGCGAAGAGCGTGACTACGGACCGTCGAGCTGGCGTTGCAGGTCGCGCAGCGATGACTGGTAGTAGACCCGGGCGACCTCGCGTACGGCGCCGCTCTCGTCGTCGCTCTCGCGCTGCATCGCCCAGGTGCGCAGGCTCACCCGCGCGGTGGCCACCTCACCCAGCACCTCGACGACCGCGCGGGCCGTCATCGCCACCAGGTCCACCAGCCCCGCCACGTCCGTCGCTTCGAAGCGCCAGTTGGGGTTGGGCCCCGGCGAGGGCTCGGACCAGCCCATCGATCGCAGGCACGCTTCGTCGGCGTTCGAGAGAGCCCGCGCGTCGCCAATATTGAGGTTCGAGATCACCTCGGCGATCACCAGACCCTGCGGCTCGACCCAGAACTGGACGTAGCGTCCGTCCTCGAACTCGACGACCGCAACCAGACGGCGCGGGTCGACGGCCATCGAGCCGAGCATCTCGGGCAGGTTCGCGAGGAACGAGCCCACGCTCGCCGTGGTCGCGTGGTCCGATCCCGTCAGTAGTACGTGTCCCACGTCACGACGCTACGAAGGGGGTGTGACAGCTCAGGCCGAGACGAGGGCGCTCACCAGCACGACGAGGCCCAGGGCGATCATCACCCCGGCGCCGATGACGCGCATGACGACCAGTCGGTGGGCCGATTTAGCGAGCCAGTCCCGAGCGGTGCCCGCGACGACACCCCAGGTGCTGTCGCTCACGAAGGCCATGACGCTGAAGATGAGCCCGAGCAGGAGCAACTGGACTGTGACGTCGCCGCGGCCCCGACTGACGAAGTGGGGGAAGACGGCCACGAAGAAGACCATGGCCTTGGGGTTCAACACCCCGACGACGAATCCCTGGCGGACCACCTGCCACGTCGGTGGGCGGACGTCCTCGCGCTGGGCCATCGCCAGGGCGTGGGCGTGGCGCTGGCGTAGGGCGCTCGATCCCAGCCAAATCAGGTAGCAGCCCCCGAGCACCTGCAGCACCGTCGAGAAGAGCTTGGAGTGGGTAATCAGCGGTCCGAGCCCGACCGCCACGATGGCCGAGAGCACCAGGGCCCCCACGCTGTTGCCGAGCACCGTCAACACGGCCACCGAGCGGCCCCAGGCCACCCCGCGCGCGACGGCGAAGGTGACACTCGGTCCGGGCAGGATGATGATCACGGCCGAGGCAATGAAGAATTGGGTCAGGTGGCTCGCGCTGATCACGTCTGAAACCTTGACACGGTACGGTCGAGGACGTTGAGGCTCGCCCCGATACTGAAGCCGATGGTGGCGGCGAAGAACGCGGTCCCCACGCCCACCGTGCCACCCATAATCCACCCGACGATGAGCACGGTCGCCTCGATCGAGAGTCGCACGTAGACGAGGCTCACCCCGAGGCGGCGGCTGATGCTCGTCATGAGCCCGTCGCGCGGACCCGGGCCCAGGCCGGTCGTGAGGTAGAAGGCGCTGCCGACCCCGATGACGACCACGCCGCCCACGATGTAGAGGATCTTGAGGGCCGGGTCGGCCGTGAGGGGCACGACGTAGGTGGTGATGTCCAGGACGTAGGCGATCACGATCAGGTTGGCGATCGTGCCAAAGCCCGGCCGTTCGCGCAGCGGCCACCAGAGCACCAGCACGCCACAGCTGATCAGCGCCGTCGACCAGCCGAGCGACAGGCCCGAGTGACGGGCCACCCCCTGGGCGAAGACGGTCCAGGGGGTGGCCCCCCATTGGGACTGGACGAGCAGTCCCTCGCCGATGCCAAAGAGGGTCAGACCGCCGAGCAGGGGCGCCACCATGACCGTGCGCAGTGACCAGGTGGTCGTGGCGCGCCACGGAGTCCAGGGAATCCGGTGGCTCAGTCTCATGGTTCGCGCCACCCTAATAGACGGGGTGGGGCCGCCGTCAACGAGTGGCGGGGCTCGTCCCGGCGGGCACACGTCGATAGTCTGGCCCGATGACGCGCTCGACGGCCGCCACCTTGGTTCTGCCTCTGAGCGTGGCCGGCCTGGCCTACGCCTGGTGGGCCAGCGGCGTGAGGCCCTTCACCACGCTCGCCTACGTCCTCATTGCCATCCCGTCCCTCGCCGTCCTCATTACTTACGGGGTCCTCGGCGGCCTCTCAACCCGCAACGACGTCGCGCGTTACTACCAAGAGCGCAGTCGGGGCGCAACCCTCGCCAACGTCACTCCCTGGACCGTCCTGCTGCTCGCCGCCGTGGCGCTCGAGGCGATTGGGCTGGCGCTCGGTGGACGTTCGACGGTCGTCGCGACCCTCAGCACGACGGCCGACCACCTGCTCGTGACCCACTGGGGACGCTGGCTGCTCTACGACCTCTGGCTGGCCGTCGGTGCCGGACCCCTGTTTCGCCTCGCCCGTCACCGGCGACGTGGGGCCCGCTGATGTACGGCACCGTGGGCTGGATCGTGATCCTGGTCGCCGGCCTGGCCATGGAACTGGCGAGTCGGCTCGGCGCCGTGCGCACGCCGAACCTGACGCGCACGGGAGCGCTGGTCGCCACCCGGATCGTCGGACGGATCGTCCTGCTGCTCTTCTGGCTCTTCGTGGGCCTGCACCTCTTCACCCGCTACACCCTGCCCGGCCACTGACCAGGGAGGAACACGCGAGAGGGCCCGTCGCCCCGGCGAGCGTCAGTTCCCCACGTTGAGGCTGAACGTTTGGCTCTGGGAGCCCCACGAGTTGGTGGCCGTGACCGTAAAGCTGTACGAACCGGGCTGGCCGCTGCCCGGGGTACCCGAGATAATTCCGTTCGAGGAATCGAAGTGCAGCCACGAGGGCAGCTTGCCCGAGACGGTGAACCACGGCTGGGGCCCGCCCCAGGCCGTGAACTGGAAGTCGAAGAAGTGGCCGAAGTGGGCGTGGCCGGAGTTGCCGCAGGTGAAAACAGGCTTTTGACTTACCGTGATCGTGAACTGCTTGGCCGTCGAGGCCCCGTTGGCGTCGCTCAGCTTGACGGTGAAGGTCTCGGACACGGCCGAGGTGCTCACGTTGCCCGAGATGAGCCCGGACGACGGGTTGAGGAAAAGGCCCTTAGGCAGGATGCCGGCCGAGATCGACCAGGTGTAGGGCTGAGAACCTCCGGTGCCCTGGAGGGTCTGGGAGTAATTGGTCTGGCCGGCAATCGCGCCCTCCAGACTCTTGGTCGTGATCGCCAAGAAGTTGCAGACGGTAATCGTGAACTGCTTGGTCGTCGAGGCCCCGTTGGCGTCGGTGAGAGTGATGGTGAAGGTCTCGGTCGTGGCCGAGGAACTCACGGGACCGCTGATGAGCCCACTCGCCGCGTTGAGCGAGAGGCCCTTGGGCAGTTCGCCGGCCGAGATCGACCAGGTGTAGGGCGTCGCCCCGCCAATTCCTTGCAAAGTTTGGGAGTAGTCGCTCTCCCCCGCCGTCGCACCGGCCAGGGTCTTCGTGGTGATCAACAACGAGTAGCAGACGGTGATCGTGAACTGCTTGGTCGTGGAGGCGCCCTTCGCGTCCGTCAGAGTGACCGTGAAGGTCTCGGTCGTGGCCGACAGACTGACACTGCCGCTGATGAGACCGGTCGAAGGATTGAGCGAGAGGCCTTTGGGCAGCACACCCTCAGATATCGACCAGGTGTAGGGGGTCGTGCCCCCGGTTCCCTGGAGGGTCTGGGCGTAATGGGCCTCACCGGCCGTCGCGTTGGCGAGCGAGGTGGTCGTAATCATCAAACTCTTGGTGAAGATGGCGTAGAGGATGGTGTTGGCGTTGATGGTGAAGGTGCTGGTCGGGGCGTAACTGTTCCCCAGGCCGTTGGCCTGGGTGTTCCAATCGGTGAAGTTGTCACCGGCGACGGCCAGATCACCGCTGTTGCCCAGGACCGTCACCAGGGATCCGGGGTTGTAAGGGCTGAGGCCGTCGACCGGGACGGTGCCCGAGGTGGCGTTGTTGGCGCTGTAGGTCACGGTGTAGGTCGTGGGTGGGGTGATCGGGCTGAAGATGGCATAGAGGATGGTGTTGGCGTCGATGGTGAAGGTGCTGGTCGGGGCGTAACTGTTCCCCAGACCGTTGGCCTGGGTGTTCCAATCGGTGAAGTTGTCACCGGCGACGGCCAGATCACCGCTGTTGCCCAGGACCGTCACCAGGGATCCGGGGTTGTAGGGGCTGAGGCCGTCGACCGGGACGGTGCCCGAGGTGGCGTTGTTGGCGCTGTAGGTCACGGTGTAGGTCGTGGTTTGAGTAGAGGTGACATCGATGTTGCCACTTGCACCGGTTATTCCTGGGTTACTCGAGTCGCTGGCGGTGATGGTCTGGTTTCCAACAGTGTCGAGCGTTGCATTGAAAGTATCTACTCCGTTGGACAGCACAACGGAAAGCGGTGAAACGTCACCGATCGATGAAGCGAGGTCCGCCGTCCCGTCGTAGCCAGCTGCCACATTCCCATCCGCGTCGTAGGCCGTTATCGTGACCGTGAAGGGCACTCCAGATGTTGCGGTGCTCGGAGCGACCACCGTGTAATAAGTGGCCTCGCCTGCGACAACCAGGAAACTGGTCGACGTGCCAGTAATCGGGCTCTGGCTAGCCATCAACGCGGTGGTTTGGGCGTCTACCAGGGTGATGTTCTCCGCGGTGCCCATGCCGTTCGTGAAGAAGACCGAACTTGGATAGGACGGCATCGCGCCACTCGGACTGTCTGACGGACCCGAGAAGTCCAGAACCTGGGTCCCTACGTAGCTCGTGGCGGTGTTTCCGTAGCCGTCAATTGCCGTAATCGTGTCTGAGAAGAGCTGTCCGACCGTTCGCGTGCCGGGGTTGGCCACATCGAAAGTGCTGATGGGGCCGGGAACGATCGTCAAGTCAGTAGTGCCACTCACTCCGGAAGGATTATCGGTCGCCGTAAGGGTCACAACCTGAGCGTCGTAGAGCGTCAGGGATGGAGAATTGGCCCCGCTGGCGACGCCATCGAGGAAGGTGACGGCCGATCCTGTTGAGCACGGTGGAGTTTGCGGATAAATCGGCTCGATATCGCTCGGCGACACAGCCGGTCCGGAGAAGGTGAGGCACTCCAGTCCGGTGTAGGACGCGTCGACCTCGCCGTACTGGTCCATGGCGGTGATGCCCACGGTGAACGCCGTGCCGGCCTGCGGTGTCGACGTCGAGGGCGCCAAGTCGAACGAGCTGAGCACCGCGGCTGGGACCGTCACCGGACCGCTGGGGGCGCTCGTAGCCGTCCAGGTGCGAAACACCGCCGTGACCGTGTAGGTGTACGTACCGGAGGCAACATCGGTGTCGGCGCAAGAGACCGTAGAGATCAACGTTGTGGGCGACGTTCCACAGGCCGGACTTGGGGTTGCACCGAGATAACGCTGGACGTAATAGCCGTCAATCTTGATTCCGTCTGGTTCGTCGGCAGCAGTCCAGGTCACATCAACGGTCCGTACGGTGGGAACAGGGAACGAGGCTATGACTGAAGTGGGGGGATTAAATGTCGCTGTTTGTGCTGACCCCGCTCCACTGCCGTGTGAGGCGAAATATGCACCCGCCGAAGTGGCCACCGCAATCGCACCGAGGACTCCCATGAAGCACAGGAGAAGGAATTTGGCGATACCCACCCTTAGTCGTCCTCCCTGGTGGCGCCGTGAGCGTCGCTTGTACTCGAGACGGGCGTGGCGCAGGGCGCCTCGACGGGAGCGGTACCGGCTCATGGATCAACCGTCTGATAGAAGATTGGCGAGGTAGAGCCTGAAAAATTGCCATCTGTGTTCGTAAATGTCGCCGTTACCTGGTGAGTGCCGGGTGAGGGGTACGCAAAAGGCGAACACGTAGCCGTCGAAGTGGTGACTCCGGTACTCGTCACCGGAACGGCGTTGCATATGGTCGATGTCCCATCCATGAAGGTGACAGTGCCTGTAGGACTGTTCGGCACCGGGTCCTGGCCCGCGGCTGCGCTGGCGGTAACGGTAGCGGTATAGACGACCGACTGGCCCTCCAGAGAAGGAGACGGCGCGCCTACCACGGTCGTCGCCGTGGCGTAGAGCTCGGCGTAGATGGCCGAACCGGAATAAGCGAAGGCGAAGGTGATGCCCTCGCACATGATCTGGTTTGAACTGGTGTTGTAGAGAGAAATCGGTAGTGCCACTGAGTTCGTGCCCTGCGCCGGGACCTCCAGCGATCCTGAGAAGGTCGTCTGGGCGAAATCGAGGTTTGATACGGGGCATCCCGTCGGCGATGTCACATTACTAATGCCCACGGAGGTAACCGTGATGGGCGCTTGCAAGGGGTTGGAGACGGTGTACCAAAGGTAACGCTGCACGCCGGGATAGAGCAGCGCCGGAGTTTGAACGGCCGACGAACTGCTGATCGTGCTCGAAATGGTGAAATCTGGGATGGCATTCGTCGGGTTGGATCCGAGCGCCGCATGAGCGACCGTAAAAATAAGCGCGACTATCACCAGCGCTGTCGCGCCGGATCGCACTTGTAGCTTCTTTTGCCCGAACACGCTCACCTCGACCTACCCCGATGCGGGGCTGAAACACCAACCTGACGACTGCTGGCCGGCCAGCCGGACCGCGGGGATGAATCTCCGCGGTCCGGCCTCATGCCCGACCTGAATTAGTGGAATATCGGCCCGAAGACCGCTACCCCACAGGTTGAATGCTCTAGTTGGATGAGAACGTCAGACCAACGTTGACTCCCTCGCAGTCAACTTGGTTTGTTGGCACGTTGTCCGTCCCTTCGAGCATCTGGACGGAAAGGGTCGAGATGTACTCAGGGCTCGTCGTAAAGAGCGTGGTGCCTGGTGGGATACTGATTCCGGTGACGCCATTGAGCGTCTGGGGACTGTTGTTGACCTGGTACCAATTAGCCAGACATCCTGACACGGGCGCGAGCGCCGCGCTCGCGTTCTCGACATTGCCACCGCTTGAGTCCACGGACGCAGTCACCGAAATGACCGTCACCGGCGACGGGCCCGGGTTGGTGATGGCGTACTGAAGCGGCACTGGTGAATCCCCAGGGTACAGAGTCTGGAGGTCACCGCCGACGACGTTCACCTCAACGGCCGGGATGTCATCGGTGGGGAACACGTTACCGTAGGCACCGGGGTTGTCAGGGTTGTAAGCACCACATCCCGTATTCACACTCACAAAACTTGCTGTTGGCAAAAGGGTGTCATCGCAGACTGGGAAGTCGTTGTTCTGGCCGTGCGGGTCGTCCATCCAGATGGTTCCCGGGGTCGTGTCCTGCCCGACGGTAAGATCCGTGTGGGAATCAGAGAGTGCAAGGTTCAAACTGGCGGCAAGATCTGAAGTGACTCCATCCGCGGTTGCACTGAATGTGATCCCGTACACAAACTCCGGCCCAACAAAGGCGTCTTGGGAGCTGAAGTCAAACACGACATTGGTTTCCGTGGGCGTAAACTGGCCGGCCGCTGCCGCGAAATCCTGGGATATGGTGTCGCTGATCGGACCGTTCACGGTGTTATTGATCGTCAGCGTCATGGGTACGCCATTGACCTCCGGGCCCCAGTTGTCGACCGCCACCACCACATTCACCAACTGAGACGCTTGGCCGGTGGAGAGCGTGATGTCGTTGCCAAGCTCGTTAGGGCCGGTGCAGCCATACATGCACTGGTCCTGGGTGTAAGTGTTGGTCGGAGTCAGACTGTCGTACCCCGCGCCGACCTGGGTGATCGTGACGTCGGAAGCAGTACCAGTCTGAGCTGAGCCGGTGCCGGCACCAGTTGTTGGGAAGAAGGCGTAGGCCGCTCCCCCCGCCATCAGGGCCACAATCGCGGCGATCGCCGTGACCGTCAGCTTCCTATGTGTTTTGAATATTTTCATATCTATTGGTCTCCTAGTTAGGAATT
This sequence comes from Acidimicrobiales bacterium, assembly GCA_050010495.1. GTDB lineage: Bacteria > Actinomycetota > Acidimicrobiia > Acidimicrobiales > RAAP-2 > RAAP-2. Next base: position 23,096 of record JBEKKW010000022.1, read on the forward strand.
GGATGGATTCACTGCGCACTGCAGGTGGTGGTTTCGCCGCTCGCTCACCACAGACCAGGCGACCAAATAGGGCCTGTGGATCTTCACGTCGCCTTTTACTGCCAGGAGGTTCCCTAAGGGGAACGCCCTGTTGATGCGGGACAGGCGGGACGGAAAACTAAGCCCCGCCTGCCAGAACCGCAACACTTTTGGCGCCCGAACCCGGACGCCACGATTTAGTTGACTAAAGTCAGTGTTTTCCCTACTCAGCTTCCCGTGCCCGAAAACAGCGGCAAAAGATTGAGTCGGCCGCGTATCGTGCCGCTTGCCAAGACCGAGAAGGTCTCCCAAAGCGGAGTCAAGGGGGCGGGTCAACTGAAGAGAGGTACCCGTACCTGATCAACTATGAGCAACGTGATTGGGGGTGAACAAAACTGAGACACCGGACTCCAATCATCACGTGCTGCGTGGAGCATCGCAGCATTGCGAGACGTTGTCAAATTGGAGTGACGACATTGTCGTCCTCACGTGAATCAAGGTGCCCAGTCGAGGTGGTGCTGGTCACCGCGGATCGGGAATCAAAGTCCTCGATTCCGTGATCTGGGCACTCACCAGCCGATGGGTTCTTCCGCTTGGGCGTTCCTCTGGCACCGCGAGGTGGTGTGAAGAAGCGAAAGCCGCACCTTCGACAGCCGGCGTCTCGTTTGCCCGCCAACGCGACCCGATCTCGGTTGAAGCTCGATCCCCAACCAACATTTGAACCATGGATTTCTGCGAACATTTCATTTGCCATACATTCCTGTCAGGGACGCAGCCGGCGCGGGCACGGCGTGGGCCGTGACCATCTCGTCACGGTGGCTTCACGAAGAATCGATCGGCGATCCAGAGGAGACGTGACAGGTTCATTCCCTCCCCCGGGGCGTTCAGCGCACTCGAGAGACCCCTATCGGATCGATCAAATATGCACTTCTCAATTGAGCGTGAGCCTTCGTGGGGCCAAAAGTTCGCAGGTAAGCAAACATTGGGCTCTCGATTACCCCGTAAAAGACCGTCACGGCGCCACCAGGTCTAATGTTCTTCGTGACCCCACAGCCTGGACGTTCCCAGGGTTCCATAGTGCGCGGCCGTAACACTGAGCCCATCCGAAACTGTTTCTCCGAGCCTTTTTTAGGCCCGATACCGGACTCCCGAATCCGTCGGTCGAACGATGAAAATCACGAAACGACTTCATCCAGCACTAGTCGTAAGAGGAACTCTTCTATTCCAACTGCGAGACTTCCGCTCCACGGTTCGGAGGCCAACATGGCGTATACAGAACGCTCCATCGACGTCTTTTGGAGCTGAAGTCGGTACAGGAAATCTCCGCTGATCCGGTCACGGGGCAACGTCGAGATCCCTTGACCAACGCCAACGGTAGGTCTTGTGACTAGTTGGGCGCGTTCGCCGTTCTCAGTGGCAATTAGCCATCCTTGGACCGTCCGATACCAATCGGAAGGCGGCCCGGAAATAATCGTCACGGCCCCACCAGGACCATCGAATAGTGGCCAGGTTAAAGGGTGCGAGCTATGGCAATCTGTTGCGAACTACCTGCACATAAAATGACCTGAAAAGGGTTGCTGTAGGGTCTGTTAGCGCGGCTCAAACATTTCCATGATGCTGGCCGATCGTCTCCCAGGAGTCCCAAACGCTGGGTTGGACCTTTTAAGTCCTGAGGCCTCGCCGCGTGGGCGTGACATTGGCCCCGTCTGAGATCACTCGCGGCGCAGACCGTGAGCGCTACTTGAGGGAACGTCTCATTTCGCTCCCGCCCGAGCTGAGCGGTCCCAACGAGTGCCGGTCCCGAACACGGCCCCGGCCGTTGCGAGGCGCCGAACGTCGAACCCCAATCGCTCCACCTCTCGCGAACCCAGGTTGCCCCTTCCCCAGGTCTCCTCGATCCGTTTGGGCAGCGCTGGGGAGACGTCGGGACGTACTCGGGGCCCGAATATCTGGGTCAGACTGAGGGGTTCGCGCTCTTATTTTCTCGAAGCGCGACGTTAAATTCACCACTTCAAGTAGTTACAGGGATATGAGAGAGGTCAGAACCAGTGCTCACGGCCCCACGAGGTAAAACGGATTTTCACCAAGGCCGCAGGGGGCCATTGGGGGCTATTTGAGTGACCGAAAGTAACCCTGTGCAACCGGCTGAAAGTATGCACACGTGCAATTTTCATCGTTGGAGTCGATCCACGTAGCACGGTAGGTCCTGAAAGACGCAACCGCCGAAAGCACGCTCGATTAGCACTGGCAGGAGCACGAGAAGCCACCGTGATATCGCGGCGAAATCCGTGGATGACAAACTCTCGGTAAAAACATTGAGTGGACCGGTCGAAGGTGGAGTGTCCTTCGACCGGCCCATCAATGCGATCTCGCCGATCTGGTCAATGCGAACGTTTCGGGACCTTGGCCCGAAGCCCTAGTTTCCTACGGTGAAGTGATGATCGCCACTCGGTTGAGCGTGTTGGTGTTCGCGCCCTTGCCGGTGCCCCGGACGACAGCTTCGTGGTACTTCAGGGCCGCCAAGTCGGCCTTTAGGAGAGCGACCACGGTGGCGGCACGTTGGGCGCTGAGGGCCCGCTTGCCGGCCACCGAGCCGCTCTTGTCGGCGTACGCCGTGACCGTCACCGACACCAAGTGGCGGTTGGCGATGATCCGGGCGGCACGCTCGATTTCGTTGCGAGCAGACTGGCTGAGGGAACTGCTCCCGAGGCCGAAGAGGACCGAACCGAGGTTGACCTTGGGCTTGGTGGCGCTGCTCGAAAGGGTGGTGTAGGTGGCGCTGGCCGACGTGAAGGTGTTGGTGGCGGCGACCGTGACCGTCAGGCTGCAGGGTCCCACGCCCACGAAGTCGACCGTGGGACCATTCACGGTGCAGACCGTGGTTGTCGTCGACACCACGCTGAAGTCCGTACCGTTACCCGAGGTGGCGAAGGTCGGCGTGAAGCTGCCACCCTTCTTGACCGAGATGGGCATGTTGGTGATCGAGACGGTCGGGGTCGCCGGGCCGGTGGAACCACCACCACCGCCGCCACCGCCGCCACCGCCACCGCCACCACCGCCACCACCGCCACCTGACATGGCGTTAACGGTGATCGTCAGGGTCGCTGAGGCGGCGTTGAAGCCCGTCGTGGCGTCCACGGAGGCCATCACGACACAGGTACCCGCGGCGCTGAAGGCCAGGGATGTACCCGTCAGGACACAGCCCGTAGAGCCCTGGCTGGTGACCGCGTAGTCCACGGTGGCCGGGTCACCCGAGTCGACGGTCGCGCTGACGCTGTAACCGGCCGGCAGGGTCACCTCCGTGGTCTGGTCGGGCGAGGAGCCGGCGACGCCGGCGCTGTCAAAGGTGACCGTCGGGGTGACGGCCGAGACGGCGTTGAAGCAGAAGGCGACCGGGCTCGAGGTGGCCGACTGGGCGTAGATACCGTTGGCCGGGTTGTAGGCCGTCACCCAGCAGGTGCGCGGCGCGCTACCCGTCAGGGTCAGGATGTCACCGGTGATCGAGCAGCCCGACGAGGTCGTCCCGAAGACGTAGGCCAGGACGCCCGACCCGCCGTCGGCGGTCAGGGTGAACGTCGTGCCCGTCGTGGTCGTCACCGAATTGGTGATGTGGACCGTCGCCTGGGTCGCGTTCGTCACGTTGATGGTCACCGGGTTCGAGGTGAGGCTTTCGCCCGTCGCGTCGACCGTCACGGACCCAGTTGCCGATCCCGTGACGGTGTCGTGGGCGACGCCGCCCGAGACGTCGACGCTGGTCAGACCGGACACGGATCCCGAGCCGCCCGTCTGAGCGAAGGTGACGCTGGTCGTGTTGTCCGAGGTCTCGGTGTTGTTGTACATGTCCTCAATGGTCGCGGTGAGGGTGCAGTTCGATCCCACCGGCAGGTTGCTCGAGCAACCGCTCAGCACGATCTTGGCCGCCGTGCTCGGCGAGACCACGATGGAGCTGCTGGTCGGGCTGCTGATCGGGTCGGCCGCCGTCGCCGTGAAGGTGTAGGAGCCCGCGGTGTCCAGGATCAGGTTGTCGAAGCTGACTTCGCCGTTGGGGCCTGTGACGCCGGTCGTGGTCGACCCCGCGGTGAAGGTGCCGGGACCGGAGACGGTCATCGTCACGGTCACCCCTTCGATCGGGTCGCCGTTCTGGTCCTTCACCTCAACGGTGGGCGGCCCAGAGACGGGCGAGCCGGCCGTAGCGGAGGCACCGGGCTCGATGATCCACACGATGGACGTCGGCGTCGGGGTGACGACGGCCGCGTTGACCGTGATCGTCAGGGTCGCGTCGACGGTGCTGGCGGCGTAGTCGCCGTTGGCGGCCGCGCTGGCGTCGATGACGCAGGTGCCGGCGGTGGCGAACGAGAGCGGGTCGACGGTGCAGCCAGTCGTGCCGGCGTCGCCGACCGAGTAGGTGATCGTCCCGCCGCCGCTGCCGGTGGCGCTGGCCACGTAGCCGCTGACGGGCAGGGTCACCGAGTCGGTGGCCGTGGCGCCGGTCGAGCCGTTGTTGAAGCTGACCGTCTGGGGCGTCGGGGTGACGACGGCCGCGTTGACCGTGATCGTCAGGGTCGCGTCGACGGTGCTGGCGGCGTAGTCGCCGTTGGCGGCCGCGCTGGCGTCGATGACGCAGGTGCCGGCGGTGGCGAA
>JBEKKW010000023.1:0-46030 GCA_050010495.1 Acidimicrobiales bacterium
CCACCCGTTCCCACCCGTCTGGGCGTGGCAACTTATTCTGGTGTCCTCGGGTGTCGCGCTGGCCGTTAGTCCTTTGTTGCTCACCATCAGGGAAAACAGGGAAGTGGCCGCGTTGGTTCACGCCTAGGACACGGCGCCCAAGGAATTTTCTGAGAAACGATCCGTTGCGCTGAGCGGGCGCGCGGCCCCCTACGATTCGTGATGAGAACGCAGAGTCACGCCAACGAAGGGAGTGCACATGGCCATAGGAACGACCGGATGGAGGTGGCGCCGTGCCCATTGACGGTGAGTATGAGCCGAGCCCCTCGCAGTGGGTTCGAGACCAGGTGGCCGAGTACGAGGCGTCGTCAGGGGTCCTCGCCAACACGTTGCGAGACACGGGCCTGCCCATAGTGATCTTCACCACCCGGGGCAATCGCAGCGGTAAGGTCCGCAAGACCCCCGTGATGCGCGTGGAGCATGACGGCGAGTACGCCCTCGTCGCGTCCAAGGGTGGTGCGCCGACCCATCCGGTGTGGTACTACAACCTGCTCGCCAACCCCGACGACGTCATGCTCCAGGACGGCCCCGAGCCCTTCGACGTGGTCGTGCGGCCGGTGAGCGGTGAGGAACGGGCCCTGTGGTGGGACCGGGCCGTCGAGGCCTATCCCCCCTACGCCGAGTATCAGTTGAAGACGGAGCGCGAGATACCGGTCTTGGTGGCGCGGCGCGCGTAGCGCGACACGTAGTTAAAAGGTGATGGCGCTGAGCTCGGGAATGGTCCGCTCGACACGCTCGACGTTCAGTCGCCACGACGCGCGCGACTGACTGCGCTCTGGCTCGTCGAGGTGGGGCCGGTAGGTCAGGGCCGGCGTCCAGAGATCTTCGACGTCGTCCAGCGTGAGGTGTCGGGCGCTGACGAGCGCCATCAGCCCGGCCCCCTTGGTGGTCGCCTCCAGTTCCGACGACGTGGTCACTTCGAGGCCGGTGAAGTCGGCGAGACGTTGTAGGAAGAACCCGTTGGCGCTCATGCCCCCGTCGACGCGAAGCTCGCTGAGGGTGGTCCCACTCTCGCGCTCGGCCGCCTCCACGAGGTCGGCCCCGCGTTGGGCGATCCCCTCGAGGACGGCTCGCACCAGATGGGCCCGCGTCGAGCCGCGGGTGACGCCGAAGAAGCCGCCCCGGGCGCCGAAGTCCCAATACGGCGTGCCCAGGCCCGAGAGGGCGGGCACGAAGCTGACCCCGTCACTCGACGCCACCGAGGCCGCGATCGATTCGCTCTCGGCCGCGTTGGTGATGAGCCCGAGGTCGTCACGCAACCACTCGACGCAGGCGCCGGCGGAGAAGACGATCGCCTCCACGCCCCAGGTCACCTCTCCGTCGTGGCTGCGCAGCACGGTCGGGAAGCAGCCCGACGCCAGGACGGCCATCGATGTAGGACCGGGGGTTTCGCTGACCATGTCGAGCATCGCGCCGGTGCCGAAGGTGATCTTGGCCCCCCGGCGGACGCAGGAGAGTCCGAAGAGCGAGGCCGGCTGGTCACCGATCATCGCGGTGATGGGTGGCGCGCCGGTCAACGCGCTCGCGGAACCGTGCGCGCCCATCGTGTCGACGATGCGGGGCATGCGTAGATCCTCGAGACCGAGCATCGTGAGCACCCGCCCGTCCCACGTGTCGAGGCTGAGGGTGGCGAAACCGTTGACACCGGCGTTCGAGCGGTCGCTCACGTACGCCGTTCCCTCGCTGAGCAGCCACGCCACCCACGTCTCCACGGTCGCGAAGCAGAGGTCCCGCGCCTCGCGGCCCGACTGGGCGACCAGCCACCGGGCCTTGGTCGCGGACTGGTTGGGCATCAGGCGCAGCCCGTCGCCCTGGAGCACCAGGCAGTCGATCACCGTGCGCAGGTCCTGCCAGCCGAGCGCCGGCCCGACGGGGAGACCTGATTCGGGGTCGAAGACAATGGTGGTGGCGCGCTGGTTGGTGATGCCGACGACGTCGCAGGGACCGCCGTCATTCAGGGTGCGCTGCGCGAGGTCGAGCACGAGGCGACCGAGTTCGAGGGCGTCGAGTTCGACCTCGCCCGGTTGGGGCGTGCGGATGGTGATCGGCGCTTGGTGGATGTGGGTGACGGTGCCGGCGCGGTCGACGAGCGCCGTGCGCACCGAGGAGGTGCCGACGTCGATCGAGAGCGCCTTCACCACGGCTCGCCCCCGAGGCCGAGCGCGCCGGGGTTCAGAATGTTCGCCGGGTCGAGGACGCCCTTGAGGGCGACGAGCACCGGGTAGGCGCTGTCGAGCGCCTCGGCCACGAAACGCGCGCGGTTTCGACCGACGCCGTGGTGGTGGCTGAGCGATCCGCCGTTGGCGAGGACGGCCCGGGTCGCGACGTCCCAGGTGCGGCGGTAGTAAGGCGTGGGGTCACCTTCGGGGCGGCCGGCGAAGGTGAAGTAGAGGCAGGCGCCGTCGAGGTAGGCGTGCGACTGGTGCACCGAGGCCACGATGGTGGCCGGTTCGGCCCCGAGGGCGGCCAGCACGGCTTCGCGAATGGCGCCGAGCGCCGCCCAAGGTCCGGCGATCTCGATCGTGTCGACCACGACGCCATGCTCCCAAAGCGGCCCGAGGGCGCCGACGTCGTTACGGTGATCGAGCCAGCGCGCGACGAGGTCCTCGTCCAGGGCGATCGCGCGCGCGCACTCGTCGCGCACGATCGTCATGGTCGCCTCCACCAGTCCCCGGTCGCCTTCGTCCAGCACGATGAGCACGTTGGCGGAGACCTCGAAGGAGCGCAGCGACTCACTCTCGTCGTAGAGGCGCAGCACCGCCGGACGGGCTCCGCGCTGCAGGATCCGCCGGCAGGCCTCCATCCCCTCATCGAAGGTCGCGAAGCCAACGCAGTGGCGCTGTTCGAAGTCGGCCCTGCGCCGAAGCGCCAGCGTGGCGCGGGTGATGACGCCCAATGTCCCTTCGCTGCCGACGAAGAGCTGCACCAGGTCCGGCCCGACCGCCTGGCGCGGTCCCCGGCCCCCGAGCTCGACGACGTCACCACTGGCCAGCACAACCGTGAGGCCGCGCACGATCTCCGCGATCGTGCCGTATCGGTTGGAGTACTGCCCCGCGCCCCGACAGGCCAACCACCCTCCGACGGTCGCGAGTTCGAAGGACTGCGGGAAATGGCCAACGGTGAATCCCCGTTCGCCCACGTAGGCCTCCAGCTCGGGACCGAAGACCCCGGCTTCGACGTTGACCGTGTTGGAGACCTCGTCGAGGCTGAGGATACGGTCGAGGCCCGTCAGATCGAGGGCGATCGCACCCTCCGGGGCGACCGCGCCACCGAGGACGCCGGAGCGCCCGCCCTGAGCGGTCACCGCGACGCCCCGGCCAGCGGCGACGGCGAGGACTCGACTCACCTGTTCGCTCGAACGGGGCTTGACGACCACGCCCGGCCAACGCGGGACACGACCTTGCGCGACGTCGCGGATGGTGAGCGGCCACCAGTCCCGTCCGTGCGACGCGCGAACCGACGACGTCGTGTCGTACTCGATGCCGGCCGCGGCGAGATCGGCCAGCAACGCGGGCGGAGCGATGGACGGACCGTCGTCCACGGAGCCGGCGGGGTAGTGGTTGGGCACCGTAGGTTCAGTCACGCGCCACTACAACTCCAGTCCGGCGCTCGAGAGTTCGTGTTCGACGAGGGCCCGGTAGTCGAGAACCTGACGGTCGATCTCCTGCGCGCTCCAGCCCAATTCAGCGGCGACCAACTGCGCGACGGTTGGCGCGCCGGCCAGCGCCGCGCGCGCGTCGTGTAGGTGGGCCCGGGTCCGGCGGGTCAGGAGGTCGACCATCGACGTGGCCATCTCGTGGCGCGCGGCGTAGAGGAATTCGGCGTTGACGTAGCGCTGGCCCTCGATTGGGCGCTGGGCCAGCGATGGGTCGTTCGCGATGAGCTCGAGCAGCTCGTTCGACTCGCTGCCGTAGCGCTGGTAGAGGTGAGTCTCGAGTTCGCCCGACGGACGCCACTCGCCGGTGCCGTGCAGGCGCAGGTTCTTGGTCCGCACCCGAGGCAGTCCCTTGATGTAGGGACGCAGCGCGTCGACGGTGTCCTCGGCCATCTGGCGATAGGTCGTCCACTTGCCGCCGGTGATGTGGATGACGCCGTCCTTGGTGTCGGTGACCCGGTGGCGACGCGAGAGGTCGGCCGTGCGCTCGCTGAGTTTCTGGCCGTCGCGCGGCGAGAGCAGGGGGCGCAGCCCGGCCCAGACACCGGTGACGTCGTCGGACGTGAGGTCCGACGACGTCGAGGTGTTGACCGTGCGCAGTAGATAGTCGACGTCCTCGGGGCTGCACTCAGGGCTGTCGAGTTCGCCGTCGTAGGCGGTGTCGGTCGTACCGATGAAGGTGTACGGCGCCTCCTCGAAGGGCACCACGAAGATGCTCCGTCGGTCGCCGGGCACCGAGAGGACGGCGGCCACGTCGCAGCGCAGCCGTGATCGCGGCACCGACACGTGCACGCCCTTGGCCGGGGTGATGCGATGGGAGGTGGCCTTCTCGGCCATGGTGAACACCTCGTCGGCCCACACGCCGGTGGCGTTGACGACCGTACGGGTCGTGATCGCGAACGTCGCGCCCCCGAGTTCGTCACGACAGTTGACGGCGCTGGCTCGCCCGACTTCGTCGTGGGTTAGTGCGACCGCTCGCACGTAGTTGGCCACGTCGGCGCCGAAGTCCAGTGCGGCGCTGCGCGCGAGGGTCAGCGCCACCCGGGCGTCGTCGCCGCGGGCGTCGAAGTAGAGGAAGCCGGCCACCAGTCGCTCGGCGTTGAGCGAGGGCAGCAACGCGAGCGCCTCGTCGCGGGTGAGCTTGCGATAGCGACGGCCGATGCGCCAACCGCCCGTCAGGTCGTAGAGACGCAGCGCCGTGGCGTAGCCGCGCACCAGGGCCCGTGAGGCGACGCCGTTATTGCCGAAGAGGGGTATCAAAAAGGGCAGCGGGCGCACGAGGAAGGGGGCGTTCTCCAAGAGCCGTTGCCGCTCGCGCAGGTTCTCGTAGACCAGGCGGAACTCCTTTTGCTGCAGGTACCGAAGTCCACCGTGGACCATCTTGGACGACTTGGAGCTGGTGCCCGACGCGATGTCGCCGGCGTCGATCAGCGCCACGCGAAGGCCCCGTGACGCAGCGTCCAGGGCCACGCCGGAGCCGGTCATTCCAGCCCCGATCACCACGACGTCGTAGCGCACGCTAGTCATTTCGCGCAGCGCCGTCGCACGGTCGAAGGGGGCCATCGGACCATGTTGGCACACTGTTCCAAGTAACTTCTCTGGTATGGACTTTGAACTCTCCGACGAACTGGTCGGGCTACGAGAGTCGGTCCGGCGACTCGCCCAGGACAAGATCAAGCCTCGGGCCCGCGAGATCGACACCTCGAGCCAGTACCCCCAGGACATCTTCGACGAGTTCAAGAAGGCCGATCTGCTGGGACTGTGCATCCCCGAGGAGTACGGCGGCTCGGGCGCGGGGATCCTCGGTCTGGCCATCGCGATCGAGGAGGTGACCAAGTACTCCAACGTGCTCGGTCTGATGCTCCTGTTGACGCGCCTGCCGACGGGGCCGCTCATGATCGCCGGCACCGAGCAGCAGAAGAAGCGGTACCTACCGGGCGTCGCCTCGGGGGAGAGCCGCGCGGCCTTCTGCCTCTCGGAGCCGGGCGCCGGTTCCGACGTCGCGGGCATGGTGACGCGCGCGGAACCGGACCCCGCCGTGCCCGGCGGCTATCTGCTGAGCGGCACCAAGTGCTGGATCTCGGGCGCCATGCAGGCCGACTGGTTCACCGTGTTCGCCAAGACCGGCGATCCCGGATCGCGTCGGCACGGTGACATCGGCAGTTTCATCGTCGAGGCGAGCAGCCCCGGCCTCACCCGTCCGCGGGTCGACAAGAAGATGGGCGTCAAGGGCATCGACACGGCCGAGGTCGTCTTCGACCACGTGGCCGTCGGGCCGGACCAGGTGATCGGCGGTGGATTCTCGCTCGTCATGGAATCGCTCAACGCCATGCGCCCTATCGTGGCCGCGCGCGGCATCGGCCTCGCCGAGGGGGCCTTGATGTACGCGACGCAGTACGTCCAAGAACGGCGGGCCTTCGGCAAGACGATCGCCGACTTCCAGGGCATCCAGTGGGAGATCGCCAAGTGCGCCACCGAGATCGAGGCGGCGCGGCTGTTGACCTATCGAGCGGCCTGCCTCGCTGACGAGGGCAAGTTCTCCAAGGCGTACGTGCCCTACCTGTCGATGTGCAAGTACTACGCCAGTGAGGTCGCCGTCAAGACTTCGGGTCTGGCGGTCCAGCTGCTCGGCGCGGCCGGGTACATGGAGGACCACCCCGTCGAGCAGTTCTACCGCGACGCGCGCCAACTGACGATCGTCGAGGGCACGAGTCAGGTGCAGTTGGGACTCATCGCGCGCGGCGTGCTCGGGCGCGACCTGTGGTGGGACTGAGAACCCTGCCCCGCGGCGCCCTACCTACACTGGCATCGTGAGCGGACCCCTCGACGGACTCAAGGTGCTCGAGCTCGCGGGGATCGGGGCCGCGCCCTACGCCTGCATGCTGCTCGCCGACCTCGGGGCCGACGTGCTGCGCCTCGAACGGGGCGACCCCGACGCCGCGCCTGACGCGACCTGGGACCTACTCACGAGATCGCGCCCGTCGGTCGCGATCGACCTGAAGAACGGGGCCGGACGCGATCTCGTGCTGGAGCTGTGCGAGCAGGCGGACGTGTTGATCGAGGGCTTCCGACCCGGGGTGACCGAGCGGTTCGGGCTGGGGCCGCAGGACGTCCACGCACGCAATCCCCGGCTGGTCTACGGACGCATGACGGGTTACGGTCAAGCGGGCCCCTTGGCGGCCATGGCCGGCCACGACATCAACTACATCGCGGTGTCGGGGGCGCTGTGGCCAATGGGACGGGCCGGCGAACGGCCGGTGGCCCCGCTCAACCTGGTCGGTGACTACGGTGGCGGTTCCCTGTTCCTGGTCTTTGGCGTCCTGGCCGCGGTGTTGTCGGCGAGGACCACCGGCGAGGGCCAGGTAGTCGACGCCGCCATGGTCGACGGCTCGGCCTCGCTGATGACCTTCACCCACGCGTTGTTGAATGTCGGCCTCTGGCGAGAGGAGCGGGGCGTGAATCTGCTCGACTCCGGCGCGCACTTCTACGAGGTCTACGAAACGAGTGACCGCCGCTACGTCGCCGTGGGTGCGATCGAAGAGAAGTTCTACGCCGAGTTGGTCCGCGTCCTCGGCCTGGCGTCCGAGGACCTAGCGGCGCAGATGGACCGGGAACAGTGGCCCGCCATGAAGGAGCGCTTCGCCTCGATCTTCGCGACCAAGAGCCGCGACGAATGGACGGCGCTCTTCGAGGGGGTGGACGCCTGCGTCACGCCGGTGCTCTCTCCGCGCGAGGCCGTCGAGCACCCCTACAACACGGCTCGGAACGTCTTTTCGACGAGCGGCGCATGGCAGCCGTCACCGGCTCCGCGATTCTCGAGGACTCCGGTTTCGCTCGGGACCGGACCTACGACCCCGGGATCGGGGACGGCTGAGGGCCTGGCCCGCTGGGGCGTCGACGGGGCACGCCTCGTCGCGCTGCGGTCGGCCGGCGCCTTCGGCTAGATGTTAACGACGGGACACGTCAGGGTGCGCGTGATGCCCGGGACCTTCTGGATGGCGCCCACGATGAACTTGCCCAGGTCGTCGACGCTCTCGGCGGTGCAGCGCACGATGACGTCGTACGGTCCGGTGACCTCGTAGGACTCCAGCACACCCGCGACGGCCCGGGTGGCCAGCACGACAGCCTCGCTCGAACCGATTTCGGACTGAATCAAGATATACGCCTGGACCGACATGGGGAACCTTTCATTTCACGTAGACCCATATTGCCAGTTTTGGATCACGCCGCGCTATTCGTCGCGGAAGCGCTTGCCCATGTGCCACTGGAAGCAGTAGTCGCACCGGTACGTGTTCAGGTCGGCCCCGCTCAACGTCCAGGCCAGCTGCGCGGCGCTGGCCGCCTCGGCCTGGGTGCGGTAGGAGGTCTTGGGTGTTCCTTCGCGGGTGAAGTGCGACGCCACTCGACCGAGCGGGCGCGTCGGCGGCTTGGGTCGGCGGCGCTGCTTCATGGCTCCTCGAGGCTAGTGCCCTCGCTAGGGTTCTGACCATGAGTTCCCAGGTGCACGGTGACGCAGCGGTGGTGGCCTCGCCGACCCTCGACGACGGCGACCACGATCGCTTCACCCATATCGTGCTCGAGGGCTACACCCCCGAGGACGGCGAGTTCGTGGCGCTCCACAACTCGGTCGTGGGCGCCATGGTCAACTCGACGCCCGTCAAGGCCCTGTGCGGGAAGGTCTGGGTGCCCGGACGCGATCCCCAGAAGTACCCGCTGTGCGCGACCTGCAAGGAGATCGCCCAGTCCCTCGGCTGGTCGTTGCCGACGGGCTGAAGGTCGCCCGGCGCGAACGACAGCCCATAGGCTGCGTGGTCATGACTTTCACTCTCTGCTACACGGTCGGCGATGACGCCGGTGGGAAACGCGTCGACCGGTCGGGCCGGCCCGAGGGCCGTGGCAACGAGGGTTCGGACAGTTGAGCCGCGCCCTGTTCCTGCGTCACCATGACGAGGACCGACCGGGACTGGTGGGTGATGCCTTCGCCGCCCGGGGGTTCGACGTCGACGTCGTCATGATGAACGAACGCAGCGTGACGCCCTCGGTCGAGGGCTACGACGTGCTCGTGATCCTCGGCTCGAAGCACGCGGTGTACGACGAAGAGGTCGAAGCGGCCTGGTTCGGGCGCGAACTCGAGGTCATCGGCGAGGCCGGGCGACGGGACGTCCCCGTGCTGGGCATCTGCTTCGGGGCCCAGGCGCTCTGCCTGCACCACGGCGGGAAAGTGGAGCGTTCGCCTGACCCCGAAGTCGGCTGGTACGACGTGGTGGAGCACAACGACTCCGGCATCGGCCCCGGTCCCTGGTTCGAGTTCCACTTCGACCGTTGCACCCTGCCCGACGGGGCCGACCTGTGGGCCAGCAACGCTGCCGCGGTCCAGGCCTTCAGCGTCGGCAAGGACGTGGGCGTGCAGTTCCACCCCGAGATCGACGACGCCCAGTTGGCCGACTGGTTCGCCAGCGGTGATGACGGGGGAGCGCGCGAGTTCGGCGTCGACCCCGGGGAGCTGCTCGAGCGCACCGCCCGCGAGACGCCGGCGGCGCGGGTCAGAACGGCCGCGCTGGTCGACCTCTTCCTCGCCCACGTGGGCCAGTAACTATCCCCGTTCGCGCCCTCGGACATTTCGGGGTCGTCGGGTGCTCACCTAGGCTGAGTCGGTGAGTGGTCCGTCCCTCGAGTCACTCGAGTCAATCCGCGTCGAACGACCGGCGACCGGCGGCGCCATCGCCCACCTGGCCGACGGGCGAGCGGTGTTCGTGCGCCACAGCCTGCCCGGTGAAGTCGTGCGCGTCGCCGTCACCGAATCGACCACCTCCTTCGCGCGCGGCGACGCACTGGAGGTGCTCGAGCCGAGCGCGGAGCGGGTTGCGGCCCCGTGCGAGTACGCCCGTCCCGGGGGCTGCGGCGGCTGCGACCTCCAGCACGCCACCCCGGCCGCTCAGCGTTCGTGGAAGTCCGTCGTCGCGGGTGAACACCTGCGCCGCATTGCGGCCATCGACCTCGATATCACGGTGACGGCTCCGACGAGCGACGTCCGAGGCTCGCGCACCCGACTTCGCTGCGCGGTGGACGACGAGGGTCACCTGGCCCTGCGCGCGGCGCGCTCGCACGAACTCATCGCGATTGAACGTTGCTGGATAGCGGACGGCGCTCTGGCGCCGGCCTTCGCGACGTCCTGGTCGGGCGCGGTCGAGGTCGAACTGCGCAAAATCGGCGACGGCGAGCCCTTCGCCGTCGTGCGCCGCGAGACGGCGCGCGGCACGATGTACGAACTGTGCTCGCTGCGGGGAGAGCCGTTGGAGCCGTCCACCCATTCGCGCGTCGAGGTCGGGGGCACGTTCTTCTCGGTCTCGCCGCGGTCCTTCTGGCAGTCGCATCGCGACGCGCCGGCGATGCTGACCGACTGCGTGATGGGCTTCGCCAACCTGCAATCGGGCGACCACGTCAGCGACCTCTACAGCGGCGTCGGTCTCTTCGCCGTGGCGATGGCCAAGGCCGTCGGACCGGCCGGACGGGTGACGGCGATCGAGTCCTCGCCGTACGCCGTGCGCGACGCCCGTCAGAACGTCGAAGGGCTCCGTCACGTCAAGGTCCGCGAATGGTCGGTCTCGCCCCGTTCCGTGAACGACGCCGTGGACGCGGGTGACGTGGTCGTGCTCGACCCGCCTCGGGGCGGCCTGGCCCGCGGGGTCGCCGGCGCGTTGGTTCGCCGGGCCCCCCGACGGATCGTCTACGTCTCGTGCGACGCCGCGACGCTCGCCCGGGACCTGCGCCTGCTGGTGGCGGGAGGATTCACGCTCGCCAATCTCCAGGCATTTGACCTGTTTCCGATGACGGAGCACATTGAACTGGTCGCGGTACTTGACAACAACATATAAAAGGTAGAGAGTGCTCTTGAGGGCGGAAGACCTCGGCCCTCATTCGAGGGGGTTGACCATGTCAATCAAGTTGGACCATCACCACCGAATTACCGTCCAAAAGGTCTTCGGACACCCGCTCAACCACAACATCAAATGGCACGACGTCTGCGTCCTGCTGGAGCGATTTGGAGAGGTCCACGAAACGCACAACGGCAACTGGGCCGTCACCGTCGACGGCGAGGTGATGTCCTTCGGTTCGAGTCGCGCGCGCGACCTGAGCGAGGACCAGGTGATCAAGGTTCGTCGTTTCTTGCAGTCCCTCGGGGTCACGCCGAAGACGTCCAAGGCGGCCTAACCGGCCCGGTCCGGTACCGTGGGGTCCGTGACCCGACTGTTCGTACTGCTCCCACCGTCGCAGAGTAAGGCGATCGGGGGATCGCGCGCCGTCAAGATCGGCACCTTCGACGCGGCGCTCGGGCTGGCGCGCCGCGAGGTCGTCATGGCGCTGGGCGCGCTCGTGTCGTCGGATCGCCAACGGCTCATGGAGAAGACCTTCCAGGTTCAGGGGCCGCTGCTGGAACGGGCCGTCGCCTCCACCCAGGCCCTCGTTGAACAGCGGGCCCTCTGGATGCCGGCCTGGCGCCGTTACACCGGGGTGGTGTGGGGCCACCTCGATCCCGCGTCGTTGACGCTGGCCCAGCGACGGCGAATCCTCGTGCCGTCGGCCCTCTACGGGGTCACCACCG
This sequence comes from Acidimicrobiales bacterium, assembly GCA_050010495.1. Taxonomy (GTDB): domain Bacteria; phylum Actinomycetota; class Acidimicrobiia; order Acidimicrobiales; family RAAP-2; genus RAAP-2. Next base: position 11,298 of record JBEKKW010000023.1, read on the forward strand.
CCCAGGACTACGTGAGCGACTACCGCCTGAAGATGAACGCGACCCTGGTGCCGCTGGGCGGGCTCGCGAGGTTCTGGCGTCAATGGCTGACGCCGGTGCTGGCCGACTACCTGCACGACGCCACGGTGATCAACCTGCTGCCCAAGGAGCACGGCGCCGCCGTCGACGTGAAGGCCCTCGCCATCGTGTGCCACGTCGTGGACGTGACGTTCGTCGCCGAGGATGACGGCGCCCTCGTCGGGCACGACGCCAAAGCGGTGAAGGGAGTGCTGGCCCATCAACTGCTGGCCCAGGGCTTCGCCGCCTTCAACACCTTCCAGTGGCGCGGATGGAGCACCCGGCCCGGCGACGGCGAGACCACGCGCCCCACGCGCCCCGGCACGAGCGAGTTCGTCATCGCCAACACCGACCTGGCCTGATCACTCCGGCGCGTCGTGCGCGACGGACCTCCGTGGGCCCCCGCGCCCACCAGTGGGGCACGGCCACCACTTCTATGCTGGTACGTGTGGCCTTTCGCCGCGGCCGATATGGAAGGAGTGCCGTGACCAACGACTCCTACGAGATCTGGCACAAGGCCTTCGAACGTTCGACGCTGCGCGACAGCACGTTCGCGACGATGTCGGGGATTGAACTCAACCCCGTCTACGGACCCCACGACGGGGAGTTCCCCGGCCTCTTCCCCTACACCCGGGGACCCCACGCCTCGATGTACCGCTCCAAGCTCTGGACCATGCGCATGTTCGCTGGGTTCGGCCTGGCGACCGACACCAACGAGCGCTTCAAGGAGATCATCAGGAGTGGCGGCGACGGGCTATCTACGGCCTTCGACATGCCGACGCTCTTGGGCCTCGACTCCGACGACGTCATGGCGCTCGGCGAGGTCGGCCGCTGCGGGGTCGCCATCGACTCCCTCGCCGACATGACCGACCTCTACGCCGGCATCGACCTGAGCCGGACCACGACGTCGATGACCATCAACTCCCCGGCGGCCGTCATCTTCGCGATGTTCATCGCCCAGGCCGAGGCCTCCGGGGTGCCGAGGGCCCGACTGGGCGGGACCCTGCAGAACGACATCTTGAAGGAGTACCAGGCCCAGAAGGAGTTCGTCTTCCCACCGCGTCCCTCGATGCGCCTGGTGCGCGACACCATGGCTTTCACGGCCTCGCAGATGCCCAAGTGGAACTCGATCTCGGTCTCGGGCTATCACATCCGCGAGGCCGGTTCCACGGCCGTCGAGGAACTGGCCTTCACGCTGGCCAACGGCTTCGCCTACGTGGAACTGGCCCGAGGGGCCGGCCTCGAGCCCGACGAAGTCGCGCCGCGGTTGAGCTTCTTCTTCAACGCCCACATCGACTTCTTCGAAGAGATCGCCAAGTACCGCGCGTCGCGCCAGCTCTGGGCGACGTGGATGCGCGACCACTACGGTGCGACCAACCCCAAGAGCCATCAGTTGCGCTTCCACACCCAGACGGCGGGGGTCTCCTTGACGGCGACCCAGCCCGAAGTGAACATCGTGCGCACGGCCATCGAGGCCCTGGCCGGGGTCTTGGGCGGCACCCAGAGTCTGCACACCAACTCCATGGACGAGGCCCTGGCGCTGCCGACCGAGAAGGCGGCCCGGATCGCGCTGCGCACCCAGCAGGTCCTCGCCTACGAGACGGGCGTCGCGAACGTCGCCGACCCCCTCGGCGGCTCCGACTTCGTCGAGTCGCTCACGACCGAGATGGCTCGCCAGGCCGAGGAGATCTTCGCCGAGGTCCTGGCCATGGGGGAAGGTTCGATGCTCGAGGGCGTGATCAACGGCATCGAGTCCAACTACTTCCAGGGCAAGATCGCCGACTCGGCCTACGTGCTCGAGCGCAGTTTCAACAAGGGACTGCGCGTCGTCGTGGGGGCCAACCGGTTCCTCGAGGGCAACGAGGACACCGACTTAGAGACCCTGCTGATCACCCAGAGCGACGAGAGGAAGCAGGTCGAGCGCCTGGCCGAAGTGCGCCGGTCCCGTGACGACGGGGCCGTGCGTCGCAGCTTGAAACGCCTGGCCACCGAGGCGGCCGACCCCGAGGTCAACCTCATGCCGGCCCTCATCGACGCGGCCGCCAACTACGTCACGGTCGGCGAGACGATGGCGACCCTGGCCGGGTCCTTCGGCCGCTACGTCGAGTCAGTCTCGATATGACCATCCGGGTGCTGGTCGCCAAGGTCGGCCTGGACGGTCACGACCGGGGCATCAAGGTGGTGGCGCGCACCCTGCGCGACGCCGGCATGGAGGTCGTCTACACCGGACTCTTCCAGACCCCCGAGACGGTGGCCGTGGCGGCCATCCAAGAGGACGTCGACGTCGTGGGCCTCTCGATGCTCTCGGGAGCCCACCTCACACTGGTGCCGCTCGTGGTCCAGGCCCTTCGCGCACGGGGCAGTGACATCCCGGTCGTCGTCGGCGGGATCGTGCCGCCCTCGGACGTGGCCGTCTTGATGGCCGCCGGCGTCGCCGGCGTGCTCGGACCGGGCGCCAGTGGCGACTCGGTCATCTCGACGATCACGCAGGCGGCCACGACGGGGTAGTGACGCCGCCCGTCGCCCAGCCGCGGGCCGCGGGCGCTGCTTCGTTGCCCGACGTCAGTTCTGGCGAGAGGTACAAGGCCACTTCGTGGTGCAACTACTGACGAGTTAGTGGACCTGATGAGGGAGGATTGGCGCGGAGCGTCCAATATGTCAAACGCAACAATTTCTTCACAAGTTATCAAGTGGAGTCATATTGTCGCCGATATTTCCTTCTCATATGTCAAATGAGAAACCAATGAATAAAGGATAATTTTCTTTTCGAATATCCACAAAGACTTCAATGTCTTGTAAATTAAAAAGAGGAACTTTCCGGGGTTTAAAAGTAGGATTATTACCGAGATTGCGTGTCTGACGTTGTCAACGTTGAGATGGATGTGATCGCGAAGGAAGTTTCCCGCATGTCCAGAACCCGTGCCACCAACGCTCGCCAGCCGTTACCTACTTCGAAGCGACGTCCATCGCGTCAGGTGTTCTCTCTGTTCGGCGCCGGCGCCATATGCCTGCTCAGCCTCGCCACGCTGGCCGCCGTCGACGCCCCGGTCGCCGTGGCCGCCACCGCGACGGTCAACCTGGGCACGGCCACGTCGTTCGCCGTGCTGGCCGGGTCGACCATCACCAACACGGGTTCCTCGGTCATTTCGGGCGATATCGGTTTGAGTCCCGGCACGTCGATCACCGGCTTCCCGCCCGGGGTGCAAAGTTCCGGGACCACCGACCAGACCGACGCCACCGCGCTGAACGCCGAGGGCGCGACCACGACGGCCTACCTCGACGCCGCGGGCCGTACACCCTTCAGTGTCGCGCCCAGCGACCTGGGCGGTTCGACCCTGACCGATGGCGTCTACGAAAGTGCGTCCAGCATGACCTTGACCGGCACGCTCACCCTCAATGGCGCGGGCAACGCCGATTCCGTCTTCATCTTTCAGGCCGGCTCGACCTTGATCACCGCCTCGGGCAGCAACGTCGTGCTCGAGAACGGGGCGCAGGCCTGCAACGTCTTCTGGCAGGTCGGCAGCTCGGCCACCGTGGGGACGACCAGCGACTTCGCCGGCACGATCATGGCCCTGTCGTCGGTGACGCTCGACACCGGCGCCACCGTGCGGGGCCGGGCCCTGGCCCGTAACGGCGCCGTGACGCTGGACGACAACACCATTTCGGTGCCCACCTGTCTCGCCGCGTCGGCGCCGACCACGACGACCACGACGGCCGCCGCGACGACCACCACGACGCTGAAGAAGGCGACGACCACCACGACGCTCAAGAAGGCGACGACCACCACCACGCTCAAGAAGGCCGCGCCCAAGGCCAAGAAGGGGACTGCGAAGGCGCCGCCCACGACGACGACCACCGGTTCGGTGATCCCCCACGGCGCCCCCCAGACCGGCCTGGGCGATTCGACGGGCTCCGGTCCGACGCCTCGCGCCCTGCTCGGATTCGCCGCCATGGCGCTCTTCGCTTTCGCGGCCACGATGGCCGTGACCTCACGGCGCCGCCGCCAACACCAGCACCGGGGCTAGCCCAGTGACCCCCGTGGTCCGTAGCGGACTCGCACTCCACTGGTGGGTGTGGTCGGCCCTGGCCGCAGGTGCGCTGGTCGTCGCGACCCTATCGCTCGTGGTGCCGTCGCCGTCGACGCAGACCACGCCCGTCGTCCTCGCGCACTCGAACGTGAACGTCCTCGCCTCGTCAGCCTCCCTGCCCAAAACCGTCCGTTCGCGGCCGGTCGAGCTGACGATCCCGGCCATCGGCGTCGCGACCAAGGTCACCAAGCTCGGCCTGCAGCCCGACGGCCAGGTGATGGTGCCCACCACGACCCGCAGCGCCGGTTGGTACATCGACGGCCCCTCCCCGGGACAGGTGGGCTCGGCGGTCATCCTGGGCCACGTCGACTCCTACAAGGGGATTGGCGTCTTTTTCAATCTCAAGTCCCTCAAGGCCGGTGACAAGATCACCGTGCGGGCGGCCAACGGCGTCGTGACGCACTTCAAGGTGACCAAGGTCGTGCAGTACTCGAAGTCGAACTTCCCCGACCGCCTGGTCTACGGATCACACGGCACGCGCGCACTGCAGCTGGTGACGTGCGGCGGCGTCTTCGACCACGCGACCGGTCACTACGAATCCAACATCGTGGTCTTCAGCACCCTCGTGAAGGTCAGCGACGACAAGAACGCCGTCTCCTAGGTCCGTCACCGTCTCGACGTACCGTTGGCGTTCCCGGCGACCACGGTGCCGCACGTTCGCACCGGAAACTCTTAAGAAAATCCAGGTGGCGGTCCTTGACTTTGTCCTCTTATCCTACTAAACCTATAGAAATTATAGTAAATAGGGGAGAGGGACGGTCCGCCCAACTCGAGGTGGTACTGCACCACGAACGGGGCCGACCGCAGGCAACGTCACGAGAAAGGAATGACATGGTGGCATTCACTGAATCACTCAAGAGCGAGCTCGACCCGTCACGGGTCGAGCAGCTGCGCGAGGCGCTCGCGCCGCTGGACCTGGGTGACGGACGGCTCAGCACCGAGGCGCTGGTACGGGTCGTCCGGGCCGTCGCCGCGAGGCCCGAGCTCTTCGAGGACCTGGTCGTCGACGACGTGACGAATCGCTGGTGGCTGCTCCTGTACCGCGAGGCCAACTACGAGATACGGATCCTGTCCTGGGAGCGGGACCAGTCCTCGGACTGGCACGACCACGGAGGATCGTCGGGGGCCTTCATCTTCAGCGCCGGTACCGTCATCGAGTACCAACGCGGCGCCGACCTGATCGAGGTGAAGAGCGTGCGCTACGGCGCCGGCGACTACGGCTCCTTCGGTCCCGAGCACGTGCACGACATGCTGTACGAGTCCGGTCGCCCGGCGGTGAGCGTGCACGCCTACTCCCCGCCGCTCAAGGGGCTCACGTTCTACGATCGCACGCCGCTCGGTTTCGTGGCCCGCGAGTTCGTGCTCGAAGAAGTTCGGTCCGCCGCTGCCGGCACTGTCGCTCGGTAGCGGGGGCGATGACGGCGTCGTCAAGTCGGTCGGTCGGGCCTAGGACGTCGAGCGATCGGATCGTGAGCGGCGCCACTTCGCGTCACGCATGAACAGGCTGGCCGTCTCGGCCCCTCGACCGGCGTAGCGGTCGGCGCTGTCCGGGTCCGGGGCGAAGGTCGTCCCGCGCGCGACGTGACGGGCGATGTCGCCAAGTCGCCGGTGACCGAGCGAGATCGACGCGAGCAGCGCCGCCCCGCGCAGTTGGGCCAGCATCGGTTCGGGCACCTGCTCCACCTCTCGCCCGAGGGTGTCGGCGTAGATCTGGCACCAGAGCGTCGACTGCGCCCCGCCGCCGAGCAGTCGAAGGGGCTCGAGACGGGCGCCGACGAACTTCTCCACGTAGCCGAGCAGCCACGCACTGTTCGCGGCCACGCCCTCGAGGACCGCCCGGGCCATGTCCGCGGTCGTCGAGGTGACCGAGAGGTTCGTGAAGCCGGCCCGAGCACGTTTGTCCTCGGCGGGGGAGCGTTCGCCGCTCAGCCAAGGTGTGAAGCGCACGTCGCGCGCCCCCGCCGGCGACGTGGCTGCCAGAGCCGTCAGTTCGGGGAAGCTGACGCGCGTTCCCGAACCAGCGAGCACGCCCTGGAACCATTCGAGGGCCCGCGCACCGGTCTCTTGATTGTTGATCACCAGGTAGGAGTCGTTCGTCAGTCCCGGGGCCGTCGCGATGGCGTGCAGGGGATCGGTCTTCTTCTTCTCGACCGGACAGGTGATCCACGACGTCGTCGAAAGGGCGAGGTGCGTGGCCAAGAGTTCGGTCGCCCCGGCCCCGAGGGCCGCGGCGTGCAAATCGGGCACACCGGTGATGACCGCGACGTCGGTGCCGAGGCCCAACTGCGACGCCACCGCGGCGCTCACGTGCCCGATGACCTGGCCGAAGGGCACCAGCGGGGCCAGGTGCTCGCTCGTCAGCCCCACCGCTTCGAGCAGCGCCCCGTCGTAGTTCATGGTCGACAGGTCCCGGGTATCGGTCATCCACAGAGCCAGTCGCGACGCGTGCGTCGCCGACGCCACGCCGCAGAATCGCATCGTAAGATAGTCGACCGGTTCCATGAACCAGCGTGTCCGCCGCATCGTCTCTCCGCCTTGGGCCAAGAGGAAGAGGATCTGGCCGAGCGGGTCGCCGCTCGACGTGGACGGCGCGCCGGCGCTCTTACGAACGAAGTGCAGCGCCTTACGGGGGTTGTAGCCCTGGACGGGGCCGCCGACCGCGCGGCGGTTGTAGGCAACGCCGCGGGTGTCGAGCCAGGTCAGGCAGGGCCCGGTCGGCAGGCCGTTCGCGTCGACGGGCACCGTGGAGGCGTACTGCCCGGTGACGGCCACCGCCGTGATCCGCGACGGCTCGACGGCGGGGGCGCCGATGAGTCGCGCCGCCGACTCGCAGATGAGCGACCACCAGCGTTCGGCGTCCTGGACGGCGGAGCCGTCGTCGCCGAAGATCGTGGGCACGGCGTGGACCTCGTGGGCCAGTATGGTGCCGTCCAGGTTCACCAGGGCGACCTTGGGCCCGCCGGTGCCGAGGTCGACGCTCAGGCAGAGTTCGCCGTCGGACACCTCAGTTCGCGGGCACGGCGAGCTGGTCGTCCATCATCTGGGCCATCACCATCTTGATGAAGAGGTCGGCCTCGTCGCTCGGGCCCCCACTGACGCCGCCGTAGATCGCCCCGGAGCGGGGCGCCTCGTCTCGATGGCTCTGCGCGTAGCGGACGGCGTCGGCCAGGTCGCGCCGCCAGCGCTCGCTGACGCCGGGGTGGGTCTGGGGACGGGTCACCGCCATGTGCAGCGCGTTGGGGTACTGCTGTCCGTTGAGGCGCCAGCCGCGAGTTCGCAGGAAGTCGTTCACGTGGTAGACGTCGAACTCGTCGCTGGTGAAGGAGAAGAGGAAACTCGGTCGACCGATGACCCGCAGCGACGGGTGGCTCGCGATCGCGTCCTGCATCGTCGCGGACGTCGCGAGGATCTCGCGGGCGTAGTGGCGGTAGCCGGAGCGGCCGAGGTGGACCATGGCGGCCCAGGTCGCCGCCAAGAGGCCGCCCGAACGCGAGCCGTCCATGCCGGGCGAGCAGTACTTCCCGCCCGACCAGTCCGTCAGGTAGAAGTACTGGCTATCGCGCAGGGCCCGGTCCTTGAAGCAGAGCACGCTGGTGCCCTTGAGGGCGTAGCCGTACTTGTGGGTGTCGGCCGACATCGTCGTGACCCCGGGCACCGCGAAGTCGAAGGGTTCGACGTCGTAGCCCAGCTCGCGCGCGAAGGGCAGGATGAACCCACCGAGGCAGCTGTCCACGTGCAGTCCGATCCCGTGCTCGAGGGCGAGTGCGCCGAGGGCCCCGATGGGGTCGAGTGTGCCATAGCCGTAGTTGCAGGCCGATCCGACCAGGGCGACGGTGTCATCATCGATGTGCTCGCGAACCCAGTCGAGGTCCACCTGGGTCGTCGAGGGATCGACCGGGGCGATCCTGATCTCGACGCCGAAGAGGTGGCCCGCCTTGTTGAAGGCGGGGTGGGCCGTCTCGGGCTTGATGATGTTCGGGTGGGTCGTGCGCTCGCGGTTGAAGTCGCGGTAGGCGAGCACGGCGTGCGCGATCGAGCTGGAGCCGCCGGAGGTGACGAGCCCCGCGTACGTCGCCCCCACGGGATCGGCGCCCAGCAGGTCGAGCGTCATGGCGATGATCTCGGCCTCGAACTTCGTCATGCTCGGGCACATGTCGCGCTGCAGGGCGTTCACGTAGGAGAACTGGGCGAAGGCCTCGGATCGTCCGTAGCGTCTCGAGGATCTCGTCGCGCTCGACGCCCGCCTCGGGCAGGACCCGGTGGACTTCGAACTGCTCGGCGTAGGGGAACTCGCTCACGTCTTCTCCAGATTGCGGTTAGCACGAGTGTAGGTCTGGCCCCCTCGAGCCCTGCGGCTGGGGTGTCGTGTCGGCGCCACACCGTGGCGTCGGCACCCACGGGCACGCGCCGTGGACTTAAGTCCCTGGACGTGCGCGCCGCGGTCGTTGAGACTGGACTGGTGAAACAGGTGATCGCGCGCCTCGCCGCGTCGGGCGACGCGAGGAACGCGGAGAACGACGTCGACTCGGTGGTGCGCGCCACGGGCCGCCCCCGCTCCCGTCGACGCTTCGACGACCGTCCGCTGCTCGTCTTTTGGGAGATGACCAAGGCCTGTGACCTCGCGTGCTTCCACTGCCGGGCCAGCGCGCAGCCGACGCCGGCGCCCGACGAGTTGAGCGAGGCCGAAGGTCGCGCGCTGATCGACGAGCTGTCGTCGCTCGGTAGTCCTCGCCCCATCCTCATCCTCACGGGCGGCGACTGCCTCAAGCGTCGCGACCTCGTGGACCTGGTGGCCTACGCATCGCAACACCGGGTCGCGGTGGCCGTGGCGCCGTCGGTCACCACGCTGTTGAACGAAGAGACCCTGCACGCCCTTCGCCAGCACGGTGTGAAATCGATGTCGCTCAGTCTTGACGGTGCCGACGCGCGGGTGCACGACGGCGTGCGCGGTGTTGACGGGCACTTCGACGCGACGGTGCGCGCCATCGCGACCCTGAAGCGCTGCGGCTTTTCGGTCCAGGTCAACACCACCGTCATGTCGGCGAACATCGAGCAGCTGGCCGACATCGCCGGATTACTGCACGAGTTGGAGGTCGACATCTGGGAGGTCTTCTTCCTTATCGCCACCGGCCGGGGCACCGACGTGCTGGCCACCACGCCCCGCGAGAACGAGGACATCTGCAACTTCCTGGTCGACGCCTCGCGCTACGACTTCACGGTGCGCACCGTCGAAGCGCCCTTCTTTCGCCGTGTGGCGGTCGAGCGCCGCGGCGAGGATGACGCGGTGGAGGGATGCGCAAACTCGCTCTACGCGCGGCTGCGGGCGCGTTTGGTGGATCGATTGGGCGAGCCGGGCGCGCCGGCGCGCACGACCAGCGCCGCGACCCGCGACGGCAAGGGGATCATCTTCGTCGCCGCCAATGGTGACGTCTACCCGTCGGGCTTCCTGCCGCTGCGCCTCGGCAACGTCCGCGAGCGGCCCCTCACCGAGATCTACCGCGACCACCCGTTGCTGCGCCAGATCCGAGATGCTGCCTTCAGCGGCACCTGCGGGACGTGTGTGTACGCCCAGCTCTGCGGTGGTTCACGGGCGCGGGCCTACGCGGCGTCGGGTGATCCTCTGGGCTCGGACCCCGGGTGCCTCTGGGTCGAGACGGCCAAGTTAGCGGTTTCGTAGCCACGGGCGGTGGACCTCGGTGAATCGCGCAGGCTCACGAAGGTGAACCGGGTTTCAGCAGTGAGTAGCAAAATGACGCGCCACTACGGCGAAGGACTCTTTTGGCTCCCATGGCATGTCCGGGTAGGTCGTCCCGCGACGTCCGCCGGGCAGTGACTTCACCACAGACATCGAATCAATGTCGAGGTCGTAGCGTGGGTCATCGTCGGTAAAAGCCTGGGGAGTCGCGAACGTCGAGAGAAGGGCGCCGGCCACCTCGGCGCGTTCGAGCTCGTCGAGGGTCTCGCCAAGCTCGCGAGCCTGCACGGCCTCGTCACGTTCGTAGATCCCACGCAGGCGGGGCCGGAAGAACCGCCCGATCAGCGGGAGCGTATGGAGATACAACCGGGTGGTGTCGGTGACCCCGAAGCCGAGGGCGCCCGAACTCTCCGCCCCACGAAAGGTGCGCATCCCAAACTCGGTGACGATCACTGGCTTGGTACTGGAGAGGAAGGGTTGGAGCATCTCCACGTAGCGGTCCTTCGTGCGGGCCTCGCGGTAGTGATCGAGGCCCACGTAGTCAAAGGGCGACCAGTCCACCTGCTCGAAGGGGAGCGACGCGTAGATGAGCGGGCCCGCGAAAGTCTCGCGCAGCACCGCCACGAGACCCGCGAGGTACTCATTGAGCTTCCCGTTGTGAAGAAGCGACGGATCGGCCTTCAGAGCGCTCAGGCGCGACTCGATGGTCTTGCCAGGGACCAGGCCCGGCATGAAGAGTGTCAACTCGCCACCGGCGATGAAGATCACACGGCCTGGGTGGGAGGCTTCCAGCGCGGACACCGCGTGGGCGGCCGCCACGAGCCGGGACGTGGTTTCGGGAGCCTCGTACTCGAAGAAGGCCGGTGAGAACCACACCTCGAGCCCGAGCTCGAGGGCGACGTCCGTGGTGGCCGTCAGCCGAGCGATGTCACTGCCGCCGACACGGACGGCGTTGGCGTGCAGATCGTCGCGAATGATTTCGAGTTCGCGCCGCACCTCTGACATGTCGAGGTCTGCTCTGCGTGTCGAGACCGCGTAACCGGGACCTCGGAACGTCGTCCCCGTGTCGTAGTGGATACCTTGGTGTTGCACGCCGTGTCACCTTCTCTTGCCGTTGGCGGCTCTCGTCAGTATCAGACATAGGGGTCAGGTCGGCCCGCGCCGCTTCACCCATGACGCTACCCACGTGTCGCTCAGCGATGCCGAGCCCGGTCACGCGGCTTCGAGGGTATATAGCACCGCCGGGAGCACTCCGTGGTTCCGAGAGGGCGAATGTGATGGTGGAGATGCGGGGAATCGAACCCCGGTCCGGTAGCTTCTTGGTGATTCTTCTCCGAGCGCAGCTAGCAGGAGGTTGTCGGGAGCGTCACTGTTGCCAGCGTCGGCGACGTTCCGTAGTTAGCTGAAGTGTCCCGACGCCACCACTAACGAGTCGCGACGGTAAGCCCTACATTATGACGCCCGATATCTCCACCGCAGGGCTGGGTGAAGGCGGACGTTGCTACCTAAGCAGCAAACGCAAGCTGAGGCTTGGCGTTTATTTTTGTTCCGGCTCTTTAACGTGGTTCCGGAGACCACGGCTCGCTTCTGTCACCTTGATGACTATCGTCGAAACCAATCATCCCCTCGTGCACCGTTCGACCACTCTGGCCGATACACCAGCCTACCGGCTCGCACCGTCCGGCTCGCGGGCGGGGCTAGCTCAGTTTCTCGTGGTTGCGCACGCTGCGCGCGATCTCTCGTTCGGCGTCGCGCTTCTTGAGGGCCTCTCGACGGTCGTGCATCTGTCGGCCCTTCGCCAAGGCCAGGTCGACCTTGGCGCGGCCGTCCTTGAAATAGAGCGAGAGCGGCACGAGGGTGAGCGGCTGCGTGCGCGTCTCGTTGTGCAGGCGGTTGAGCTCGCGCCGGTGCACGAGCAGCTTGCGCTTGCGGTCGGGATCGTGGCTCCCAAAACCCACCGCGTAGCTCCAGGGCGGGATGTGCATCGCGAAGAGCCACAACTCGCCGTCGTCGATGCGGGCGTAGCTGTCGGCGATCTGGGCCTTACCCTCGCGCAGGGACTTGACCTCCGATCCCGAGAGCACGATGCCGCACTCGAAGGTCTCGACGATGTCGTAGTCGTGGCGGGCGCGGCGATTGGAGGCGACCACCCGGTCGCCGGAGGCGCCCTCGGCCTTGATTTTGGCGCGCCGTTCCTGGATTTGTTTGGCTCGAGCCACGACTTCAGCGTACTGAGCGGGCGTTTCGTCTGGCGTCGGTAGGGTGACGGAGTGCTCACACTCAGTCCGGGCCAGCGCGATACCGTGGTCGCGACCTGCGTGCGGGCACTGCCGATCGAAGGCTGCGGTCTGCTGCTCGGCACGCCCGAAGGAGTGGTGCACGAGGTCCTGGCCAGTGCCAACGTCGCCGACTCGGCGAAGCTCTACGAGATCGACAGTCGCGTGTTGCTGGCCGCCTACCGCCGCGCGGACGAGGCGTATTTGAGCGTGATGGGCGTCTTTCATTCGCACACCCACACCGACGCCCACCCCAGCCCCACCGACGTCATGCAGGCGCCGGACCCTTCGTGGCACTACGTCCTGGTCTCGTTTCGCGACGAGGCGATCGCCCTGCGCAGCTTTCGCATCGAGGGCGGCGTCGTCGACGAAGAGCCCATCGAGATCACCTAGCGCCGGCCGCCACGTCGCCGGACGCGTCCGTCGTCGGGCGCTCGCCAGCCCGTTACCGGGCCCGGGAGAAATTTCTTGTCACGGCGCGGCCTATTGATGCTAAATTTGACCCAGTTGGTCATGTATTAGCCCACCCGCGAAAGGGGCCCCAATGTCGGCAACCGTGAGAATCCCCACCGTGCTCCGCTCGACCATGGGCGGCGTCACCTCGGTGGTCGTCGACGGCGCCACCATCGGCGCCGTGCTGCACCAGTTGACGACGAACTTTCCGGCCGCCAGGGGACAACTGCTCAACGACGACGGTACCCTGCATCGATTCCTGAACGTCTACGTCAACGACGACGACGTGCGCTACCTCGGGGGCGTCGACGCCCCGGTCGAGTCCGACGACGAGATCACCCTGTTGCCCGCCGTGGCCGGGGGAGCCGCTTAGTGGCGCGATACGCGTCCGTGCTCGACCTGATCGGCGACACGCCCGTGGTCGACGTGAGCGCCCTCTCGCCCCGGCCCAACGTCACCATCCTGGCCAAGCTCGAAGGCCGTAACCCCGCCGGATCGGTCAAGGACCGCATCGCGCTGGCGCTGGTCGACGCGGCCGAACGCGACGGCCTGCTGATCGCCGGCAAGCCCGACCAGGTCCTGCTCGAGCCCTCGTCGGGCAACACCGGCATCGCGCTGGCCATGGTCTGCCGGCTGCGCGGCTACCACCTCAAGGTCGTGCTGCCGTCGAACGTCTCGCCCGAGCGGCGCCAACTGCTCGACGTCTGGGGCGCCGAGGTGATCGACTCGCCGGGCGCGGAGGGCTCCAACGGCGCCGTGCGCCTGGCCCAGCGGCTGAGCGAGGAGAACCCCGACTGGGTCTTCCTCTACCAGTACGCCAACCCGGCCAACCCCCTGGCGCACTACGAGACGACCGGTCCGGAGATCCTGCGCGACGTGCCCGAGATCACCCACTTCGTGGCCGGACTCGGCACGTCGGGCACCCTGATGGGCGCCGGGCGCTACCTCAAGGAGCAGCGGCCCCAGGTCAAGGTCTGGGCCGTCGAACCACCGAGCGGTGAGATGGTCGACGGGCTGCGCAACCTCGACGACGGCTACATCCCGCCGATCTTCCTCGACAACCACGGCGCCGAACTGCTCGATCGCCGTGTGGTGGTGCGACCACGCGAGTCCGTCGAGTGGACCCGGCGCCTGACCGACGTCGGGCTGTTCGTGGGGATCTCGTCGGGCGCCATCATGGCCGGCGCCGTCAAGTGCGCCACGACCATTCCCGAGGACGAGACGGCCACCATCGTGGCCATGGCCTCCGACGACGGCTGGAAGTACCTCTCGACCGGGGCCTGGAGCGATGACCTCGACGTCGTGGTCGAGCGGGCCAAGCAGATCATTTACTTCTGATCGGTTCGCGTCGATCTCCTCTACCATGGCCTGACCACGCCACGCCGAAGGAGCACCATGCCAGTTCTACGAGCCGACGGACGCGCGCCCGACCAGGCCCGTCCCCTCTCCTTCGAGCGTGACTTCACCGAGATGGCGGCCGGTTCGGTGCTGGTGAGCTTCGGGCGCACGCGGGTGCTGTGCACCGCGTCGATCGAGGAGGACGTGCCTCGCTGGCTGCGGGGCACGGGCCGGGGATGGGTGACGGCGGAGTACTCGATGCTGCCCGGCTCCACCCCCGAACGGGCCAGTCGCGAGGCGGCCAAGGGCAAACAGTCCGGGCGCACCCAGGAGATCCAGCGACTGATCGGACGTTCCCTGCGCACCGTCACCAACCTCGAACTGCTGCCCGACGTGCAGATCACCGTGGACTGCGACGTCCTGCAGGCCGACGGCGGGACCCGCACGGCGTCGATCTGCGGTGGCTACGTGGCGTTGCACGACGCGATCACCCGCCTCGTCCAGGCCGGCACGCTCCGTCAACACGCGCTGAGCGACTCGGTGGCGGCGGTGTCGGTGGGGATCGTCGCGGGGGTGGCGATGCTCGACCTGCCCTACGAGGAGGACTCGAGGGCCGACACCGACATGAACGTCGTCATGACCGGCTCCGGCCGATTCGTCGAGGTGCAGGGCACCGCCGAGCAGGAGGCCTTCACCCGCGCCGAGCTCGACGCGCTGCTCGACCTCGCCGCGGGGGGCATCGCCGAGATCCATCGGGCCCAACGCGACCTGCTGGCCACGGCGCCGCCCCCGCGCTCGGCGTGAGCCAGTTCGTCCTCGCGACGGCCAACGTCCATAAGGCGCAGGAGATGCGCGCCATCCTCGCCCCGCTCGGCATCGACCTGGTGGCGCGCCCGTCGAACGTGGCCGTGGTGCAAGAGACCGAGGAGACCCTGGAGGGCAACGCCCTCTTGAAGGCGCGCGCGCTCGCCGCGGCGACCGCCATGGCGGCCATCGCCGACGACACCGGCCTGTTCGTGGCCGCGCTCGACGGTCGACCGGGCGTGCACAGCGCCCGCTTCGCCGGCGAGGACGCCAGCGACGAGCAGAACGTGGCCAAGTTGCTCGAGGAACTCGGCGCCGTCGGCGGGCCCCGTGACGCGCGATTCGCCACGGTCATCGCCGTCGTCCTGGCCGACGGCACCTCGCTGTGCGTTCGCGGTGAGCTCGAGGGGGAGATCACGACGTCGCCGCGCGGTGAAGGGGGATTCGGTTACGACCCGGTCTTTGCGCCCAAAAACGGGCACGGTCGCACCTTGGCCGAGATGAGCGAGACGGAGAAGAACTCCCTGTCGCACCGCTCCCGGGCCCTGCACCGGCTTGTCGAAGAACTCGCTTATTTTTTTTGAGTTCGTTCACACAACGTTCACCTTTAGGCTGGATTGGTGACCAGCCGAGAGATTGCCATGTTCCCGCTCGGCATGGTTGTCTTCCCCCATCAGCAGCTTGGCCTCTACGTCTTCGAGGCCCGTTATCAGCAGATGCTGATCGACTTGAAGCAGGAACGGCGCTTCGGCACCTGCCTGATTGCGCGCGGCTCCGAGGTTGGTGGCGGCGACGAACGCCACCATATCGGCACGATGGTGGAGATCCTGGCCGCACAGACCTTCGACGACGGCAAGACGTTGATCCTCGTCGAAGGCGTGCACTGCGTCGAGGTCACGCAGTGGCTCGACGATGCGCCCTACCCCCGGGCGGTGGTGCGCGAACGCGACTGCGTGGAGTGCGAGATCGACGCCGCGTTGCTCAAGATGACCGAATCGACGGTGCGGGCCCTGCGCGCGCTGCAGAGCGAGGTCAACGCCGATGAGTGCATCCAATCCAACTGCGCCATGGACGCCGATCCCCGGGTGCGCAGCTGGCAGCTGTGCTCGATGACGCCGATGTCGACGCTCGACCAGTTCAAGGTCCTCGGTCTGGCCGACCCCTGTGATCGGCTACGGCTGCTCGGCGAGATCTGCTGCGAGCGCTACGGGGACTACCAGCGCATGCTGGCGATCGACGCCTCGCTGCGCACGCTCAACTAGCGCACGTCGACCAGGTCGACCACGAAGATCAAGGTCTCCCCGGGGGCGATGACGCCGCCGGCCCCGCGGCTGCCGTAGCCGAGGTGGGCGGGGATGACCAGGCGTCGCCGCCCACCGACGCGCATGCCGGCGACGCCCCGGTCCCAGCCGGCGATCACCTGACCGGCGCCGAGGCGGAAGGAGAAGGTGTCGCCGCGATTCCAGGAGGCGTCGAACTCCTCGCCGTTCGAGGCGGCGACCCCGACGTAGTGCACGATGGCGGTCTGGCCGTCGCGGGCCTCGTCGCCGGTACCCTCGACGATCTCCTCGACGACGAGGTCGTCGGGCGCCGCGCCGAGGTGGGGCTCAACGAATGGCTTCTCGCTCACGTCGCGACACTAGCCGCCGACCAATGGTGATGGCCCGAGTTCGATCAGCCGACTAGCGGCGTTGACGACCGCCGCCGACGACGCGCACGTTGCGGGCCTCGCGGCCCTTGGGACCGGTGGCCTCCTCGAAGGTGATGGTCTGACCTTGGGAGAGCGACTTGAAGCCGTCGCCCAGGATGTTCGAGAAGTGGATGAAGAGGTCGTCACCCTTGTCGTCACTGGCGAAGCCGAAACCCTTGGAGTCGTTGAAGAAGCTCACGACCGCCTCCTTGTCCTTGCGCGCGGGCCGGGGCGTCGTGCCACGGTCGACGAAACGCACGCTCTGGCGATCGTTGGTCCGTTCGCTTCGGGCGGCGCGGTCGCCGTAGGTTCGTTCACCGCGGGGCGACGTCGCCGAGTCGGCGCCGCGCGGCGCGTAGGGTCGCTCACTGCGCGCTCGCACGGCGGGCTCGCGCGTGCGCTCGCTGGCGGTGCGCGTCGCGCGGGCCGGCCGCTCGGTGCGCTCGAAGGAACTGCGCGGACGCGGCTCGCGCCGCTCGAAGCTGCGCGGACCGCGGTCGTGATCGCGCGCGGGACGCTCCGGGCGTCCCTTGCCGCGCTCGTCCAGCCGCTCGGAGGCAACGACGTCGTCTACGGCGCCGAGACGGATCGCCGTGGCGTCCTCACGTGACTCGAGGTTCGTCGCGATGCCGAGCGCCTTTTGCAGACGCTTGACTTGACCGACGACGTCTTCGCCGACCAGCGAGATGACGGCCCCCGTCGCGCCGGCGCGACCGGTGCGACCCGAGCGGTGCAGGTAGTCGGTCGCCTGCGCCGGCGGGTCGTAGTGCACGACCACGGGCAGCAGTTCGATGTGGATGCCCCGAGCCGCGACGTCGGTCGCGACGAGCACCCGGATCTGGCCGCTCTTGACGCTGCGCAGGGCGCGCTCGCGCTGGGCCTGGGTGCGGTCGCCGTGAAGGGGAACGGCCGAGATGCCGCGCTCCTCGAGCTGACGGGCCAATCGGTCGGCGCCGTGCTTGGTGCGCGTGAAGATGATGGCCCGCTCGTACTCCTCGACGATGTCGGCCGTGATCTGGGGGCGCTGGTCGCGCGCCACGCGCCAGAAGAAGTGGTCGACGTCGTTGGGAGCCTCGTCGCCGACCACGTCGTGGATGGCGGCGTCGCGGGTGAACTCTCTGATGAGCGACTTGATGTCCGGCGCCATGGTGGCCGAGAACAGCATGACGTGGCGCTCGCGCGAGGTCGCGCTGATGATGCGCCGCACCGCGGGCAGGAATCCCATGTCGGCCATGCGGTCGGCCTCGTCGACGACCACGGTAGTGGTGCTGGACAGGTCGAGGGCACCCTGTTCGAGCATGTCCTCGAGCCGTCCGGGACAGGCGACGACGACGTCGACGCCGAAGTTGAGGGCCTTGCGCGCGACGTTGTAGGAGGTGCCGCCGTAGATGCAGATCACGCGGCGTCCTCGGTCCTCGGTCAGCTGGGCCAGCTCCTTTTGGACCTGGGCGGCCAGCTCGCGCGTCGGCACCAACACCAGGGCCACGGGCTTGCGCGGGCGGGCCTTGGTCAGGCGGGCCATCAGGGGTAGCCCGAAGGCCAGCGTCTTGCCGGACCCGGTGATCGCCTTGCCGACGACGTCGCGCCCGGCGAGGGCGTCGGGGATGGCCGCCTCCTGGATGGGGAAGGCTTCGGTGATACCACGGGCCGCGAGGCGTTCCACGAGGTTCGATGGCACGCCGAGGTCGGCGAAGGGCACAGACATATGACTCCTACGAGTTGAGATGAGCCCAACTCGAAATGTCAAAGTCGAATCGGTCTCTACCGCAAAATGCGGCGAAACAGCAAAGACCACGCTAGCAGAGCGAGCGACCAATAGCCACTTACCGGTTACGTCTTTGGTGCGGGCGGAGGGACTCGAACCCACACTCCGAAGAACTGGTACCTAAAACCAGCGCGTCTGCCAATTCCGCCACGCCCGCAAGAGTCCTCATTCTACGCCGCCATCTGAAGAGTTCCGGGCCTCACACGGTAGATTGGTCGCATGAATACGACATCCATGGCCGAAGGCTTCGGCGCGAATGACCTAAATCAGCGACTTATCCGCGAACGCATCGTCTTCTTGGGCACCGAAGTCGACCAGGACACGGCCAATCGCATCTGCGCCGAACTGTTGCTGCTCGAGGCGGAGGACCGCGACCGCGATATCAGCCTCTACATCAACTCTCCCGGCGGCATCGTCTTCAGCGGTCTGGCCATCTACGACACGATGCAGTACGTCAATTGCGACATCCGCACGATCTGCCTGGGGATCGCGGCCTCTATGGGTCAGTTCCTCCTATGCGCCGGCACCCCGGGCAAGCGGTTCTCGCTGCCGCACAGCCGCATCCTGATGCACCAGCCCTCCATGGGTGGCATGCAGGGCCAGGCCTCGGACATCGCGATCCAGGCCGAGCAGATCGGCTACTCCAAGCACGTGCTCGCCGAGCGCATCGCCTTTCACACCGGACAGAGTGTCGAGCGCATCGAGGCCGATTCGGACCGCGACCGCTGGTTCACGGCGCAAGAGGCGCTCGAGTACGGCTTCATCGACGCGGTAATCGATCGTTCGGCGATTCGCCAAGGGGTCTAGTGAGCAACCCCACGCCGGCGGGGGCCCCGCGGCGTCCGATCGAGGACGCTCCCGTTCGCGTGATGAGCGCCCGGCCGAACCTGGTGACGCGCCTGCGCAATCTGGGCTCGAGCCGCGAGCTCTTGATGAGCCTCATCACCTCGGACATCCGCATCAAGTACAAGAGCTCGGTGCTGGGCATCTTCTGGTCGATGATCTCGCCGGCGCTGACGCTGGGCATCTACTACCTGGTGTTCTCGACATTCCTCAAGAACGGCGTACCCAACTTTTTCATCTTCCTCTTCTCGGGCCTGATCGTGTGGAACTTGTTCCAGGGCGCCGTCAACACCGCCACCGGCGTCATCGTCGACCGGGCCTCGCTGGTGAAGAAGGTCTCCTTCCCCCGTGAGATCCTGGCGCTGGCCAACGTGGGCGCCTCCGTGGTCTACTTCACCATCCAACTCGGCGTCCTGGCGCTGGTGCTGTTGATCTTTCGCCATTCTCCGGCGTGGGCCTTCATGTGGATTCTGCCCATCTCCTTCGTCGCGCTCTACCTGTTCACCGCGTCGGTCGCGATGATCATGTCGGCCCTCAACGTCTACCTGCGCGACGTCAAGCACCTCATGGAGGTGTCGCTGATGCTCTGGTTCTACCTCACGCCGATCGTCTATCCCTACGAGAGGATCTCGGTCCAGCTGCACGCGCACGGCGTCGCGTGGCTCTACTTCTTGAACCCCATCACGTTGATCGTGCTGACCTTTCAGCGCGTCTTCTATGTGGCCACGGTGGTCAAGAGCACCGCGACGGGACTGGCGCTCAATACCTTGCCGACCTGGCCGATATCGACGTTCCTATATCTGAACCTCGGTCTGCTCGCGATCATGATCGCGTTCTTCTTCGTGGCGCTCGCGATCTTCGGTCGGCTCGAAGGCAATTTCGAGTCGGAGCTCTGATGACGACGGTCATCGAGGTCAACGGGGTCGCGAAGGACTTCAAGATCCACCACGAACGGCACAAGTCCCTCAAGGAGCGGCTGCTGCACCCCCGCTCGGGCTCGACCGAGCTCTTCAAGGCGCTGGTCGACATCAACTTCACGATCGCGGACAACGAGACCGTGGGCATCGTGGGCCAGAACGGCTCGGGCAAGTCGACGCTGCTCAAGTGCATCTGCGGGGTGCTGCAGCCGACGTCGGGCGAGATCAGGGTGCGCGGCAGCTTGGCGGCCCTCCTGGAACTCGGAGCGGGTTTCCAGCACGAACTCTCGGGCCGCGAGAACATCTACCTGTACGGCGCAATACTGGGATTCTCGCGCCGGATGGTCGACACGATCTTCGACGACATCGTGGAGTTCAGCGCGCTCGAAAAGTTCATCGACACCCAGGTGAAGTTCTATTCGAGCGGCATGTACGTGCGCCTGGCCTTCGCGGTGGCGGTCAACGTCAATCCCGACATCCTGGTCGTCGACGAAGTGCTCGCCGTGGGCGACGAACAGTTCCAGGCCAAGTGCCTCGACCGGATCCTTCGCTTCCAGGACGAGGGACGTTCGATCTTGTTGGTGACCCACAACGCCGATCAGGTCCGACAGGTCTGCGACCGAGCGCTGGTGCTCGAGGACGGCCACCTCATCGCCGACGGCCCGGTCCAGGAGTCGCTGCGGACGTTCCGCGAGCACCTGCTCGACGACGCGGCCGAGCACGACCGCGCCGGTGTGCAATCCAGCGTCTCCATCGACGCCATCTCCACGCCCACGGGCTCGTTCGAGGTCCGCAGTGGCGCCGGGATGCACTTCGACGTGGACCTCACCTCTCAGGGCGCCTTCAGCGGCAACTTCGTGCTGGAGATCTTCACGCGCAGCGGCCTCCTGGTGAGCCGCAGTGACGCGCAGGGTTCGCCGGTCAACCTGCGCCCGGGGCGCAACCGGGTCGGCGTGGACCTCGCCCAGATCCCGCTCATCGACGGGCTCTACGACGTGAACGTCGGGATCGTCGACAGCCACGGCAACACCGTGATCGCCTGGCGCGAGCAGGGCGCCACGATCCAGGTGATCTACGACGGGCGCGAGGGCGGCATCGTCGAGCTCGGCGCCGTCATTCAGCTGCAGTAGCGGCGAGCGCCGGCGGGCGGGGGTAACGACGCAGCGACCCGAGACGGCCCAGCCTGCCGACGTTGAAGGGGTGGGTCGCCTCGGCGAGCATGCGCCGGTCGCCGCGCGAGTTGCCGTAGGCGTAGAGGACCGGCTCTCGCGCGTACCCGCGCGCGTCGATCCACTCGCGCAGCCGACGGAGCTTCTCGCTGCCCCGGCAGTTTCGCCCGAGGTAGCCGCCGGTCAGGCGATTGAGCGTGTCGACCGCGAGGCGGGTGCCGAGCCCGCCGCTCGCGCCGAGTGCGTCGGCGACCACGTCGACGTACAGCTGTGGCGAGGCCGACACGATGACCACGTCGTGGCCCTGTTCGAGGTGCCAGGCGAGACGCTCCAGCACGTCGCGACGTCCGGCGCGCGCGAGGTGCTCCAGTTCGAAGTCGTGTGACGCCGCCCTCACCTCCTCGACGTCGCGCCCGGCGAGCAGCGAGCGAAAGAGGCGCTCCTTGGCCCGGTCCGCACTCGCGCCACTGCGCAGCGCGCCCGCGGCCAGGGGCACCGCGAGGCGCAGCGCGGCCCGGTAGGCCCGCGCCGAGCCGGCGAGGTAGCGCAGCCAGAGGAAGACACTGCCGCCCTCGGTCAACGTGCCGTCGAGGTCGAAGGCCGCGACGCTCGGCCCACTTTGATCATCCATTCGACCAGTTTCACAGGCTTTGGCCGGTCGGAATCAAAATCTACAAATCAACTAGACATTGTTGACATTCAAGATTTGACCGCTACAGTGGGGGGGTTCAGTCAAGGGACTGACATCTTTTCAGGCAAGGAGCAATTCATGGCGATCCGCCTTGGCGACGTGGCCCCGGACTTCACCGCGGAGACCACCGAAGGAACCGTTAGTTTTCACGAGTGGCTCGGCGACGGCTGGGGCATTCTCTTTTCGCATCCGAAGGACTTCACGCCGGTGTGCACGACCGAACTGGGCGGCTTCGCCGCGCGCAAGGGCGACTTCGACAAGCGCAACACCAAGATCATCGGCGTCTCGGTCGACGACGTCGAGTCGCACGAGAGGTGGAAGGCCGACATCGCCGAGACCCAGGGTACGGCGCTGAACTTCCCGCTCATCGGCGACGAGGGGCGCAAGGTGGCCGACCTCTACGACATGATCCACCCCAACGCCAACGACACGCTGACCGTGCGCAGCGTCTTCGTCATCGGACCGGATAAGAAGGTCAAGCTCACCCTGACCTACCCGGCGTCGACGGGGCGCAACATCGACGAGATCGTGCGGGTGCTCGACTCCCTGCAGTTGACGGCCAACTACTCCGTCGCCACGCCCGTGGACTGGACCGACGGCGACGACGTCATCATCGTCAACTCGATCAGCGACGAGGACGCCGTGACCAAGTTCCCCAAGGGTTTCAAGAAGGTGAAGGACTACCTGAGGGTCACCCCCCAGCCCAACAAGTAACGAGTTCGTCGCGCCGGCGGCCGCAACGTTCGTCGCCGGGCTCAGCCCGCCTGGTCTAGTAGTTCGGAGAGCGAAGTGCGCAGGTCCCGTTTGAGCAATTTGCCCTGGGGATTGCGCGGCAGGGGCGTGCTGCGAAAGAAGATCCGTGTGGGGGCCGAGAATCGGGCGAGCCGCTGGGCCACGTGGCGCGTGACCTCTTCGGCTTCGATGGTACGACCCGGTCGCAGCACGATGACGGCCGCCACCTCCTCGCCGAGGGTCGGGTGGGGCAGCCCGACCACCGCGCAGTCGGCCACTTCGGGCAGTTCGAAGATCGCCGCCTCCACGAGCACCGAGTAGACGTTCTCGCCGCCGCGGATGATCATGTCCTTGGCCCGATCGACGATGAAGACGAAGCCCTCGTCGTCGATGCGCGCGATGTCGCCCGAGTGCAGCCAGCCCTTGGAGAAGGAGGCGGCGGTCTCTTCGGGCTTCCTCCAGTAGCCCTTGACGACGTTGGGGCCCTTGATCCAGAGCTCGCCCACCACGTCGGGCCCTCGCGCCAGGTCGTCGGTCGGCTCGTCGCCCTCGAAGTCCTCGGGCACGATCGCCAGCTCGCAGACCGGCAGGGCCGTGCCGCAACTGGCCGGTCGCGCGACGTAGTCGGCGCCGGCGTTCATCGTCACCGCTGCGGAGGTTTCGGTGAGGCCGTAGCCGTTGCCGGGCCGGCCGAGTTTGAAAGCGGCGCAGATCCGCTTGACCAGCTCGGGTGGCGCCGGGGCGCCACCGTAGGAGACGCTGCGGATGCTCGACGTGTCGTAGGAGGCGAAGTCCGGCTGGTCGAGGATCTGCATGGCGATGGTGGGCACGCCACCGATGTGCGAGATTCGTTCGCTGGCGATGAGCTCGAGCGCCTGGCGGGCGTCGAAATGGTGGGTCATCACCAACTTGCCACCGGCCGCGGTGTTGGGAATCATCACCGACAGGCAGCCGGTGGCGTGAAAGAGCGGCACGTTCAGCAAGAAGGCGCTCGAGCCCGGCGAGAGCGCGTCGGGTTCGAGGTCGCCGAAGCGCAACGTCTGGCGCTGGGCCACGTAAAACATGTTCATCATGTTGGTCACGGCGTTGCGATGGGTGCCGACCGCGCCCTTGGGGCGGCCGGTGGTCCCCGAGGTGTAGAACATCGTGGCGTCGTCCTCGGGCGTGAAGGCGACGTCCGGTGGCGTCGCGGCCCCGTCGACCTCGCCCACGAAGTCGTCGAAGCCGATCACCTCGACGTGACCGTCGCCATTGAGACGAGGCGGCGCGTGCCCCTCACCGTCACCGATCACGACCACCGTGCGCAGGCCGTCGATCTCCTCTAGCCCCGGGCGCAGGCGCTCGAATCGTTCCTCGTCGACGAAGACGACCGAGGTGCCCGAATCGGAAAGGCCGTATGATAACTCCTCGCTCGACCACCACGCGTTAAGCGGTACGACGACGGCCCCGCACGCGGCGGCGCCCCAAAAGGCCATGACCCACTGGGGCAGGTTGCGAGCGATCACCGCGACGCGGTCCCCCTTGGCAACGCCGTACTCGACGAGGCGCCGGCTGAGGCTCGAGGCGAGGCGATAGTGCTGCTCGAAGGTGTAACGCTGTCCCTCGTAGACCAAGAACTCCTGCGCGGCGTGGTTGAGTGAGAGGTCGAGCACCTGGCGAAGGTTGGCCGGCGCGTTCTTCCAGACGGTCATCGCCACCGTGTCGAGGGAGATCCGCTCCGTCTCGAATATCTGGCCGGGCGCGGTCATCTGCGCGTCGGCGTCGGCGACCGAGAGGGGCGAACCGTCCATCACGGTCCCGCCGGGCCGCTCGGCCTGGGCAGGAACAGGGCGCCGCGGTAGTAGTTGAGTTCGGCGATCGACTCGCGCACATCGTCGAGGGCCCGATGGGCGCTCTCCTTTTCGGGCATGGCGTCGAGCACCTCGGGGTACCAGCGCTTGGCCAACTCCTTGATCGTCGAGACATCGACGTTGCGATAGTGCAGGTAGGCCTCGAGGGTGGGCATGTAATCCTGCAGGAACCGCCGGTCGGTGCCGATCGAGTTGCCGCAGAGGGGCACGGTGCGCGCCTCGGGAACGTGCTGTTGGACGAAGGCGAGCGTGGCCGCCTCGGCCTCGGCCACCGTGATCGTTGACGCCGATATTTGGGGGAGTAGGCCGGACTTGGTGTGCATCTCGGTGACGAAATCGCCCATGTGGGCCAGCTGCTCGGGCGAGGCGTGCAGCACCAGGTCGGGCCCTTCGGCCACGATCACCAGGTCGTCGTCGGTCACGACGGTAGCGATCTCGACGATGACGTGACGCTCGGGCTCGAGGCCCGTCATCTCCAGATCCATCCACACCAGCACGATGCGAGACTAGTAAACCCGTTCCTTCGTGCCACGGCGAGTCGACGGGTAGCCTTCGGGCGATGGAAATCCTCGCGAAACTGCTTCACGAACGTGCCGTCCTTCCCAATTACGCCAACGACGGGGACGCCGGGTGCGATCTGGTCGCGGTCGAGGAGTGCGTCCTCGCGGCCGGTGGGGGACGGGCGCTGGTGGCGACGGGCGTCGCCGTGGCGATCCCCGAGGGTTACGCCGGACTCGTCTTGCCGCGTAGCGGGCTCTCCTCCAACCACGGGGTGACGTGCATCAACTCGCCCGGACTCGTCGACGCCGGCTACCGCGGCGAGTTGCGCGTGGCGCTGGTGAATCTCGATCCCGTCAACGACTATGTCGTGCGCAGCGGTGACCGCATCGCCCAGCTGGTCATCGCGCCGGTGGTCTCGGCCACCTTCAGCGTGGTCGACGTCCTTCCCGAAGCAACGCGCGGCGAGGAAGGATTCGGCAGCACGGGCCGATGACCGAGTTCCTCGATCCGCTCGACAGCGCCTTCATCCTGCTCGAGGTGGCCGGTTCGTCCATGAACATCGGCGCGGTGGTCGAACTGGAACCGGGAGACGCCGGGGAGAAGGACCGCTTCGAGTTGATTCGCTCGACCGTGGCCGCGCGGATCCACGAGATCCCGATTTTCACCAAGCGGGTCGTGCGAGCACCTTTCGACATGACTTGGCCGATCCTGGTGCCCGACGACGGCATCGACCTCGAGCGCCACGTGCTTCGCGTGGCGGTGCCCTCTCCGGGCACCGACGGGCAGTTCGACGGACTCGTCTCGGATTTCTTCTCGCGGCCACTCAATCCCCGTCGTCCCCTCTGGCAGCTGCTCGTCGTCGAGGGTCTGTCGGGGGGACGGTCGGCCCTCGCGCTCAAGGTCCACCACGCGCTCGCCGACGGTGTCTCCGGCGCCGAGGCCTTTGCGAACCTCTTTGACATCTCACCGGAGATCCGCGCCCCGGCACCAGCCGTTGACGGACCCGGCGACGACACCGTCACCAGTTCGCTCGGCCTGCTCGCACTGGGTCTGAGTAGGATCCGGGCCCGGCCAAAACTGGTGCTCGAGAGCGTCGCCTCGTGGATGACGCGCCTCTACGGGGCGGTCCGGGCCTTCGTGATCGTCACCCTCTCGCACGCCGCGATGCGCCGCGGCGGCGATCAGCCGTCGATCTTCGAAGCGAAGCGCACCTCGCTCAACGCGGCGCCGGGAGTGGAGAAGGAGTTCCATCGCCTGCGAGTGCCCCTGGCCGAGGTCAAACGGGCCTCGAAGGCTCGCGGGGCTTCGGTCACGGACTTCGTCATGGCGGTGTCGAGCGGTGCCCTTCGGCGATTGCTCGAGCACCGCGGCGAGTCGTTGGGACGTGACCTGGTGGCCTTCGTGCCAATCAACGTGCGCGACGAGACGTCGGCACAACTCGGCAACCAGATCTCGGGCAAGCTGATTCGTTTGCACACCGACATCACCGACTCCCTCCGGCGACTTGACGCCATATCGAACGACGCGGCGACGGCGACCGCACGACATCGGGCCGGCAACGCCAAGGTCCTCCAAAGCATTCCGCGGGTCCTTGGCCCCATGGCCCTCTCCTTCGGCGCACGGGCCGCGTCCCTCTCAGGGGTCGTCAATTGGATACCGCCCATCGCCAACGTGATGATCTCTTCGGTGCCCGGTCCGCCGATCCCATTGTGGTTGAGCGGGTACCGCGTCGTCTCGGCCGCACCGGTCGGACCGCTCATCGGCAATTTCTCGCTCAACATCACGGTGCTCGGTTTCGGCGAGTCCCTGGAGTTCGGTCTGCTCGGTTGCGCCCGGCAGATGCCCGACCTTGTTCTGTTGCGCGATCTGCTGCTCGAGGAGGCGAATCTGCTGATCGACGCGCCGCCCGCGTGAGTATCGCGAAGTTCTTCGCGTCACGCCCGTATCCTGCACGTCGTCACCCGCGAGCCCAAGCGCGCTTCGAAGTTCTCGCCTCGGCGTCAAGGAGGCGGTTGGCTCACCGCGCCGCGTGGGCTACAATGGTCCTCACGCGGACGTAGCTCAGTTGGTAGAGCGCGACCTTGCCAAGGTCGAGGTCGCCGGTTCGAGCCCGGTCGTCCGCTCCAGTGACTCGCGAGGCGGCGCGGCGCCAAAGCCGTGCGGCCCAATCAACGTAGGTGAGCGTTTTGGGGCTCTTCGGCGTATCGAGCGCTTACGCCACCAAGGACCATTCCCCGAGGGCCGCGGCGAGGAAACTCCTCGGTGGCCGTCAGCGCGTCGCGGGTTCGTTGATCGCCGAGAGGGCGATGTCCTCGAATTTCTTGAGGCTGTCGCTCGGCCGGCCATCGTTGGTATCGCCGTCGTCAAGGTCGTCGTCGGCCTCATCGAAACTGGGCTGGGGGCTCAACAAGATGAGGCGCCGGTCGTCGTAGACCACGCTCTGTTCGTTGGTGTCCGCGGCGGAGCTGGCCAACTCCTCGATATCGCTCTCCTCACCCAGCTCCGCGACGAACACGGTGAAGGAGGGGCCATCGTGGTCCCGTTCGGCGACGAAACTGAGACAGCCCTCGCAGGGCAGGTAGGACCCGGCGGCGGTGAGTGAGAAGAACGTCGCGGCCAGCTGGTCCTGGCCAATGGGGCCGGTCACGACCTCGCCCGTCGCATCGAAACCGTCAGCGACCGTGACGGCGAGTTGGGCCAGGTTCGTCGACGGCTCGTACGCGATTCGATTGTCACCCAGCTTGGGTGGGCGTGAGAGACCGCCACGGGGAGCCTCGCGAAACACCAACATCTCGACGAATCCGACACCGTAGGACGTCTTGACTTCGGTCATGCGACATTGGTCGAGTTCGAGTACCCGCTCCATGGCCTGGTGCGCGACGTCGAAGCGCGCGACGACCAATTCGTCGCCCACCTCTTCGAAACGGCGCCCGATCATGTCGAGGTCGTTGCCGAGCGATCGGGCGATGAACAGCGACGCCTTCAGCCACGACTCCCACGCGATGTCGTTGATCGTTGGCAACAGAGCCCAGCCGTCCATCGCGTCGAAGAGAGCGCCGGTCGAAGACGACCGGCGGCCCTGGAGCGTGCGGCGCATCGCGAACAGTCGCAGGGTGTCCGCGATGTCCGCGTCGAGGCCACGGCGAAATTCGTCACAGCCGGCCGAGCCTTCACTCGTCACGTTGCGGACTATGCCGGCGACGGCGTCGTCATTGGAGTCGAGCGCGAATCGGACGAATTCACCGGCCTTCGCACCGTAGGGGCGGGCGCGCAACTGTTCGCGGGCCGCGCCCATGCGGTCGTCGACGCTCATGCGTCGCGAGGTGCGCGGGCCTTGACCCTCGAACAGTGGCGCCGAACGATTGACCGGGCGACGAACGGGCGTCGAGGGGCCGCGGGGCCGTCGCGGTGTGAACGGTCGTCCGTCGTGATCACCATGGATGGACTGTACCGCGTGTCGCCCGACGGCTCGCGTGACGACCGCCTCTCGATACCATTGTCGGATGGAATTCTCCGAGGTCGTGCGGCGGCGAAGGATGGTCCGAGATTTCACGACGCAGCCAATTGATCCAGACGTCGCCGAGCGCATACTCGCCACGGCCCTGCGCGCTCCGTCAGCCGGTTTCTCACAGGGCTGGGCCTTCCTCGCCCTGAGCGAAGCCTCCGATCGCGCTCGATTCTGGCCCTTCGTGCCGGCGCGCGTCGAGGGCTCTCCGGCGATCCAGAACGCGCCATTCGTCGTCGTACCGCTGGCCAACAAGAATGTGTACCTCGATCGCTACGCCGAAAAGGACAAGGGGTGGCTGGACCGTGAGGAGGCCCGCTGGCCCGTGCCCTACTGGTACGTCGACACGGGCATGGCGGCACTGCTGATCTTGCTCAGCGCGATCGATGAAGGTCTCGACGCGTGCTTCTTCGGCATACAACCCGAGTACATCGAGCCCTTTCGCGAACAGTTCTCTGTGCCTTCGACGTATACGCCGATCGGCGGTATCGCCGTGGGCTATCGTTCGCCCGACCTGGCTCCCCAGGGTGGCCAGGTCGCCCAGCGGCGCAAGGGCGTCGACCAGGTGGTGCACCGCGGCCAGTGGCGAGCGGATTGAGCCTGCGGCTGGCCGTTCTTATCGTTTGCTCTACCGTTCATTAGGTGGCGTCGTGAGACGGGGCCCGTGCGTGCGGCGAGGCATGGGGGCGACGTCGCGATTTCGGGTGTCCGTCACTCGCGGATCGCCCGGGCCAGCGTTTTGAGCGTCCCCCACCCGTTAGGCTTCGCCCGAGGAGGTCGCCATGGTCCACCCGGCTCTCGAACCCTACGTGCTCGCGGCACGTGAGCGGCCCCAGCCCCACCCGGCGACCATGAGCATTCCCGAGCGGCGCGACGCCTTCCGAGCGGCCACGGCGGTCCTGGCCGGGGAGCCGCAGGCCGTGCAGGCCGTCGTCGAAGGCACGATCGCCCTACCCGGAAGGACGCTGCGCACGCGACTTTTCGTGCCCTACGGCGACGGGGGCACGGGGTTGGTCCTGTTCTTTCACGGGGGCGCCTTCGTCATGGGCGACCTCGACACCGACGACGCCCTCTGTCGGCGCTTGGCCGCGGACACCGCGATGCGCTTCTTGGCGGTGGAGTATCGATTGGCCCCCGAGCATCCCTTCCCCGCGGCCGTCGACGACGCCATCGATGCGCTGCGCCACGTCGCCACCCATCTCGATGAGTTCGCCGGCGCCGACGCGGCATTGGTCGTCATGGGCGATTCGGCCGGTGCGTCGTTGGCGGCCATCGCGTCGGCCCTCACTCGCCACGAGGGCCTCAACGTCGCGGCCCAGGTGCTCATATACCCCACGCTCGGGCCCGAGGTGGTCACCGCGTCATCGCACGACTACGGCACGGGCTACCTGTTCGAACTGGAGCATTTGCGTTACGACTATCGTCAGTATCTAGGTGGTTGGAGCGACCACACCGACCCTCGGGTCACGCCGCTGATGTTCGACGATCTATCCGGTGCGCCGCCGGCGGTGGTGCTGGTCGCCCAATTCGATCCCCTGCGCGATGAAGGCGTGGCCTACGCCGGCCTCCTCGAGCACTTCGGCGTCGAGGTCGAGCTGCTCGAAGCGGAGCAGATGATCCACGGATTCTTGGAGATGGCCGCCCTCGTGCCCGACACGTGGGACGTCGTCGATGACCTGGGCGTGCATCTGCGCCGCTTCGTGGAGCGGTCGCGCCGGTGAACGTCCTGTTCATCACGCTCGACCAGTTCCGCGGCGACAGTTACGGTGCCGCCGGTCACGCGCTGGTCCAGACGCCCACACTGGACCGCATCGCGGGCGAGGGCGTCCGCCTAGAGCGCCACTTCTCGCAGTCGGCCCCGTGCTCGCCCGGTCGGGCGGCCCTGTACACCGGGACCTACCAGATGAACAATCGGGTGGTCGCGAACGGCACGCCGTTGCCGTCGGGTCTCGACAACCTGGCCCTGGTGGCCCGTCGGGCGGGCTATAACCCGACGCTCTTCGGCTACACCGATCAGGGGATCGATCCGCGCGACGCCAGCGGGTCTGACGACCCCCGGCTGGACTACTACGACGGCATCTTGCCGGGCTTCTCCGTGGGCCTCTATCTGCCGGAGAACCAAATCGGCTGGGTCCACTACCTTCGCGCGAAGGGTTACGACGTCGCGGGTGATTGGGTGTCGCTGCTGCGGGCCGAACCGGAGCGACCGGCGCGAGACTCCCTCAGTGGATTCTTGACCAACCGGTTCGTAGAGTGGCTCGTCGACCAAGAGAGCGGATGGTTCGCCCATCTCAGTTACTTGCGACCGCACCCGCCCTACGCGGCAGCGGGGGAGTTCTCTTCGATGTACGACCCGGACGACGTCGAACTACCAATCACGCCAGTTGAGCAGGGCCGCCGCCACCCGACGCACGACTATTCGATGGGCGTGCGAACCAGAGCCGCACCGACCGACGAATCGAAGATGCGCAAGCTCCGGGCCCAGTACTACGGCATGATCAGCGAGATCGACTTCCAACTGGGCCGCGTCGTCGAGGCGATCGAGGCCCGCGGCGAGTGGGAGGAAACGCTCGTCGTCGTCACCTCCGACCACGGTGACCAATTAGGCGACCACGGACTCATCCAAAAGCTCGGATTCTTCCCCCAGAGCTACCACATCCTCGGTCTGTGGCGCGACCCGCGAACGAAGTGGGCCGGGCGATCCGTGAGCGCCTTCAGCGAGAACGTGGACCTGCTGCCCACGCTCTGCGACGCGATGGCGCTCGGACCGTCCGCGCAGTGCGACGGGCGATCGTTGAGCCAACTCATGGCGGGCGAGTCAGTTGCCTGGCGTAGCGCCGCCCATTACGAATGGGACTATCGGGGTGACTGGATCGGCCAGAACAGCGCCGCCTGGACCCTTGATCAATCGATTGGAAACCAGAACCTGACGGTATCGGTGAGCAACGACGTCAGCTACGTTCAATTCGGTGACGGGACGTTTCGATGCTTCGACCTGGCCCTAGACCCCACCTGGCGCAGCGAGTGCACCGACAGTGGGCGAATTCTCGCGGCGGCCCAGGAGCAACTGGTCTGGCGCCAAGAGCACCTTCGCCGCGACATGACCGACATGCTGTTGGGACCGCACCGACTCGGTCGCTGGCCCCGCGATCTTGGTGTCGAGTTGCCTACGTTGGCCCCAAGCCTCGAAGCAGCCCGGTAATCAGACTCCGAAAGGTGGCCTCGGGGTCGCTTGAGAAGTTTATGGAGAACATCTCCAGCGATACGTACCCGTGGCAGGCCGACCAGACCATCTGGGCCGCGTTCGTCGCAGAATAGGCCTCGAAGAGGCCGACGCTCTGGCACCGCTTGATGTGCTCGACCAGTATCTGGAACGATTCGTTGGCCAGTTCGATCGCTGAGTTTGATGGTGTGAATCCCTCGAAGTGGTGCGCGAACATGACGGTGTAGTGCGCTCGATGCTCGAGAGCGAAGGTTCGGTAGGCGAGGGCTGAGGCGACAAAGTCACGGGGTGGATCGCCACCCGTGATGTTCAGTGATTCCTGGAGCGTCGAAAAACCCTCGACCCAAATCATCTCCAGCACGCCGTTCTTGCCGTTGAAGTGGTTGTAGATGGCCATGGGCGCCACGTTCGCCCGCTTGGCGATTGCGCGAATGGTGAGTCCGTCGGGCCCCTCCGTGTCCAGGATCTGCAACGCGGCGTTGAGAACCTCGGGCCCGATTCGTTGAGATGGGGTTCGCAGTATTCGGTCGACCACGGGTCTAGTATAGAACAGTGTTCTATACTAGTGGAACATTGTTCTATAGGGGGACCCGTGGGTGGATCGACGCACGACCGGCGTTGGAAGATCCTGGCCGTCCTCTGCCTGGCGGCATTCCTCGTCGTAATCGATAACACGATTGTCAATGTCGCGCTCCCGACGCTCGCTCGCCAACTTCACGCCTCCAACTCTTCGCTGCAATGGATCGTCGATGGCTATTCGCTACCCTTCGCCGGATTGCTGTTAGTTGGTGCGGGCCTCTCCGATCTCCTGGGCCGTAAGCGCGTCATGCAGGTGGCCATCTTTGCTTTCGCGGTGTTCTCATTTTTCGCCGCTCGTTCGCAGAACGTGCCGGAGCTGCTCGCGGCCCGGGCGTTGATGGGCGCCACGGCGGCCTTTATCTTCCCCGCCACTCTTTCCATCCTGACCACGACATTTGACGACGAATCTGAGCGGGCCAAGGCTTTTGGGATTTGGGGCGCCACCGCCGGCGTGGCGATCGCCGTAGGACCGGTCATTGGGGGATCGCTGCTCGTCCACTTCTGGTTCGGGTCAATCTTCTTGATCAACATTCCGATCGTGGTCATCGCGCTTGTGGCGAGTTCGGTGGTCGTACCTGAATCGAGGCGACCGGGCGCGCGATCGCTCGACTTCGGTGGCTTGGCGCTGGGCACCGTGAGCGTCACGGCCCTGGTGCTCGCGATCATTCAAGGGCCCTCGTGGGGTTGGCGTTCGACCTCGACTCTTACGCTGTTCGCGCTGGCCGCGGTGGCCGTGGTGGTCTTCTGCCGTTACGAATTGCGTCGAACGGCGCCGCTGTTGGACGTGCGGATCTTCAAGAACGGCATCTTCGCCGCGGGCGCGGGGACCATTGCGGCCAGCTACTTCTGCTTGTTTGGTTTCATCTTCCTCGTCACCCAGTACTTCCAACTCGTGCGCGGCTACAGCGCCCTCTCGGCTGGCGTGCACACCTTGCCGTTCGCCTTTGTGACGATGGTGATCACGCCCGTGGGTGCCTCACTGGCGTTGCGAATCGGCGCGCGCTACGTCGTCAGTGCGGGACTTCTCATCATGGCGACGGCCATGGCGTGGATGATGGCCATCGGCGCCTCGGCCGCGTACTTCGGCCCCGTGATCGGTGCGATGATCGTGCTCGCGACCGGGTTCTCGCTGATCACCGCCCCATCCACGGCGGCCCTCATGGGCACGTTGAGCCCCGAGCAGATCGGCGCGGGCGCGGCGGTCAACGAGACCACCAGGGAACTGGGTGGCACCCTCGGCGTGGCCCTCATCGGCTCGGTATTCTCGTCACATTTCGGTCCGGCCGTGCGAACGACCTTGGCGCGCATGGGTCTGAGCGCCCATCAACTCAGCGTGGCCCAGGGCTCGATGGCGGGCGCCCAGATGGCCGTCTCCCGTTTGCCGTTGAGCGTGCAGGCGATCGCACGACGCGGTGTGACCGACGCGTTCGTGCAGGGTTTTCATCGAGGAAGCTTCGTGGCGGCTCTATTGCTCGCGGCCGCTTCTGTGCCGGTATTTCGTTTCCTTCCCTCAGGTCGTGTCCCCGGTAATGATCGAGAGGGCCTCAGGAGTCTGGATCCGTTGTAGTAGAACGGCACACGTGATGGCCCGCGACCGAACCTTGGGAATGGCCGCGTGTCATAAGGACGGACGCTGGGGCGGGTGCAGCGGGAGTCGTTGGTGACCTGGCCGCTCGACGAACGCAACGTCGGCACCGGATTGCCCCTCGAGGGTATCCGGGTTCTGGACTTCTCACGGGTCCTCGCGGGACCGCTGTGCGCCATGATCGCGGGTGACCTCGGTGCCGACGTGATCAAGGTCGAGAGCCCCGATGGCGATCCGGTACGGGCGCTGGCCCCACCACGATTCGGCGATGACTCGACCTACTATCTCGCCGTCAACCGCCATCGGCGCAACGTGGTCGCGGACCTGCGCGACCCGCACGACTACGCCCAGGTCGTCGAGCTGGTGCGCCTCGCCGACGCCGTCGTGGAGAACTTCCTTCCTCACCAGGTCCAGACGCTCGGCGTTGAGCGGCTGCGCGAAGTGAACCCGGACTGCGTCTGGGTCAGCATCACGCCCGCGAGCTCGGGCGGCGAGATCGCCGACCTGCCGGCCTTCGACCTCCTGGCCCAGGCCCGTTCGGGGCTGATGGGGGTGACCGGGGATGCCCACGGGACCCCCACGAAGGTGGGCGCCCCGCTGGCCGACGTGGTGACCGGCCTGTACGGCACCATCGCGCTGCTCGCCGGAATCGTCGGGCGCGGGCGCGGCCGCCTCGGCCGACATTTCGAGGCGCCGCTACTCGAATCGACGATGAGCGCACTGATCAACCAGGCCCAGGGCTATCTCTCGACGGGGCAGAACCCCTCGCGACTGGGCAACGATCACCCCAGCATCGCCCCGTACGGCCCCGTCACGACCGCCGACGGCTTCCTCATCCTCGCGGTCGGCACCGACGGTCAGTTCGCCCGGTTGGTGACGGTGCTGGCCGACGACACTCTGTCGGGCCGCGTCGACTGGGCGACCAACGCCTCGCGGGTGGCCGGTCTGGCCGAGCTCAGCGCGCGGTTGAAC